>JBQTIW010000060.1:0-16424 GCA_052387735.1 Gemmatimonadaceae bacterium
CCCCGCCGCGCTCCGCACGATGTGGAGCGAGGCCTTGCACACCACGGCGACGACGGCCGAGGTCGTGTCGTTCGAATCGCTGAGCAGGGGCGCCCGGGCGCCGGAAGTGCGCAACGGCCTCGTGATCATCGACGAAGCCCACCATGCGCGCAATCCCGCCGCAAAGCGCTACGACGCACTCGCACAGCTCACCTGGGGCAACGACGTCCTGCTGCTGTCCGCGACCCCGCTGCACAATCGCACGCGCGATCTCCAGACGCTGTGCGCACTCTTCCTCGGCGAATCGGCTGCCGGTGTTCCGGCCGAGGTCTTGTCGCAGATCCTCTGTCGCCGGCTCGACGCCGTACCGCGGGAGCAGTTGCCGCGACTCCTGCCTCCACAGTGGATCGACGTCGATCACGGCGACGACGAGGTGCTGGCGTCCCTGCTTGCCCTCCCGCCACCGGTGCCTCCGAAAGACGGTGTGGTCGTCGGCGCGTTAGGCACGATCGTCCTGGTTCGCCAGTGGTGCTCGAGTGACGCCGCCTTGCTGGCGGCGCTGGAGCGCCGTCTCACCTCCGGCGCTGCCATGGAGTCGCGCCTCGAACAGGGCGGGATCCTGACACGCCGGGAACTGCTGGAGTGGATCGTCGACGTCGGCGTGGTACAGCTGGCGCTTCCCCTGGGGCGCGTGGAGGCTGGCGAGGTCGCGCCGGATCTGCTGGCGCAGCTGCGGTCGCACCTTGAAGCGGTTCGTGCGCTCCGGGACCGGATCCGGCGCTCCCCCATTCCGGATGCCAGGCGCCTCACGAGGCTCGCGTCGGTCATCGGATCACACCTGCCGGCGCGCACGGTGATGTTCACGCACAGCGTGGATACTGCCCGTGCCTGCTATCAAGCGCTGGCGCCCCGCTTTCGCTGCGCGTTGTTGGCCGGCGGTCTGACTCGCATCGCCAGCGGACGGGTTTCCCGGGACGAGATCATCCGCCGCTTTGCCGCTGGCGATGCGAGGCGCGAGGCGTCGGACCGCGACGCCATGCGGGTGGACGTCCTCATTGCCACCGACGTCCTGAGCGAGGGAGTGGATCTCCACGACGCCGGCGTATTGATCCATCTCGACCTTCCCTGGACCGTCGCGCGGATTGAGCAACGTGTTGGGCGACTGCGCCGCCTTGGAGCGACGCACGCGGAACTGACGCAGTACTTCGTTCGTCCTCCAATCGCCCCGGAACGATCGATCGGCGTCCTGCGCAGGCTTTCCATCAAAGCAGGGATCACCCGCCGGCAGATCGGCGTCGACCCGTTAGGCATGGTCTTTCCCTCACGACTCGGCATCTCGCGCGAGCGCGCGATTCCCGAAGCGGGGGCAGAGTCGGCAGCGCGGCTGCGCCGGGTGACGGCCCGCTGGAAGCCGAGCCATGCCTGTGAGGCCGCTCGAACGGATGGCTGCGACGTAAGCGCCGTGCGCGCGACCGGCAAGGCATTCGCCTTCGTCGCCCTGATCGAACGCGAAGGCGAGCAGCGGACGGTCGCAGGCGTCGAGGGGACCGTGGCGGCGACGGCTGCGTCCGTGGCCGACGTCTGCGGAATGTGCAGCGCCAGTGAAGTCGCCGTGCCGGAGCCACAGCTCCGGCTCGCGCTGAGCCAGCTCGAGGCCTGGTGCGAAGCCGAGCGAGCCCGCGGGCACGTGATCGGCAGCCTCACGGGAGACACCCATCGCCGGGTGCTGCGCCGACTCGCTGCCTTGCGTCGAGGGTTGGGACGCCGGACTCATCGACTCCTCCTTCAGGAGCTCGAGCTCCTCCGGAGCATCCTCTCGCGCTCCGTCGGCGCGGGTCCGGAGCGTCACATGCAACGCTGGCTGGCAACCCACGCACGCGCTCGTCTGACCCCGGGCGACATCCAGGCGCTGCGCCAGGAGCTGGAGTCCCGCGCGCGCTCGGCGCAAACGGTCCCGTCCCAGGATCAACTGCGGGCCGTCCTGCTTGTCGTACCGCGCCGCTGAACCGGTGCTCCGAACGTTGGGCGCTCGTTAGATTTGGTGATGAGTTTCCGCGTCGTGCTCTTCGATCTCGATGGCACCCTGGTCGACTCCATCGAGCTCATCGTCCGCTCCGCGGAGCATGCCTTTGGCGCTGCACTTGGGCGTGTGCCCCCGCGCACGGAAATCATGGCCGGCATTGGTCAACCCCTCGTCACCCAATTTGGTGGCTACGCCGAGTCTGAGCAGCAGCTCGATTCTCTCGTGCAGGCATATCGGGTCTACCAGCTCGCCCATCACGACGTGCTCACGCGCCCCTACGACGGGGTGAACGATGCGGTGCAGTGGCTGAGTGGCGAGGGCCGCGCACTGGGCGTCGTCACCAGCAAGGTCGAGGTGCTGGCGCATCGCGCCCTGAATCACGTCGGGCTCGATCCATTCTTTGATGTCGTGGTCGGAATCGAATCGACGAAGCGGCACAAGCCCAATCCCGAGCCGCTGCTCTTCGCCATGTCGCAGTTAGGCGCGGAGCCCGCCGAGACAGTCTACGTGGGCGATTCCCCGTTCGATCTCCAGGCCGCGCGCGCCGCCAACGTGGCCTCCATCGCAGTCACATGGGGGGCGTTTACCGAAGCCTCGCTACGGTCCGAACAGCCGAGCCTCGTCGCCCGTTCGGCTGCTGAGCTCCGATCTCAACTTCAATGACACAGCGTCCTGCGCTCTGGCTGAGAGCCCCGGCTCTCCTCGGTGCCCACCGCCGTCGGTGGCGCGCACCCGGCACCTTGCTCGCCGGCATGACATTCGGGAGCCTGTCGATCGCCTGCGCCACGACGCGCGTGCCGGCGAGCGACGTACCTCCGCTGACCGTTGCCTTTGGCCTGTCACCGGACAGCGCTCGCACGCTGTTGCTGGAGGCCATGCGCACCGAACGCGTTGCAGTCGAAGGCGATGGCCAGAACAGCGGCTCCGTGGTCACGACGAGCTACACGGTGCGACGCGGAGGCATGGGAGAGTCGCTCATCCGTCTGCGGTTCGTGATCGAACCGGATGACGCCGGCGCGTCGCTCATCCTCCTCGAAGCCATCGCCACCGACCGCGTGCGCGGTCCCACGGTGGGCGACCGCACGTCCGCGGCGCAGCGCGCCGAGGCGCGAGAGGTGCCCGCCAACGATCTCGAAGCCCTGCGTCCGGTACAGCGCATCCTGCGGCGTCTCGAAGCGCTGGGCGGCCTGGTGACGCGATCGCCGTAGCGTAGCCGACGGTCTCGGCCGCGTATGTCGCGTGTTGATCGCTGTGAACTGGGGCCCGGCCTCGGCATCTCCCGGGTCCTCACGGGTCTCTGGCAACTCGCCGACATGGAGCGCGACGGGAAGTCGCTCGACCTCGATGCCGCCGCTGCGGCGATGTCACCCTATGTCGAGGCCGGCTTCACCACGTTCGACATGGCCGATCACTACGGCTCAGCGGAAGACGTCGTGGGCCGATTCGTCACACGGCCAGGTGCCCCGGCTGTCGAGCTGCTCACCAAGTGGGTGCCGAAACCGGGCCGCCTGACGCGCGAGGACGTGCGGGGCGCCGTGCAGCGATCGCTCCAGCGCATGCACGTCGAGCACATCGACCTCCTGCAGTTCCACGCCTGGAACTACGCCGATCCGTCATGGCTGGACGCCTTGTTCTCGCTGGCCGAACTGCGCGGCGAAGGAATGATCCGTCACCTCGGCGTCACCAATTTCGATACGGCGCACCTGCGCATTGCCCTGGCAAGCGGTATTCCCATCATCAGCAACCAGGTGTGCTTTTCCTTGCTGGACCAGCGCGCGGCCGGCGCAATGACCGAGCTGTGCGGACAGTATGGCGTGAAGCTGCTCGCTTTCGGAACCGTGGCTGGAGGGTTGCTGACCGACCGCTGGTTAGGCAGGCCCGACCCGGCGTCGCTCGACACCTGGTCGCAGATGAAATACCGCCGCTTCGTGAGGGAAGCGGGCGGCTGGGACGCGCTGCAGCGTCTGCTGGGCGTCCTGCACGAACAGGCGTTGCGGCTGAACGTCACGATCGCCAACGTCGCCTGTCGGTACATCCTGGAGCAGCCGGCCGTGGCAGGCATCATCGTTGGCGCGCGACTGGGTGAGGCCGAGCACATTGCCGACAACGCCAGGTTGTTCGAGTTCGCCCTGGACGATGTGGCGCGCCGGCACCTCCGCGAGGCGCTGGCCATGCTGCATCCGATTCCCGGCGACTGTGGCGACGAATACCGCAAGCCGCCCTACCTCACCGCGAGCGGCGACCTGCGTGACCACCTCGAGTCGCTTCCCCCTCCCTACGCCGTTAGGCAGCACGATGGCCGACTGTCGGCACTGAGCGGGACGGTCTGGGAAGACGTTGCCGGCTTCAGCCGCGCGGTGCGCCACGGCGACCGGATCTTCGTCTCCGGCACCACCGCGACGCACGGACACCGGGCCATCGGCGGCTCCGATGCCGGAGCCCAGGCGCACTTCGTCATCGACAAACTGGAAGGAGCGCTGCAGTCGTTGGGCGCGCGACTCGCCGATGTCGTGCGCACTCGCGTGTACGTGCGCCATCTGTCCGATTGGGAGGCCGTGTCGCGCGCGCACGGCGAGCGGTTTCGGAATATTCAGCCGGCGAATACGCTCGTTCGCGCAGATCTCATCGGCGATGAGTACCTGGTGGAGATGGAGGCGGAGGCCATCACACGGACGTAGACCGACTGGCGGCCGACGACGGCAGGCTCCACCTTGCGTCGGCGCTGTCCGTCGCCTTCTCCTGCCGCCCGTTCTCGCATGCATCGTCGGTCCACCCGCCTTGGTTTCACGCGCTGCATCGCGGCCCTCGCAGCGGTGGTCCCGGCTCGGCGCCCGACACGGCATCGATGCTGCGCATCACGCATCGGTTCTACGAAGCCCAACGCGTGAAGGACGAGGCCATGGGTGAAGCGCTGGTCGCGGCATGGCGCCGCGCGGGACACGGCGCCATAGTGGTGCATTACAACGGCGCGTTTCACAGTGACTTCGGGTTGGGCACTGCCGAGCGCGCCAGGCGGCGTGCCTCCGCGGCGCGAACGCTCATCATCAGCGCGGTGCCACTCGCGTCGCTCGACACCATCCCGCTCGACCCGCACCGTGCGCGGGCCGATTTCGTCCTCTTCACCAAACGGTTGGCAGCAAGCGCCACCAGGCAGGTCCCGTGAGCGAGCGCACGCCGGTTCGTCCTGCTCTCCCGGATGCTCCGCCCCAGGAGCCGACACTCGGCGCGCTCCTGCGGAGCATCGCGCGGCGGTCCACCGACGCGCAGGCCGCGGTCGCGTGCGCCAAGGGAACGCTGTTGGCTGCTGGCATCATGCTGTTTGCGCCGCAGTGGTGGCGCCTTGCACTCGCCGGCGTTGCCATTGCCTGTTTCGGCTTCTGGATCGTGCTGGAGCGAAGCGAAAACGCCACGACCTGGCGTCGCGCGGCGCAGACTGCGGCGATAGTAGTGGGCGCGGGGAGTGCCTTCGCGCTGGGCCTCTCGCTGCTCACCATCGCGTTAGGTATCTGGAAGTCGTGAGCAGCCACACGGATCCGGTCCGGGTGAGGCGGTTGGCGGCAGCTGCGAGCAGTGGTGGTCGAGGCGTTCTGTGTCTCTCACCGCCTGTCCTCGTCAGAATTTCGCCCGCACCCCCGCGCGAATCGTGCGGCCTGGAACGATCGTCACGTTGTCCGGCTCGCCCAATTGTTGACCCAGCAGGTTGTCGCCCGACATCACGAGCCCGAATGCGTTCGTCAGATCGCGCGAAAACGCGGCGCGCAGACGCGTCACGCCGCGATACGAACGCCAATACTGCCGAAGGCCGCCACCAGGCGGCCGGTGCTGCGGGGAAGCATGGCTGTCCGTTGCCAGGGCAAGCCAATCGTAGTTGATCCAGTCCGACGCGCGCGCCAGCGACCAGGAACCCGACCACCCACGACCGAGCCAGCTTGCCGATAGGCTCAACGTGCTCGCCGGGATCTGCAGAACGCGGTCGCCAGCCCGCAGGTCGCCCGAATAGGTGTCGGCGACGCGCTCGACCCGACTGTCCGTGAGGCCCAGCGCACCGGTGAGCGTGAGCGCGCCAAGTCCGAGGCTGCCCTCCAGCTCCCACCCGCGATTCGTGATCGCCCCAACGTTCTGCAGCTGATAGCTGACCCCGCGTGCACCAAGCGGTACCCCAGAGGCGACGGGTTGAATCAGGTCCGTGGCACGCTGGTCGTAGCGCGTCACTCTCGCTGTGAATCGCGATCCGAAGCTCACGTCAGCGCCGAACTCGACCCCTGTCTGCTCTTCCGGCTGGAGCGACATCACCGTCGGCACTCGCCCGCCCCATGCCGAAGCCCGCGTCGCCACCCGGGGCGGCTGAATCGCCTTGCCGTACGCCGTGCGCAATGTGACCGCAGCTCCGCCGATGTCGCGCCGGAAGGCCGCGCCCAGCGATGGCAGCGCAGCGACGCCGCTCAACACGGTGAATCCCGAATTGCGTTCGAGCCGCAGGCCACCGTTGATCGCGACCGATCGGACCAGCGTGATCTCGCCAACCGCAGTCGCGCCCGACGTGTGACGCCACACCGCCGACGGCTGCCCGCCCATCTGCCCGAACGACGTGCCCAGCGAAGCGTCACGTAGCAAGGAGTGATCGGCGCCAACGGTCACGTGCGCCGCCACCCCCTCGCGAATCCCGTAGCGCGCCTCGCTGGTCCAGCGCAGCGACGCCCGATCGGCTCCTCCCGAAGCCGCAAGGAGCGCCGAATCACCCGGCGTGCGAACCATCCCCGGCACGACCGACACATCATGGAGCCGGTAGCCGTCCACGCCAGTCGTGACTGAGTGCACCCACCGGTCGCCCTGGACTCCGTACGTCCCACCGATCGTGTACTCCCGGACCCGCTGCGCCGACGCGCTGTCTCGAACCGACGCCGCGGCCGACAAGGGGTGCTGATGATCCGTTCCGAGTGCTCCCGGAGCCGGCTTGGGATTCGCCGCAAGCGGCGTCAGTCCTGACAGGAGGGGACTCGTCGCGTTGCCGACGCGATGCGCGAAGACACGCGCCGTGAGCTGCAGACGGCTCCGTGATCCCAGGAATCGCGCTGCCGCAGACGCGTGCAGTTGCTGACTGAAGGCGCCAGGAATGAACGCCCCGACGGTCGACGTCGAAAGTCCCAGCCCCGCCGAACGTTGCACACTTCCCAGCTTCGCGCTGAACGAATGGTCCTGGACGAACGCACCTAACGGGGAAAACGCACTCTCGCTGAGTCCGGCGCTGCTGCGCACCGACATCCGGCTCCCCTCACCGGCCACCGGCGGGGAGCTCGTGGTTATGCTGATCACGCCTCCGATCGCCCCCGCGCCGTACAGCGCCGACCCTTGCGGTCCGCGGATCACTTCCACCTCGGCGATCTGGTCCGTCGCCAGCTGTGAAAGGAACAGCGGGTTCGCCACCTCCACACCATCGACGTACACCTTGGGGTAGTTCGCACCGAACGAGCTCGCGCCACGAACGCTTACCACACCGCCGCCGACTGACAATGACGACGGCGCCCACATCCAGAACCCGGGCACGGAGCCGGACAACGCCTGTGCCAGGGTCGGCGCGCCTGATGCTTCGAGCTGCTCGGCCGTGACCAGCGTTCGCGGCACGGACGCCCCTTCCAGCGTCTCGTCGCGACCCGCTTCCCGTACGACCACAGGTGCCAGCTGCGTCGATGACAGAATGGCATCGCCCCACCTGGTCGTCGGGAGCGTAACCGGTCGAGCCAGCGCAAGGACCACGCGGGCATCGCCGGCAACGACGGGCTGCAGCCGTGTGCCGGAGAGCCATTGCGCCAGCGCGTCCCCGAGGCGAGCGGGATCAGCGCCGATGCAGATCAGACGATCATTCGGCAGCAGTTCCGGCGAGTAGGTGAGGTATACCTTCGCCGCCGACGCAGCACGATCGATGGCGTCCCGCACCCTCATCACAGTCGGGCCAATGTCGATTTCGCGATCCAGGGGCGCCTGCCACGCTGCAGCGGCGCGCCCCACACCCGGGCACGACGACTGCGCCCCGAGCATCGCCCAGGGCGCAGACAGAAGAGCGACGAACAGCAGCTGCTCCAGCCGTCCCGCCATCACACCTCGCGTGTAGTGCCTACCGCTTGGCCTCCGCCGGTCGAACAATGACCGTGTCGCCGCGTCTCACTGCTTCTGCCCCCACAGCGAGCGCGATTTCCCGCACGACGCTATCGACCGAACTCGAACCTGTAACGTCCGTCGCAATCTTCCGCTGGGACAGTGCAGCATCCGTTATCCGCACCTTTACACCGTACCACCGCTCAAGGGTCGCGGCGACCTCCGCCAGAGGGACATCCCGGAAGCGCAGCCGACCTGACACCCAGGCTGCGTCCTCTGGTTGTACGCTCCCCCGAGTCGTGGATGCCAGCGCGCCGTCAACGACGATCGCTTCGTCTCCTTCGTGCAGGACCACTTCCTGGGCCGAAGTTCCACCTTCCCCCCGCACGAGCACCGCCCCTTCGTGTACCGCGACTCGAACGTCTTTCAGCCCATTGGCGCGCACGGTGAATACCGTCCCAACGTCGCGGATTTCTGCGCCTTCCACGCGCACGACAAAGGCCTCGGCGTCATCGTGGCGAACGCTGAACCAACCCTGACCCGCCAGCCGCACCTCGCGGCCCTTATCCCCGTAGTTCGACGGCACGCGCAATTCACTTCCCGGCGCCAGAACAACCTGGCTTCCATCGGGCAAATCGACTGAATCTGGCTTGCCCACGGGCGCTCGATAGGCACGAGTCGCCACCGCAGCTTCCCTGGCAGCTGGCTCTCGCGTGGTGAGCCATAAGGCGCCGCCCAGCGCGCCGACGACAAGCACGGCTGCACCGCGAAAAACAGGGGACTGCCACCACGCGCCTCCCGGTTTGACCGGGAACGACAGAACCCGGCTGGCGCTCTGACCCGCCTTTACCTTCCGCAGCGCCGACTCGACGTCCAGGCCCGGGTCGGTCCCTGCTGCCGCGCGATCGACGATCGCCGCGAGCGCGAACAGGACGTTGGCATCCTCCGGATTGCTCCGCAGCCATTCGCGCCCACGCTCCCGTCTGCGCACACTCTCCGCGTCCGAGACCGTCTCGTCCGCCAGTACCAACGCCAAAGCCTCCCAATCAGGGGGAGAACCTTCGTCAGAGTGCTCGGAACGAGCGTCGTGGCTCATGTCTGGATGAACACGGGACCGGAACAATACCCTACCCGACGAGCGGCGCGTAACATGATCCAACGATGGCGATCAACGAATCTGAACAGTACTCGCTCCTCAAGCGGCTCCAACTCGGCGACGAGGCGGCCTTTGACGCCATCTTCCGCACCTGGTATGCACCGCTCGTCCAGTTTGCGGAACGGATGCTGCGAGACCGGGACGCGGCGGAAGAGACGGTGCAGGATGTGCTGCTGGAACTGTGGAAGCGTCGCGACTCGCTTGTGCTGCAGGGGTCGCCCCAGGCCTACCTCTTCCAGTCCACGCGGAACCGCGCGCTCAACCGGCTCCGGCACCGCCGGGTGGAAAATCGCGAGGAGTTCGACACCGATACGCTGCCCGCGTCGTCGAATGCTGACTCGGGCGCTTCGGAGAACGAGATTGAGGTCGCCTTACGCGCGGCCATCGCCTCGCTCCCCCCACGCTGTCGCGAGGTCTTCGAACTGAATCGGTTGCACGGCCTCAAGTACGCCGAGGTCGCCGAGGCCCTCGACATCTCGGTGAAAGCCGTCGAGGCCCATATGGCGAGGGCGCTTCGGACGCTTCGGGAACGGCTGGCCCCGTGGCTCCCGAAGGGGCGTGCACTGTAAGCACGTACCCCTGGTCGAACCCCTGACGCCATCCCTTTCGTATGGGCTTCAAACCCTTTGCCTGACCTCGTTATCCAACGATGTGAGCAGGCAGAGACCGGCCTTCGATGACGGTGACCGAACTGGAGCGCGAATCTCTCATTGAGAGCGACGCCCCCGACGTGGCATTGGCCGCCTCGGGTGACCGTCGGGCCTTCGAGCGACTGTATCGGACCCACGTCAACCGCGTCTTTGCCGTCTGCGCGCGAATGGTCAACGACCGAACGCACGCCGAGGAACTCACGCAGGACGTCTTTGTTCGTGTCTGGGAGAAGCTGTCCCAGTTTCGTGGCGAAGCAGCGTTCAGCACCTGGCTCCATCGGCTCGCGGTGAACGTGGTCCTCAACGCGCGGAAATCAGAGGGACGGGCACGATCTCGCTTCAACGACGACCAGGAAGAGTTGGATGCGCTCCCGGTGAGCGGATCCGTGTCGATTCCCGGAGCGTCGATCGATCTCGAAGCGGCGATCGCACTCCTTCCTCCCGGTGCTCGACGGATATTTGTTCTTCATGACGTCGAGGGATTCAAGCACGAGGAGATTGCCGGCATGTTGTCCATCACCGCCGGTGGCAGCAAGGCGCAACTCCATCGAGCCCGAATGCTTCTTCGCGAGGCCTTGCAGCGATGACACACCATAACCACACCTGTGACGAGTTTCAGGAGCAACTCTCCGGGTACCTCGAAGGGACACTGACGGATTCTGCGGTGGCTGACGCGGAGCTTCACCTGGCCGCGTGCGCCGTGTGTCGTCAGCTCGTCACTGATCTGCAGGAGATTGCTCGTCAGGCAGCGGCGCTACCGGCGCTGGTCCCGTCGCACGACTTGTGGCCGGCGATCGAAGCGCGTACGCAGCCGCGCGTCCTGCCATTCAGTCCGAAGTCCGTGCCCCCCGCCGCGTGGAACCGCGTCCGATTGGGAGCGATTGCGGCTGGACTGGTGGCGATCACGGCGCTGACCACCTACCAGCTGACCAGGCGTCCGGGCGAACCACCGAGCAACGCGGTCACAGCCGTCCACCAGCCGTCGCCGCCGGCACCGGAATCAGTGGTTACAGGCGAGATAGCGCAGCCAATAGCGCCGGCTGTCACGCCAGTGGCCGCGGCGGAGGCGCGTCGTGCGCGACCCGCGGCCAACGTCACCTTCGTCCAGGAAATCGAGCGCTTACGCGACGTGCTCGATGAGCGCTCCGAAGAGCTCGACCCCAGAACGATCGCCATTCTCAAGAGCAGCATCGCGACGATCGACAGTGCGATCGCGGATGCGCGGCGCGCACTGGCCCGCGAACCCGCCAGCGGTTTTCTCTCGCAGCAGTTGAACAAGTCGCTCGAGCAGAAGCTCGGCCTGTTGCGTCGGGCCGCATTGATGTCACCGAGCACCTAACGGGACCCGACATGAGATTCCGCACCCCCGTTGCCATCACGGCCATGGCCGGCATCGCCGCCCTCGCGGCAGTGCCGGTGGCTGCCCGCGCACAGTCCGTCGAGCGCAGCATCGGGCGCTGGGCGGAGTCGATCGCCGCCGCGGCCGAGCGACTGGCCGCCCAGGTCGAGCGCAGAGCGAATGATCTGGCGAATCGCATTGAACGCGAGTTCGAGGACAAGCAGCGGCGTGAGCGCCGCCAGCGCGACCGCATCCGCCGCGAGGAAAGGGATGATCGCGAGCTGCAGTCACAGGCGATGCGCATCGACACCACGTTCGCGTTCTCGGCCACTGGAATCGTCGACTTGTCCAGCATGGCCGGTGACATCGTGGTCACGGGCTGGGATCGACGCGAGGCACAGGTGAAAGCCTCGACGACGCGCGGTAGCCTGGAGTACGAGTTCTCGTCCTCGCGCCTGACGATCGAGCAACGCACGGAGCGTGGCAATTCCTGGCGCAGCAGTCGGTCGAGCGAGATGCGGTACGAGATTTCCGTTCCGCGCGGAGCGCGCCTCATGCTGCGCAGCTCGTCGGGCGACGTGACGGTGCGTGGCACTGGTGGCGAGGTCGAAGCGACGTCCCAGAGCGGCGACATCACGATCGAGGACGTGTCGGAACGTGTCGAGGTTGGCACGATTTCCGGTGACGTGATGCTGCGCAATGTGAAGGGGAACGTGGAGGCCAACTCGGTCAGCGGCTCGGTCGACGCATCGGAGATCGAGGGCGACATTCACCTGAGCAGCACCAGCGGTGACCTCACCGTGTCGAATGCGCGAGGCCGCAGCGTGGAGCTGTCGACCAGCAGCGGCGAAGTGTCGTACGGCGGTGCGGTCGATCCGAACGGGCGCTACGAGTTCCATTCGCACTCCGGCACGATCGATCTCGCCATCCCGGCGAGTGCCAACGCGCGATTCAGCGTGGAGACGTTCAGCGGCGAAATCGATTCGGATTTTCCGATCACGCTGCAGCCGGGCGACCGGGTCAGCGGCCGGCCACGACGATTCGAGTTCACGATCGGCAGCGGCGGCCCCCGCATCATCGCCGAGTCGTTCAGCGGCAATGTCGAAATCCGCAAACGCTAATCAGCTCATGAAGACAGCTTATATGCAACGTGCCTTTGGTCTGGTCCTCGTCGGCCTCGTCGCGTCCGTGGGTGGTGCCCAGGAACGCCGATCCGACCGGGCATTCACCTGGGAGGGAACGATCCCCAATGGCCGCTGGCTGTACGTGCGAAGCCTCAATGGCCCGATCCGGGTCAATCGGGCGTCGGGGAACAAGGTCGAGGTCACGGCCACCAAGCGCTGGCGCCGCGGTGATCCGGACGAGGTCCGGATCGAGACGAAGAAGTCGGGCGACGACGTGATCATCTGCGCAGTCTGGAACGACAACACGCGTTGTGACGAGGAAGGCTATCGCACACGGAATGACGGCTGGCGTGGCCGGCACAACGATACGTCGGTGGACTTCGAGGTGTCGCTTCCTCCGGGCGTCAGGCTCGCCACCTCCACGGTGAACGGCTCTCTGGACATCACCGGCGCTACGTCCGAGGTCGAAGCGAGCACCGTGAACGGTGGCATCGAGGCCTCCTCGACCGGCGGCCCAGTACGCGCGCACACGGTGAACGGCAGCATTGTCGTCAAGATGCGCGAGATGGGTGACGAAGACCTCGAGTTCGACACGGTGAACGGCTCCATCGAAGTCTGGGTCCCCGACAACCTGAATGCTGATATCGACATGCGGACAGTGAACGGGCGTGTGAGCTCCGATTTTCCGTTGACGCTGCAGGGTCGCATCAACCCGCGCAACATCCGGGCGAAGATCGGCAACGGTGGGAAACGGATCTCGTTTTCCACGGTGAACGGGAGCGTCGAGCTGAGGAAGTATTGACGTGCGGTTGACTGCGCTGCGGTTGCCGTCAAGAACAAGCTGAAGCAGGAGCGGCACGAGGAGCCCGGGAGGAATCCCCGGGCTTCGTTGTATTGCCAGCTCTCTCGGGCTCCGGGACTGCTCGTGCTTCTCGTGCTTCGCTCCGGCTCTTAGCTTTCGAGCAGACCTGCCAACGGAGTCCCCAAATGGGCGCCACCTTCCGCCCCCTCACGCAGCCCATCGCGGTTCGCACCGGAGTCGAGCGCGCGACGCTTGTCCGGCGCACCTACACGCTTGTTTTCGCCAGCGTCCTCGTCACCATGCTCGGCGTCTGGTTCGCGATGTCGCAACCCGCGCTCATGGCGAGTGTGGCGAGGCATCCGTTCATCACCCTGCTCTGCACGTTCGCGCCGTTACTCCTGGCGCTCAAACTGCGCGACGCCTTCCCCGCCAACCTCGGACTCGTTTTCCTGTTCACGTTCGTGGAAGGCGTGGCGATCTCGCCGATCATCTACTTCTACGGCACCAACAGCCCGGGGTTGATCAGCCAGGCTGGCTTGCTCACCGGATCGACGTTCGGCGTCCTGACCCTCTACGCCTGGTTCTCGCGCCGTGATTTCAGCGCGTGGGGATCGTTCTTCATGATGGGTGTCTGGGTGCTGATCGCGACGTCGCTGCTGAACCTGTTCTTCCGGAACCAGACAGCGTCGCTGTGGATCTCCGGCGCGACCGTGCTCGTCTTTGGCGGCCTGCTGGTGTTCGACACCTGGCGCATTCGCAACGTCTTCGGCCCCAACGACTACGTGCAGGCGGCCGTGACGATCTACCTGGACCTGCTCAACATGTTCCTGGCGATTCTGAACTTGTTAGGCGGGAGGAACAGGAACTAGCCCACTCAAAGCCCTTCAATCCCCCGCGCCAGCTCGAAGTCCTTCGACGTGATGCCACCGGCCGAGTGTGTGGAGAGCGACACGGTGATCTTCGTGTACCGGATGTCGAGGTCGGGATGATGGTCGCGGAGCTCCGCCAGGTCCGCGACGCGGCGCAGCCACTCGATTCCCGCCGGAAACGTCTGGAAGGTAAACACCTTCGTTAGGGCGTTTCCCTTGCGAGTCCAACCGGGCAGCGCGCCAAGCTCGCGCTGGATCTCGATGTCCGACAGAGGGGTGACGGCGGGCATTGGCAACGGTCAGAGAGAATCAGTGAAACATAGTACGGCCGACCGCCCCATGGCGTTCCGCGGTCAGGCGCGAGGCCCGGCCGGCACGCGGCGGTGCCAATCCGTGGCGCGCTGATAGGCGGCACCGAGCGACAGCACGGTCGCGTCGCCGGCCGCCGGGCCAAAGATCTGCAGACCCACCGGGAGTCCACCGGCAAAACCGCATGGCACCGACAGCGCCGGCAACCCCGCCACGTTCTGCGGCGAATTGAACCTGGTGAATGCATCCACGATGTTGGTCTCCACACCATTGATGCGCGCGTGAGACTCGTCGATCCGGCCAGGAATGGCTGGTAGCGTCGCGCCGACGAGGAGATCAACGCTCCGGAACGTATCCGCGAACGCGGCCCGGACCTGGGCCGCTTTCTCGAGCGCCCTCACATACTCGACGGCCGTCCGCCGATACCCGCCCTCGAGACGCGTCCGCACCATGGGGCCAAATCGCTCTGGGTGTGTACGCAATGACTCGTCATGGAACGCAACCGCCTCCGCGCTGGCCAGCACCGACGACGCCTCCTGAACACTCTCGATCTGGGCAATGGTGACGGACGTCACATTCTTCACAAGGGGCCTCAGGTCGCGAAGCGCGGATTCGATGACCGTCGCGACCGCACTGTCCATGTCCCGCAGGTGGTATTCGCTGATGCCAATGACCAGCCCGCGTGTGCCGGCGCGATGCGCTCGCACAAGCACGTCGCGAAGGCGCGTGCTCGACACCATCGCCGCGAGGAGCAGCGCCGCATCGTCAACGCTTCGCGCCATCGGGCCCACGTGATCGAGCGAAGGGGCTAGGGGCACTACGCCCTGCACCGAAACCAGTCCATACGTCGGTTTGAACCCCGTGATGCCGCAGCATGAGGCGGGGATGCGAATCGAGCCCCGCGTATCGGTGCCGATCGCGGCCGGGCAGAGCTGAGCCGCCACGGCCACCGCCGAGCCACCACTCGATCCCCCCGAGACGTGCTGGGGATTCCACGGATTGCGCGACGGTCCAAAGTGCTCGTTGACGGTGGTCACGCCTAACGCGACTTCATGGAGATTGGTCTTGCCCACGACGATGGCGCCCGCACGCCGCATGCTGGCCACGACGGCGGCGTCCTCACCACTCTCCAGCCCCTCGCCGTAGACGCGCGAGCCCGCCGTCGTGGGCGCATCACGCGTGAGCAACAGGTCCTTCACCGCCAGCGGTACGGCGGTCAGAAGACCAGGGTCGCGCTTCCGGTGCAAACGCTGCTCGAGCGCGCGCGCCGCGGCGAGCGCGGATGCGTCGATCACGCGGATGAACGCGTTGAGCCGCGGCTGCGCCCCGGCGATCAGCGACAGGCTGTGCTGAACGATCTCCGACGGCGTCACGCGCCGACGCCGGACAGCCTGTGTCAGATCGCGGATCGAGTCGAAGTCGCTGAACACGGAGTAGGGGGACGCGTGGCCCGACGCGCCCAACATTAGCGGGACCGCACCTCCAGGCGAAGGGCGACTGCATGGGTCGATTCACCCATGCCACGCCGGACTCGTAACCCGAGAGTACGTTTGGGGCGAAGGCTGCTGGTCGCACGTTCGAAAATCCTCAGAATGCACGCCACGGTGAGACCGTCATGACAAAAACCCGACGCGGCGTTCCCGAAGGACTCGGCATCGGCCTCGCGGTCGTTCGCGCCCTCGTCGAGCAGCACGGGGCAACGATCACCGTGGTCGATGCCCCTGGTGGCGGGGCGCGCTTCGTGGTGGAACTCGCGGCAGCGCCGGTCGCCGAACATCCACGCCCGGTTGCATCTCTCGGTTAGCGGTTCCGGCCGGCACGCGCGGAAATGGAAGTGCCTTGTCCGAGCACTGGTCACGCGTGACGACGTGCCGACAGCAAACGGCGCGGCCTGCCGGGATGCAGACCACGCCGTCATTGCAGCGAGCATTCGGCTTCGCCGTGCTCACCGCGGAGGACTGTCCCCGGTATCAGGCGCCTGTGGCGTTGCCGTACCTCCGTGCCTGAACCGCTGGACTCGCTTCTCTTCGTCTTCCTCCCGTCACTTCGCTCAACCAGTGCCTCTCAGATCGCGGTCCGG
>JBQTIW010000061.1:0-3332 GCA_052387735.1 Gemmatimonadaceae bacterium
TGTGGCGGCGTTAACCGGACCACCGTTAGGTGGTCCCAGACTTCGGTGGCGCGTTAGCGCCACCGTTCAGCCGCTTTGAGCGGCTCACACACTAAAGCCCCCGGCTCTGCCGGGGGATACTTACTCCCCCGCGACCCCCGTCGTCCGGTCCTTCGCGCTTTCCACGGTGCCCGCCCCGTTGCCTGCGGTCCTGGCAACCGGTGTAACGGCGACCGCACACACCTTGAACTCCGGAATGTGTGCGTAGGGATCGAGAGCCGCGTTGGTGAGCAGGTTCACCGCCGCCTCGCGAAAGTGCATGGGAATGAACACCTGCTTCCGTGCCACGCGGTCCGAAAGGCGAACGCTGATGGTGATGCTTCCGCGACGGGATGCAACGATCACCGCCTCACCGTCCTCCACACCAAGTTCCTCGGCGTCCGCGGGATTCAACTCCACGATCGGAGTCGATTCACGCGCATCAAGCGCAAAGGATCGGCGCGTCATGGTGCCGGTGTGCCAGTGGTACATCTGACGACCCGTGTTCAGCAAGAATCGGAACTCCTCGTCAGGCAGCTCGGCGGGTGGCAGGAACTCCACCGGATGGAACGTTGCCTTGCCGTCCAGCGTGGGAAAGCGGTCGGCGAAAAGGAAGTCGGTGCCCAGGTGCGTCTTGTCGGGCACCGGGTACTGCAGGCCGCCGTTGCCATCGAGGCGCGCGTGTGAGACGCCGCGCCAGCTCGGTGTGACGAGCGCGATCTCGTCCATGACCTCCGCTGCGGTGCAGAACGGCGTGGGCAATCCGATCCGACGCGACAGCTCGATGATGATGTCGAGGTCCGGTCTCGCCTGGCCCGGCGGGTCGATCGCTTTCTTCGACAGCTGAATGCGCCGCTCGGTGTTCACGAACGTTCCGTCCTTCTCGGCAAATGAGGAACCCGGAAGGACGACATCGGCGTACCGCGCGGTCTCGGTCAGGAAGAGGTCCTGCACGGCGAGGAAATCGAGGCTGCGGAACCAGTGCTCGGCGTGCGAGACCTCGGGGTCCGAGAGGATCGGGTTCTCACCCATGATGAACATCCCGCGCACCGGCGAGCCTTCATCCACGATCTGGGTGACCTTGAGGCCAACCTCGAGCGGAATCCGCTCATCGGGGACGCCCCAGGTGGTGGCGAACAGGTGGCGGATCGCCGGATCGGATACCGGCTGATAGTCCGTGTACACCATCGGAATCGCGCCGACGTCGCTTGCACCCTGCACGTTGTTCTGGCCCCGGATCGGCAGCATGGCGGCGCCCCACCGCCCGATCATCCCCGTGGCGAGGATGAGGTTGAGCAGCGAGGTCACGATGTCGGTGCCGGTCTGGTGCTGGGTGAGTCCCATCGCCCAGAGCGTCGACGAACGCGGGCCCTTCGCGTACAACTCGGCGGCCCGCCGAATCAGCGCAGCCGGCACGCCCGAGATGTGTTCGGCGCGTTCGGGCGTGTAGGGCTTCACGGCCTCACGCACGAGGTCGAACTTGTGGGTGCGCTGCGCAATGAACGCCGTGTCCTCGAGGCCGCGTTCGAGGATGTGATGCAGCATCCCGTTCATCACGGCCACGTCGGTGCCGGGGAGCGCCTGCAAATGAATGTCTGCCCTGGCCGCGAGCTCGATCTTGCGCGGGTCGCAGACGATGAGTGTGGCACCGCGTTTGAGCGCGCGCTTGATCGCGGCGCCAAACACCGGGTGCGACTCGGTCGTGTTGGCGCCGAGCAGAAAGATGACGTCGGCCTCGTGCTCGACTTCACGCATTGATCCGGACGCGGCGCTGGTGTTCATCGCTCGCTGCATCGCGCTCACTGAGGACGAGTGGCAGAGCCGCGTACAGTGGTCGACGTTGTTGGAGCCTAGTCCTGCCCGGAACATCCGCTGCAGCAGATAATTCTCCTCATTGGAGCACTTTGCCGACTGGAAGACGGCGAGGGATTTCGGGCCATGCTCGTCGCGCAACCTGACGAGCTCCTGCGCGGTGAGCTCCATGACGTCGTCCCACGTGGCTTCGCGGAACGGCGCATACCAATCGCCTGGCGTGGCGACGCGATCGCGCGGATCGCCAAGCGATCCCATGCCCGTCGGGGCCTTGTTCAGCGGATTGGTCTTGGGGCGGCGCTTGTGCGTCCTGCTTTCCTGTTCGACCAGATCCCAGGGACCGCCGCGACGATCCCAGCCTCTGGCATCGTGCTCCGATGGGTCAAAGACCCAGCGGCCATTCCGCCTGGTCCAGCCCCGGCGCATGAGTGGCGTTTTCAACCGATCGCGGTGCTGTACGAAATCGGTGCCAAATCTCCCCTTCACGCATGTGGAGCCCTGGTTAGGCGTGTTCTCCTCGATCCACGGCGAACGTACGTGGATCACCATATTGTCGCGTACCTGCAGGTCGATCTGGCAGCCGACGGCGCAATACGGACAGACGGATCGCACGGTGCGGTCCGGCTCTGGCATGTCCTTGGATCGCATCCGCTCGATCATGTGGTCGCCGGTCGCCGCACGCACCGCCATCGGGATGATGTCGTGAATCGCGCCCGTCGGGCAGACGCGCACACATTCGCCGCACCACGTGCACCCGGCGTGTTCCGGATTGCCGTCCGCCCCGACGATGATCTGTGTCTGCTCGCCGCGATGTCCCACGTCCAGCACGCCGACCACCTGAATGTCTTCGCAGGCCCGCACGCACCGCGTGCAGAGGATGCACGTGGACATGTCATGCTGGATCGTCGGGTCCCCGTCCCGCTCGTCGCCGGTGCGCAGGGGCAGCTCCTGGCTGCGGGTGATGGGGACGTTGTAGCGCCGCACCATCTGTTCGAACTCGTTGCGGTAGCCGCCGACGGGGATCTGCTCGACCGGGTACCGCTCGAGCAGCATGGACAGCACGCCCTGGCGGTTCTTGACCGCGGCCATCGACTCGGTTTTCACCACCATCCCGTCGGCGGCCTGCGTGGCACAGGCAGGCACGAGTTTGGGATTGCCGTCGACGGACACCAGGCATATCCGGCAGTTCCCCACCGTCGGGAGCTTGGGATACCAGCAGAGGGTCGGAACGTCGATCTGCAGCGCTCGCGCGGCGTCCAGGATCGTGGCGCCGGCGGGGGCTTCAGTGGCGACGCCGTCGATGGTCAGCTTGGGCATGGCAGCAGTGAAGGACCTGCCCTCAATCTGGCCAGAGGAACCGGACCTGGGGAGGCGTCACCGGCTTGAGGGACCGCGGCGTTGCGGGACGCTCGACCGGCGCGCTGCCCTGGTACGCCGGTTCACGAGGGGGCGGCTGGCTCTAGCAGGCTGCTGAAAATGGTGGATTTGTGAGCCTAACGGCG
>JBQTIW010000062.1:0-23109 GCA_052387735.1 Gemmatimonadaceae bacterium
GAACTCACCATCGACTTCCGCCAGGGGCTGGCGCTGCGAGCAGTGTGGCTGGCAACGGCTGTGGTGGCGTGCTCGCTCTCGACCGGGTCACCGTCAGATCCGCCGGCGCGACTGGCCGTGGGAACCTGGGGTGGCGACAACACCGGCGCGATCGTGACCGAGGACCGGATTCACGTGCACTTCGCGTGTACCCTCGGCGACTTTCCGAGACCCACCGTGCTCGACGCGTCTGGTGCGTTCAGCGTCCCTGGCAAGTACGTGCTTCGCGCCTACCCGGTGCACATCGGCCCCGACCTGCCGGCGCAGATATCAGGCGTGGTGCGTGGAAACCGCCTCACGATGACGGTGGCGGTGAATGATACGGTGACGAAGAACCTCGTGGTGCTTGGGCCCGGAACGGTCACCCTTGGCGTCGATCCGCGCATGGGGCCGTGTCCCATATGCGACAAGCCGCCGCTCGGCGGGCGCTGAGCGGCGGCGATTGACGGACGGTGCCTGGCCAAGCGACTATGGCGTGATCTTCGGTTTCGGCTCGAGCCGGGCTGCCCAGAGGCCCGAGTTGAAGTCGGTGAACAGTACCTTCCCCTTCCACGGCATCGCGTTCATCACGAACGACGCGTTCGGCGTGTAGCCCTTGGGATCGAAGGGCTTGAACACGGCGATCTCGCGGCGCTGCTCGGCGATGTTGCCTAACAGCTCGCCCGACACGTCCACGACCCGGACGCCACCGTCATAGTACGCCTGGTACAGGATGTCGTTCTCCACGATGATGTCGTGCGAGCCGTAGTCCTCCAGATGGTAGCGCCCGACCTTCTGCATGTTCATCGGGTCCGTCGCGTCGACGATGTGCACGTAGCCGCCCGACGTCTGCGCGACGCCCCCCTTCTCGGTCATGTTGTTCATGTAGTTCGTCCCTTCCCACACGCGGCCGGTGCGGCTCATCTCCTCGTCGCCAAGGAAGAGATAGGTTTTCCCCGAGCTCTTCTGGAAGTATGGATAGATCTCGTGTCCCGAATTGACGGGGAAGACGTTGATCAGCTTCGGCTTCTCGGGCGTTCCGCCCCACTTGCCGTTCCCCACGTCCACGATCACGGCGCCTGCTCCCCCCTGTGCCGAGTAGGCGATCCCATTGTTGACCCAGAGGTCGTGGATGTAGGCCCCCGGATGCGCGTACTCGCCCACGTAGCGAGGCTTGGTGATGTCTTTGACGTCGATGATCAGGTACTTCTGGCCACCGGAGATCGCGTACAGGTAGTCGTTCGTGGCGAACGCGTTATGGACGCCACCGGTGAGTCCCTCGTCGAAAGTCGAGGCGATCCTCGGATGCGCCGGCGTCGACAGGTCGAGGATGACCACGCCGTTGACGCGGTTCGACGCGCCCTCGCGAGTCATCACGCCGTAGCGCCCGTCAGGCGAAACGGTGACGTCGTTGATCGACCGTGCGTCGACCTTGATGGAATCCGTCTTGACGATGTTGTTCAGATCCGTGATGTCGAAGACGAGCGCGTAACCGTCGCCCCCCCACGTGCCCACCAGGCAGTAATCGCGCCCGTCCTTGCCGGTCCACGGCCACAGATCCGACGTGTGGGTGCTGGTCACGTTTCCGCGGCCGGTGATCGAAATGCGCTGCCGCACGTCCCGCGGCTTCACGTCGATCACGCGACGCCCCATCACGTTCCCGGCGTTGGCGATCAGCGTGTAGTGGCCCGGGTGATTGGCGGAGAACACCGGCTTGCCGATGACGTTGTCGATGATCGCCGGCGCTCCGGGAGCGACGGTGGTGTCGTCAGGCGTGTACACGAAGCTCCAGACGATCTTGGCGTCCGTCACGGGGGCGCCGCCCGCGCGCCTGGCCGTCGCCGAGAGATGCACCACGTCGCCGGTCGCGACCGCGTTCTCCTTGATGTCGAGCTCCAGCGACGCCACGGGATTCGCTGCAACGGTGTACGCGCGTTCCGCCCGAACGCCCTCGGCCTCGGCACTGATCGTCACCTTGCCGGGCTTGAGGGCCGTGACGTTGCCGAAGCGGTCCACCGTGGCAACCGCCTCGTTGGAGCTCCGCCAGGTCGCGCTCAGCGTGGGGCGTGTGCTGCCGTCGGCGTGCGTTCCCCCGGCGTTCTGCGCCAGCATGGTGCCGACGTAGAGCCGTCCCGGCTCCGGCACGATCTCGACCTTGCTCAGCTCCGGCCACGTGACGAGCACCGGGATCTCGATCTGCACGGGATTCCCGGCGCCCCCTATCGCCGCAGCAAACGCCGTGTAGGACCCGGCCTTCTTGGCGGTGAGCTGTCCGTTGCTCCAGGAGACGGCGAGGCGCGGACCGCCCACGAACACCTGGGCGTTAGGCACGACGTTTCCCTGCGCGTCATAGGCGGTGACCCTGAGGGGCACGGTCTGGCCGGCCTTCATGGTCACCCGGGCCGGCTCGGCGACCACCCTGGCCACCGGAGGCACGGCGGGTTGCTGGGCGGTCACCACGATCGGCAACGCTGCGGTCAGCACGCATGTGTTGACAAGAACGCGGATCTTCATATGTGGGCTCTCTCCGGTGGTCAACGTCCCGTGCGCCTGTACGCCCGTGCGCCCGGACATCAGGATAGCGCGAGGCGGTCCTGGAGGCCATCATTTGGGCGAGCTCGGCATCTGGTTTCGATCCCCGTTGCCACACCCGAACGTGAAGCACCACGACTGGTGGGTCGTTATAGCGTCCCGAAGAGCGGGCGTCGTGGCCTGCTCCGCGCTCCTCCTCGCGGCCTGCGCAGGGGGTGATGGTCAAACGATCGTCCCCGGCGCGCGGATCGGTACGCCAGCGCCACCCAACAGCGATGGCCAGTGGACGATGCCGGCCGGCGACTACGCCAACTCGCGCTACTCCGAGCTGGACGAGATCACGTCATCCAACGCGTCGCGATTGCGCGCATCCTGGACCTTTTCCACCGGCGTGCTTCGCGGCCACGAAGGACAGCCGCTGGTGATCGACAGCACGATGTACATCATCACGCCGTATCCCAATGTGGCCTATGCGCTCGACCTCACGCAGCCAGGGATGCCGCTCAAATGGAAGTTCCGCCCGGAGAATGATCAGCGCGCGATCGGGATGGCGTGCTGCGACGTGGTGAACCGCGGTGCGGCGTTCGGCGCCGGGAAGCTCGTCTACAATCTGTTGGACGGGCATACCGTGGCTGTTGACGTGGCCAGCGGACGCCAGGTCTGGCGCACGAAGATGGCCGACCTGGATCGGGGCGAGACGATCACCATGGCGCCGATCATTGTGAAAGACCTGGTCATCGTGGGGGCAAGCGGTGGCGAGATGGGGGTGCGGGGGTGGATCGCCGCCGTGGACCTAACGACGGGCCAGGAGCGCTGGCGAGCCTTCAATCTTGGCCCCGACGCCGACGTGAAGGTGACGGAGCGCTTCGCGCCGCCCTACGCGCACGATCGCGGCACCAATCTGGGCGCCTCCACGTGGCCCGGCGATGCGTGGAAGCTCGGAGGCGGTGCGACGTGGGGATGGGTATCGTACGATCCCGAGCTGGACCTCATCTACTACGGCACGAGCAATCCCGGCCCGTGGAACCAGGACCAACGCCTCGGCGACAACAAGTGGACCTGCGCGATTCTCGCCAGGGACCCCGACACCGGGGAACTCCGCTGGGCCTTCCAGGTCACGCCGCACGACCTCTGGGATTACGACTCGGTCAACGAGAACATCATCGTCGACCTGCCCGTGAAAGGGGAGATGCGCAAGGTGATCGTGCATTTCGACCGGAACGGCTTCCAGTATACGATCGACCGGGCGACCGGTGAGGTACTCCTGGCCGAGCCGTTCGTCTTCATGAACTGGTCGACGGGCGTGGATCTCGCGACGGGCCGTCCAAAGGTGAATCCGGCAAAAGCGACGAAGCAGGGCGTCATGGTAAAGGACATCTGTCCATCGCTGGAGGGCGGCAAGAATCAGCAGCCCGCCGCGTTTTCGCCGCGGACCGGTCTCTTCTACGTCCCCACCATCAATCTCTGCATGGACTACGAGGGGCGCGCGGTCGCGTACTTTCCCGGCACGCCGTACATCGGCGCGAACCTGGTGGAGAAGGGTGGCCCCGGTGATCACCGCGGTGAGTTCATGGCGTGGGACGCGTCCGCCGGTCGAAAGATCTGGGGTGTGAAGGAGCGCTTCCCGGTCTGGGGTGGTGCGTTGGCGACCGCAGGGAATGTGGTGTTCTACGGCACCCTGGACGGCTGGTTCAAGGCGCTCAACGCGACGACCGGGCAGGAGTTGTGGAGGTTCAAGGTCGGGTCCGGCGTGGTGGGCAACCCGATCACGTATCGCGGACCGGACGGTAAGCAGTACGTCGCCGTGTACTCGGGCGTCGGCGGCGACATGGGGTATCTTGTGGCCGGTGACGTCGGATCCAGTGTGGCGTACGACGTGCGGGAAGCCGGCACGACGCTGCCGGACCTGGCGAGGTATACCAGCTGGGGCGGCATGCTGTTCGTGTTTGCTCTGGATTAGGATCGCCGGTCGCAACGCGGCCTAACGGCTTCGGAGGCAACGTCGCAATGAACATCGTCGGGCGTGGCGTTCTGCTGTTGTCGTTTGGGGTGTGGCCGTGGATCACATCCACGCCCGGCGCGACGACGGTCGCCGCGACAGATGCCAGCCGCTCCTCGGTCTCGGCAGCGCCGGCTGCTCGTGGGCCGCAGGTTCAGTCCCAGTCGTCGCCATCTGTGAAACGCGAGGCGCCCGGGCGATACGACGGCAACGCGCCTGCGATCGCCGAGGGGGCGAAGCTCTTCGTCGCATACAACTGTGCCGACTGCCACGGCCCCGATGGGACGGGCCTCATGGCGTCGAGCCTGCAGGACCATCGTTGGCGCTACGGGGGGAGCAACGCCGAAGTGTTCGCGTCCATCGTCGACGGGCGGCCGGAGGGAATGCCGCGCTGGGGTGCGCTGATTCCCCGCGACCATGTCTGGAAGCTGGTGGCCTACATCCGCACGTTAGGCGCGGGCAAGGACGTGTCGACGATGAACTTTACCGGAAAGGGGATCGAACGGGCCGGGCACTGAGCTGCCGTCGGGGCAGCCCGGCTGGACGCGCACTCGTCAGGGCACCGTAAACGCGTCATTCGCCGTCGACGCGCCAAACCCCGCGCGGATCCCGCCGCCAATCACGAAAATCACGTTCCCGCTGGTGACCGCACCCATTCCGTGTCGTGGTGTCAGCATATCCGCTACGCGGCGCCATGAGCTCGTCGTCGGATCAAACTCCTCGGTGTGCGGAAACACGCCGGGAGTCTCGCCGCCGAACACGTAGAGCTTTCCGTTCGACGCTGCAGCAGCAAGACCACCGCGCGCCGTCGGCATCGACGGGAGCTGCGTCCATGTGTTCGTCGCCGGATCATACGCTTCGAGAGCGGCGGTGTTTGCCGGGGCGCGTCCTCCGATCACATACACGCGCTGGCCAATCACCGCAGCGGCAAGATGCTCTCGCGGTGCAGCCATGGCCGCCCGCGCAGACCAGCTGTCGGTGGACGGGTCGTACACCTCCGTCGACGTCGTGACCGCACCGCTCCGCACGCCGCCAAACACATACATGCGGCCGCCGAATTCCACGGCGACGTGTGCCGCGCGTGGCGCCGGCATCGGTGCTCGCGCACTCCAGGTTTGGCTTGCGGGATCGAAGACCGAGACCGTATTGGTGGCCACCGAGCCTGCGTATCCACCGGACACGTACACCCGGCCCCCAACGGCCGCGACGCCGGGATGGTTGCGCCCGTTAGGCATGGCCGGGCCGGTGGTCCACCGATCGGCAGCCGGATCGTACACCTCGAGCGTCGCGACGGTCGCGCCCTGGGCGTCGTACCCGCCGGGAGTGTAGATCCGGCCGTTCACCAGGGCAGACGGCATCTCCTGTCGGGCCGTGAGCAACGCCGCCCTGGCTGCCCACGTGCCCGCGCCCGGCGGCGGCGACCCGTTGGTGACCCCGTTGTCAGCGCTGCAAGCGCAGGAGAACAGAAGTGCGACGACCCTCTCCGTCTTCATGGGTTCCACTTCCACCCGCGCAGGTCAGGGGAAGACTTCCGACAGCAGCTTGAGGAGGGCGTCCCAGGACTGCCGGTCCGTTTCGCCGTCATACTTGAGGCCGGCCATCCCCACACTGTCGGCACGCGGGTTCGTGAAGCTGTGCAGCGCCGTCGGATAGGTCACGACGTCGACCCCGGCACCAGCGGCCCTGAGGGCTGCCGCGAAGGCGTCAACCTGCGCCGCCGGAACCATCGGGTCCGCGCCCCCGGTGAGGATCAGTACCCGTGCCTTGACCGTTCCGGAATCCACGGGAGCGGGCGGCGGAATCGCACCATGGAAGCTCGCCACGGCGTCGAGGTCGGCGCCGGCACGGGCCTGGCTCAGCACGACCATCCCGCCGAAGCAGTAGCCGATCGCGGCGACCCTGGTCGAGTCCACGTGCGGGTCGGCCTTGAGCTGCGCCAGCCCTGCCTCGAAGCGAGCCATGAGCTTCGCAACGTCACTCGTAGCCGCCGCCATGAAGGCCTGGGCGGAGTCCGGATGCGTCGTGCTCTTGCCGTCGCCATACATGTCGAGCGCGAAGGCCACATACCCAGCCTCGGCAAGACGTCGCGCCTGGGCGCGCGCGTGCTCGTTATGACCCCACCACTCGTGGACGACGAGCACGCCGGGACGCGGCTCGGTGCGCGCACCGTTCCAGGCGACGAATCCCTTGAGCGTCGTTTCGCCCGCGCCGTAGTCGACTTCGCGCGACTGAACGCCGGTGTCGGCAGCGGCGGGAGTTTCGGCGCGCTCGCAACCGATAAGGGCGAGAGCGAGCATTGTAGCAATGACGATCCTGTGGCCATGGGTCGTGCGCATTCGTGCCCTCCTCGACTCAGCGTGGCAGGTATCGCTTCCGGATTTTCGCCAGCACGGTGTAGGCGGGATCGACAATGTTGGCCACCGTGTTCTCGCCTACCTGACCGATGAGCGCATAGGCGTCGAGCTTGTCGAACCCATAGTCCTCGACCAGCCACTCGATCAGCTCCACGTGCGCCAGTCGGAAGGCATCAATCAGCGGACGACCGCTTCCTGCTACCATGATGTAGTCAGCGTCCTCGAGGCGCGGCCAGTCGATCTTCTTGCCCTTGACGACCGTGATACGGAAGACCACGTCCATGCTGGTCTCGAGCCCTGTTCCGGCGACCTCACCTTCGCCTTGACGCGCGTGCCCATCGCCGAAATAGAAGTACGCCCCGTTGTGGAAGATGGGGAGAAACACGGTGGTGCCCTCGCGAACTTCTGGGGCGTCCATGTTCCCGCCAAAGTCGCCGGGCCAGAGGCCGGCGAACTGCTCGGCGCCACGAGGGGCTACGGCGACGCGGCCGAGCATGGGCTTGAGGTCGATCTCCATGCGCCTGACGCGGCTGTTGGGCATGTCCGTCGTGCCGGTCATGCGGACTGTATCGAGCTGCCAGAGATAGCGTCGCGCGGCGATCGGCTCGTTGAGCAGCCGCACGCGCGCGTCGGTGGCCAGCCCGCCAAAGTCCGAGTAGACCTGCGACGCGGCGTACCGGTGATTCGGGTGCACCCGGAGGATCTCGACCTTCAGCATGTCCTCGGTCGTGGCGCCCTCCACGAAGACGGGACCCACCTCGCCCGGAAAGGCGCCCCCGGCTTCGGTATAGTAGGGACCGAAGTTGGTCTTGCTCACCAACACCGTACCCGACCTGATGCGCAGGACAGGTTCGCGAACCGCAAAGGTGGGTTGCGCCACCGTGGGGGTGAAGCGAACCGTGTCCTGCATAACGAGAAGCATGGCGAACAGCAGGCCGTTCATGAGCACTGCTCCAGTGACTGGACCGGGTGGGACGCGGCGACGGTGGAGGTACGACCAGGTCGCCCCTGGCCTCCGACCGTGCGATCGCTAGGCCCCTCGGCGCCCGGACTTGGCTGATGTGGCTGGTGGCTTCACGTTGCGAGCCGCGGTCTGCGAGGCGTGGGTCGACTTACGTTCAGCTTCCGGCGTCATCGGTGTCTTCTTGCGGAGCGCCGAAAAGTCGGGGATGTCCCGCGTGCTCTTCCGTTTCATGGTGGCCTCCCGATAGGTCAGGTACAATGTAGCTGAGTCCGGGAGGGAGGGGGTAGACGCGCGCCGCGTCGTCCATCTTCAACGGGCGAAGCATGAAGCGCACGAGAAACACGGGAAGCCCGAGTGTGCAGAGGTCCTGACCCTCCCGGGCTTCTCGTGCCTCTCGTGCCGCCCATGTTTCTCGTGTTTCAGCAGTTCGCCGTACATTTTCGGGTTATGAGATCCGAATGCAGCTGGCGGGACGCCAGCAGGCTGCTCAGCAAGACAGTGTTCGCCGTCGCTGCTGTATCCCTTGCTGTCGCCTGTCGCTCCAAGGGCTCGGGCGAGCCTAACAACACTCCCCGTCCTCAGGTGCCTCCGGGACCATACATTCCCGGACAGTCGTACTTCGGGCGGAATCAATACATCGAGTACATCGCCGGGAACGCGCCCGTCATCTTCACTGCTTCGCATGGTGGCGCTCTCGTCCCGGCGGAGATCCCGATCCGCGCGTGCGGTACCAACGTCACGGACAGCAACACCGAGGCTCTCGCGCGCACGGTCCGGACGACCTTCTTCACGCGCACGGGCAAGTATCCGCACATCATCATCAACCGGCTGGAACGGAACCGGCTCGATGCCAATCGTGACAGTTCGGAGGCGGCCTGCGGTAACGCGGCGGCACTCGTCGCCTGGCAGGAGTGGCACGCCCTGATCGACATCGCCAAAGCCGCGGCTGTTGCCGGTGCGGGACGAGCATGGTACACGGACCTGCACGGACATGGTCACGCCATCCCCCGGCTCGAGCTCGGGTACCTGATCAGCAGCGCGCAGCTCGACCTGACCGATGCACAAATCGACCTGCGCCCCGATCTCGAGACGTCGAGCGGAGTCCGCACGCTCTCCCGCGACGATACGACAACCACCTTCGCTCAGCTGCTGCGCGGGCCGCAGAGTCTCGGTGCGCTGTTCGCAGCCGAGGGCTTCCGGTCGGTCCCCAGTCTTACCGACCCATCGCCGTTAGGCGCCGAGTATTTCAACGGCGGCTACAACACCGAGCGGCATGGGTGCCAGGCCGGTGGAGTGGTCTGCGGGGTGCAGATCGAGGCCAATCTCGCCGGCGTGCGCGACACGGAGGCCAACCGGGCGCGCTTCGCGGAGGCGATCGTGAAAGTGACCGTCGCGTACTTGCGAACGCGATGGGGTTTGTCGATTTGACCGGGCTCGAGGGGCGTCGTGCGAGTATCCTGTTCGTGCTGGTGGCTGGGGAAGTCAAGCGGCGTAGATTCGGCTCCCTCATGACATCCCAGCTGCTCCAGCGTCTGGCCGCACACATGATTCTCCTCCTGTCTTTCATCGGAGGCTCTGTCTCGGCCCAGGAGAGGACGCTGCATTGGCGCGCCGTCCACATGGACGCGAAGCTCGACAGCACCGGCCGGCTGCACGTTCGCGAGCGCCAAACGATGGTATTCAGCGGCCCCTGGAACGGCGGTGAGCGTCGATTCGATGTCCGGCTCGGCCAGGACTTTCGTTTCGAGCGAATCCGGCGCGTCGACTCGACGAGCGGAGCGGAGCGCGAGCTGACGGAGGGCGATCTCTCGCAGGTAGACCAGTTCGGATGGGCAGAGAACCGGACGCTTCGGTGGAGAAGCCGCCGCGAAGAAGATCCGGTCTTCGACGCTACCGAGATCACCTACGTCATCGAGTATTCGTACGACAACATTCTCGTGCCGCACGGCCAGTCTTATGTTCTGAACCATGATTTCGCGTTCGCCGATCGCGTGGGCGACATCGAGGCGTTC
Source organism: Gemmatimonadaceae bacterium (assembly GCA_052387735.1). GTDB lineage: Bacteria > Gemmatimonadota > Gemmatimonadetes > Gemmatimonadales > Gemmatimonadaceae > RBC101. The sequence goes on from JBQTIW010000062.1 coordinate 9,880, forward strand.
ACGCTGGCGCTCGACGTGGATCGGGCATGGGGGCGTCCCGCCACGGGCTTCCGCGAGCGGTTCGGCCCGACGCGACTCCCGCCGGGCGAAGGGTATGTCGTCAACTTCCCGCTGGAGTTTCGCAGGCAAGGCCGCCCGTCGGCGGTGCTGTTCGCGGCCGCCGCACCGGGGCGATTCGCACTCGCGGCAGTCCTGATCGCCGCGGTCGTGCTGATGACCACGGCTCTCTTTCGGCGCGAAGCGGCGTTAGGCAGGTTTTCGCCACTTCCGCCTGCCGGGGTCATCGACGAGGCGTGGCTTCAGACACATGTCCTTCGCCTGCTCCCCGAGGTCGTCGGCGCAGCGTGGGACGACACGACAGCCGCACCCGAAGTTGCCGCGGTGCTCGCGCGACTGGTCGCGGAAGGGAAGCTCGCCAGCGACGTCAAGACATCGGGCCGCGGATTCTTCAGGAGCAACGCGCTGCACCTGAAGTTGCTCGTAGACCGGGAGGCTTTCGAGGGTCACGAGCGAACCCTCGTCGACGCGTTGTTCACCCGCGATTCGGATGAGACGGACACGGACACAGTTCGCGCGCGCTACAAGTCGACGGGTTTCGATCCCGCGTCGAATATCCGGAAGGCGCTCGAAACGCTGTCGCGATCAATGGACGGTGAGCGGCGCGTCCGCAAGCCCGCGCGAACGCCCACGCTCCTCCTGTTCGGTGCGGCGGTGCTGCAGATCGTCACCGCCGGTGTCACGCGCAGCGCGGATGCCGTGCTGGCCGTCACGGGCTCTGGAATCGCGATCGTCGCCTGGTTCCTGGCGATGTCGCAGGCATACGTGTGGCGCACGCGAGTGCGAGCGCTCGTGCCGCATGCCCTGCGCTTCCTGATTCCGCTCATGGCGTTGACGGGACTTCTGCTCGTTGTCCTCGTCGAGGGTCGCTTCCGAGCCGGCTTCCTCGTGCTCGCCGGCCTCACGACACTCTGTCTCGCCGTCGCACGAAGCGTCCTCAACACTGCGAAGACTCGTCAGACTGCGGGGCGCATCGCGCAGCGACAGAAGCTCGCGGCGGCGAGGGAGTACTTCCGGGAACAACTGCGGCAACCGCGTCCTCAGCTGCGCGACGAATGGTTCCCCTGGCTGATCGCCTTCGGGCTTGGCTCCCAGGCCGATCGATGGTTTCGCTCGTTTGGGGGTGAGAAGACCCGCTCGACCCGCGACGCGTATCCCATGGGGACATCGTCGCACAGCACCTCGTCGGACGCGTCTCCCTCATGGAGCGGCATGGGTGGCGGTGGCGGGTTTGCTGGCGGTGGATCGAGCGGATCCTGGGCCGCCGCCGTCGGGTCGATCGCCGCCGGCGTTTCCGCGCCAAGCTCCAGCTCGAGCGGAGGAAGTTCCGGTGGTGGCGGCAGCTCGTCCGGTGGAGGAGGCGGAGGAGGCTGGTGAGACGCTCGCGCGCCAGATGCCTCGATCCCGGGCTTCCCGTGCTTCTCGTGCCACTCGGGCTTCGCCCACGCGCCTGCCGTCTCCCGCCGTCTCCCGCCGTCTCCCGCCTCCCGTCTGTCGCCCCGCTCGAGAATCAGATGGCCTGCAGCACGTCGTATCCCGTCAGCACGTACGTTTTGCCGGCCTTGAAATCGCGCACGAGTACGGCCGGATTCTGCGGCGTGATCATCCTGGCGAGCAACTGCACCGGCGTCTCGATGTCCACGAACGGGAAGGCTTGCTGCATGATGGTCGCCACGGGTTCGGTTCGGACGCCCGGGTTCTCGATCAGGCAGGCGTACGCGTTCGATTCGCTGAGTGACCCGACGATGCGACTCTCTTTGGTGATCGGAATCTGCGAGAAGTCGTTCTCGATCATGCGCTGCATCGCCTGCTCCACGGTGGCCGTGACTTCCACTCCAATGATGTCGGCGACGGTCTTGTTGCTCACCAGGCTTCGGGCTGTAGCTCCGTCCAGGTTCTCGTAGCCCATTCGGCGCATCCAGTCGGGATTGAAAATCTTGCCGAGGTAGCGCGTGCCGTGATCGTGAAAGATCACGACGACGAGCTCGCCCCTCCTGAAGTTGTCCTTGAGTTGCAGCAGTCCGGCGATCGCCGAGCCCGCTGAGTTACCCGCCCAGATCCCTTCTTGCCTGACGAGCTCGCGTGTCTGGATCGCGGCGTCGCGGTCCGTGACCTTCTCGAAGTGATCGACGAGGCTCATGTCGACGTTGCGCGGCAGGAAGTCCTCGCCGAGTCCCTCCGTGACGTAGGGATAGATCTCGTGCTTGTCGAGGACACCGGTCTCCTTGAACTTCTTGAACACGGAGCCGTAGGTGTCGATGCCCCAGATCCTGATGTTCGGATTCCGCTCCTTGAGAAACTTCCCGACGCCGCAGATCGTGCCGCCGGTGCCGACCCCGGCGAGCAGATGGTCGACTCTTCCCTCGGTCTGCTCCCAGATCTCCGGCCCGGTGCTCTCGTAGTGCGCCTGGGTGTTGCTCATGTTGTCGTACTGGTTGGCCTTCCAGGCGTTAGGCGTCTCCGCCACCAGTCGCGATGACACCGAGTAGTAGGACCGGGGATCTTCCGGATCCACGTCGGTGGGACAGACGATCACCTCGGCGCCAAAGGCCCGCAACGCATCCACCTTCTCCTTCGACTGCTTGTCGGTCGTGGTGAAAATGCATTTGTAGCCCTTGACGATCGCGGCGATGGCCAGCCCCATGCCCGTGTTCCCGCTGGTCCCTTCGATGATCGTGCCGCCGGGCTTGAGCAGTCCCTGGCGTTCGGCGTCCTCGATCATCTTCACGGCCATCCGATCCTTGATGCTGTGGCCGGGATTGAAGGTCTCCACCTTGGCGTACACCGTCGCTGGCACGTCGCGCACGATGCGGTTGAGGCGCACGAGCGGTGTGTGGCCGATGGTGCCGAGAATGTTGTCGTGAACGTGAGCAGGCATTGCGCAGCAGCTGAGGGGTAGCGGTCAAGGGCCGATCAAACACACACCGAAGCACGAGAAGCACGAGAGGCCCCGGGTGATGGCGTCGTGTTTTGGTCGTCCCGTGCGTCCTCGCGCTCGGCAGCCTTCCCGTTACGCTAGCACATCGTCAGGCGCTTGTGCAGAGCTTTCCTAGCGGCGGAAGAGCCAGGCAATCTTGAGGAAGAATCCGTCGGTTTGGCGCTGCAGGTCGGTGTCGTGAAGAGTGCCCGAAGACTCCCAGGTGTCGCCGTAGCCGACGAAGCCCGTGGTGCCGGGTGACGGTTCGTACTGCACCAGCCAGTCGCTGCGCAGCTGCCGCGCGTGGGTGGCGGCGATGGCCCGGCGCTGGTCGTCGAGCAACGGGGCGCCTGACGAGGGATGGCGCAACGCGTCCACGCGATCGCTTCGGAACTGGCTCACGACGCGAAAGAAGAGCGCCCGCGTGGGCTGGTACTGCACCTTGATCCTGGGAATCAGCACTTTGGCAAACTCCGAGCCGTCGGCGCTGCGATGAATGCGTGAATGCGTGAGCCTACCTTCGAGGACGGTCCCCGCGGTTGGACGCAGCGTGAGCTCGGCGGAGACGCGTGTCTGCCGGCCTTCGATGCCCTCGAGAAAGACGGGCACCGCCCCGTGCTGCAGGCCGAGCGAGGCACTGAATTTCCCGAACACCGGCGTGGTAATGCCGCCACTTCCCGACCACAGTCCGGAGAGCCGACCGGCCGGAACCCAGGGCAGGAGCGCGCCCGATGCCCCCGTGGTGAAGATCCCCTGCGCCACAGAAGGATCAATCGAGACAAACTGCCGAGTGATAGAAGGCGTGAGCTGCCATCCACCGCGCAGGGTGATGAACGTGCCGACGTGTTCGTTGCCTTCCAGCTGTGCGGCGCGGGATACCGAGCCATAGCGCCAGAGCCGGGTCGGCCCGGCAAAGATCGTGAGGTTCTGAACGAGATCCTCGGGACCGCCGAGGATGGCGAGCCGGTTGAACGCGTGCCCCTGCTGGTAGCCCGTGCGTGGCACGAAGCCGGCGGAGGTGTGAAACCGGTTCCCGATGCCGGTCACCTGGTAGTTGAGTCCATACCTCCGTCCGGTGCGATCCAGTTCGGCGGTCCAGACGGGGGACGCGGCCGTGGACGCATCCGTTCTCGTCAGCGACTGGCCCAGCTGTAGTTGGAGGTAGTAGAGGTTTCGGAAGACATATCGCGTGTCACCCGCGATCACCGTGTTGGCGCGGCCAGCCCGACGTCGATCGGTCACGGTGACGCCGGCGACAGAGTTCGCGCCGTAGTCCGTTCGCAACCGGGCGACGTTTACCAGCGCGCGGTCACCTTCCGCGTCGTCGAGGGCCGTGAGGTACGCCAGCCCGAGCCGGCCGAGCTTTCCCGTGAGCTTGGCGCCGGCGACGGGATTGGCGATGGTGCGGGTGTAGACGAGCTGGTTAGGCGTGGCGAAGAGATCGATCCCTTCGAGGAAGAATGGGCGGCGTTCCGGGAGGAACAGAGCAAATCGCTCGTTGACCGTGACGAGTCCGGCGTCCGCCTCGACCTGCGAGAAATCCGGGTTCAGCGTGCCGTCGAGTGCGAGTGAGGGGAAGGCAAAGCGGATGTTGACGCCGCCGTCAAAGGTGCGCTGGTCACGCGAAAAACGGCCGCTGGAAGGATCGAGCTCACCGGAAAAACTCTGGGTGACGAAAGGTTGCACGTCGGTCACCACGCCTCGCTCGACTTGCTCGATTCCGGTGAGCGTGCCGGATTGCGCGAGGAACGACGAGGCGCCGCGCTTGGCGTCGGTCCAGGTGTCTTCGGCGGTGCGACCGGGAATATGCCGCACGATCTGAATTCCCCACTGCTGGGGCTCGGTGGCCGGGAATCGCAGGCTCTTGAACGGGATCCGCATCTCCACGACGTAGCCGCCGGGCGTGAGCCGTCCCTGCGTCTCGAAGCGGAAATCGGGATTGAGGTCGACGCCGCCCCCGAACATGGTTCCCGCGCTCATCGCGCCTTCCGTGCGCACGCCGTCGAGCTGCACGCCTAACGCGTTGGAGCCAAAGAAGAACGCGCGCCGGCGATCGTTGAACGTATCGAGGTAAATCGTGACGCGGTCGTCGTTGTCGATGTTGTCCCGTTTGGACAGCGTCGCGCGCACGCTTCCAGGGTCGGACGAGGTGGCGATGATGCCGAAGTACACGGCCTTCGAGGTGTACATCACGCGGACTTCGGTGGGGTCCGTCGCCGGGCGCTGGTCGACCGGCTGGTACTGTGAGAACGACGTCAGGCGAATCGCTTGCTGCCACGCCGGCTCGGAGAGCTCACCATCCACGGCGATGCTGTCGGTGACACGCGCTACGCGGATGGATGGCGCGCCGCGGCCGGGGGCCTCGCCACCGGCCTGGGCTGCACCCAACACCGGAAGCGTCGCGATGAACAGTGCCACAGCAAACTGCCGAACGTTCGCCCGACTGTTCACTGTCATCCGTCGCGCATGAGATCCGCAGGGTGCACTCGTATCGCACGGTGGATGGGCACGGCACAGGCGGCCACGGCGATCGTCACCAGGACGCCGGCCGTTCCCACGAACCCCGCCACGCTGTCGCGCGCCACGTCGAACGGAAGGGACCCGATCAGGGCCGCCACACCGGCGGCGAGCAGTGATCCGGCGGCAATGCCGACCGTCACTTGCGACACGTTCTGTCGCAACACGGCGCGCGCGATCGTCCACCGGCTGGCGCCTAACGCGATGCGGACCGCGATCTCGCGCCGTCCCTGCGCCACGCGCAGGGCGAGCACGGCGTAGATGCCAGCACCGGCGAGGAGGAACGCGATGCTTCCCAGCGCCAGGAGCGCGACGCCCGTCACCCGGAACAGCAGCACCGGCTCCCGCAACTGCGCGTCGAGCGTCTTGCTCCATTGCACCTGGGGCCGTGGGTCGAGTCCCTGGACTTCGGCATGCAGCAGGGGGACCACTGCACCCGCCGCCCCACGAGCGCGGACGGCGACGCGCAGCACATTTGTCGGCGCGAGCGGCAGGTACAGGCCATCGCCCTCGGCCGGATTTCCCGGACTGAGCGCGAGGTCCGGCACGACTCCAACGATCTCCATCCACGGCCCTGGGCGTACTCCCGCCGCCCCGTCGCTCAGCACGCGCCTCACGCGCCGGCCGAGCGCCGCGCCGAGCGCATAACGATTGACAAAGCTCTCGTTGACCTGCAGCACCGCCCCCTGTCCCCCCAGCTCCGCGGAGGTGAACTCCCGGCCGCGCACGATGGCATGGGACATCGTTGCGAAATAGCCGGCGCCGGTTTCCACGACTCGCGTCCGATGCACACCACCCGTGACATCCGCTTCGATCTCGATCACGCTCTCCTCGGTCTCGTTGCCGGGGAACAGCGACCCCAGAGCGACGGCCTCCACGTTAGGTGCTCGCCCCAGTCGCGCTACGAGCTCTCGCGAGGCGAGCATGGTGCGCTCCTGGAACGCCGCCCAGATGGCGCGCCGCCGGTCCGGATCCGCGGGCGCATCGCTGCGAAGCAGCTCTGGTGGCTGGCCGTAATACAGTTGGGCCACGAGCGTCCGTTCGCCGGCGACCCGTATATCGGCGTAGCCGAATGACGCCAGCCCCTGTCCCACCGACGACACGCCGCCGAGAAAGCCGATCGCGATCGCGAGCTGGACGGCGATCAGCGCCGCACCAACGCGCCCGAACCGGATGTGCGGAGCGGCGTTCTTGAGCATGTCCGTCAACGAAAGCCTGACCACCTGCCTCGCCGGCAGGAGAGAGACCACCGCCGTCGCCACCAGCGCGAGCGCCGCGATGAACAGCAGCACCTTCGCGCCGACGCTCAGGTCGATCCAGTAGGGGAGGTCTGTCACGGCCTGCTTGAACCACCGGAGCAGCACTCCCACGGCGACTCCACTGAGCACGACCGCTGCCAGTGCGATGGCTGCCGCCTCGAGTACGAGCTGGCCCACGATGCGCGCGCGCCGGGCGCCAAGGGCGGCGCGGACGGCGAACTCGAATCCCCGCGCTGCGGATCGGGCCAGGAGCAGGTTGGCGACGTTTCCTGCGGACACGAGCAGCAACATCACGAGGGCGCCAACCGCCAGCCACATGCCGAAAGCAACCGCGGGTTTGCCTGCGAAGCGCGTGAAGCCGAGGACCCGATACAGCTTCTCGCGTTCGCTCGGCGCGGCGTGTGCCTCCCGTTGCCCGACCAGCGTGAACGCGGCGCCCGCGCTTTCGATCGACGTGCCTGACGACAGTCTTCCGTACAGGCGGTAGACTGGGCCGACCGCCGGGGCCGATGTCATCGCGACCGGCGTCCAGATCTCGCTGTTGTATGGAAACTGGAATCCCGAGCCGATGACGCCTACCACCGTGCTGACGGCGCCGTCAATGCGAAGGGTCTGTCCCACCGCGGCCTGGGTGCCGCCAAACATCGCCTGCGCCAACGTCTCTCCGATCACGGTGGTCTGCCGGCCGGACTGATCGTCGTCCGGCGAGAACAGCCGCCCGGCGATGGGTCGGATCCGGAGCACCCCGAGCCCATTGGCGCTCAGGGTCGCCGCACTCACCACGCGTCCGGCATTCCCGGGGCCCTCGACCAGCACGTTGGTCGTGGCAAAGGCGGCGAGGTCGATCGTGCCCTGCAGCGCGTCACGACGTCGTACAAACGCCGCATGATCGACGAATTCGTCCCATCCATGCTCGCGATCGATGTCACGGAGCTGGACGATGCGGTCTCCCTCGGGCACCGGGAGCTGCCCGAACATCACGCCGCGCACGATGCCGAAGGCCGTGGCCGCGAGTGTGATGCCGATGGCCAGCGAGAGAACGGCGGTTGCGGTCAGGAGCGGTGTGCGAGCCATCGTACGCCGGACGAGCTTGAGCTCGATGCGACCGGCCGGCGCACGAAGCGAGCGCGGAAGGAGTCGTAAGTCCATGAGGCGTCAATGATGTGGCCCGCAATGTCGGTGTGACGGAGCGGTGTCGCAAGCCGGCACCGAGTCCGGCATTGCGGATCAAACGGGGAAAGGCGGGGTGCCACAGCACATGAAGTTCTCCTGGCGACCGCCGTCCGTTCGAAGTCTGGTCCACGTCGCGTCCATCGTCGGCGCGTTCATGGCGGGGGGCGCGATCGCCTGGCTGTTGGTGTCGGGTCAGGAGGCCGATGCGTCGTCCGACGTGCGTCCGACCACCACGCCAGAGCCCGCTCCGCCGGTCCGCCTAACGGGCATCGCGGCCGCCGACGATTCGACGGGCCGCAAGGCGACCTACGTGGAGATGCGTAACGTCCTGTTTCACGTGCATCCCGAGATCGCCCTCCGCATTCGCGAGCTGCGAGGAACGATGCGGAGCGTCAACGCCGCGCCCATCTACTTCGACGACCCGACGTCGTTTCGCATCCGCATCCACTCGGCCGACGTCAGCATGTCACCGGAGGATCTGACCAATCTCCTGAACAAGCACGTCTTCGCGTATCCCGGGGCGCCGCTGCGCGGGCTGCAGGTGCGCATCGAGGGCAACGAGCTGGTACAGACCGGTCGGCTGAGGAAAGGCGTGAGCATTCCCTTCGAGATCCGCTCCACCGTGGCGCTCACGCCCGACGGTCAGATCAGAATGCACGCCACAAAGACGAAGCTGGTGGGGGTGGGCATGACCCGCGTCATGCGCGCATTCGGCATCCGGCTGGAAAGCGTGGTCAACCTGGACAAAGCGCGCGGCGCGCGCGTGGAAGGCAACGACATCATCCTCGACGTCGAACGCGCGCTTCCACCACCGGCGATCCAGGGCCGGCTGACCGACGTGCACATCGAGAACGGCGAGATGGTCCAGCGCTTCAGTCCCATATCGGGCGACGCCAGCCTTCGGGACCTTCCCGTTCCCGATCCCGCCGCCCGCAACTACATGTTCTACAAGGGTGGCGTCCTGCGGTTCGGGAAGCTGGTGATGCTGGACGCCGACATGCAAATCGTCGACCTGGACCCTGGCGATCCCTTCCGCTTCGACATCAGGCGCTACCTCACGCAGCTGGTGGCGGGTTACTCCAAGACGCTGAACGATGGCGGCCTCGAGGTGTTCATGAAGGACATCGACGACGCCGAGACCCAAACCGGAGACTCGACCATCGCGAAACGCTGACCGGCCCTCCCGAATGGGATAGGCCGACCTCTCCCATTTGGCCGAGGGTGGCGAGCCTCGGCACGACTACGAACCTGGCGGGTAGTGTGTCTGCATCGGACGCGCGCGTCGCGCGCCCGCAGGAGCGTCGTCCATGCTCATTGCAAACTGCCGGCAGCGTGTCGCCGGAGCAGCGGTAGCTTGCACCGTCGTATTCGTCACGCTGGCAACCCCGCTCCCGGCCCAGTACTTCGGACGCAACAAGGTCCAGTACGACCGGTTTGACTTCCGCATTCTCCCCACCGACCACTTCCAGCTCTACTTCTATCCGGCGGAATCGCTGGCCACCGCTGACGCGGCGCGACTCGCCGAACGCTGGTACGCCCGGCACAAATCGCTGCTTGGACATGAGTTCGCTGCCAATCCGCTCATCTTCTACGCCGACGCGCCCGACTTCCAGCAGTCGAACGTCATAGAAGGCGAGATCTCGCAGGGCACCGGTGGCGTCACGGAAGGTCTGCGGGAGCGGGTCATCATGCCGTTCACCGGCAGCTACGCCGAAACCGATCACGTGCTCGGCCACGAGCTCGTACACGTCTTCCAGTATCGGATTGCCGAAGCCTCCAAAGGCGGACTGCGCAACCTCAGCAACATTCCACTGTGGTTGATCGAAGGCATGGCCGAATACCTGAGCCTCGGCCGCGAAGATCCCAATACGGCGATGTGGCTGCGCGACGCCCTGCGCCGCAACGACCTGCCCACGCTCGACCAGCTCACCCGGAGCCCGCGGTACTTCCCGTATCGTTATGGCCAGGCGCTCTGGGCCTACATCGGCGGCACGTGGGGCGACGAAACGGTCAATCGGCTGTACCGCGCGGCGCTCACCGAGGGATGGGAGAAGGGCGTGCGATCGGCGTTAGGCATCGACGTCGATTCGCTGGGCAACCAGTGGCATGCGGCCATCCGCGCCGCGTTCACCTCGACCGTGGCTGCACGCCTCGCCCCTGACCGTGTGGGTCAGCCCGTGGCGCTCGCCGCCGGGCGAGGCGAACAGAACATCTCCCCGGCGGTCAGTCCGGACGGGCGAACCGTCGCGTATTTCTCGAGCCGCGGGCTGTTCGGAATCGATCTCTACGTGGCCGACGTAGCCACGGGACGCGTCATCAAGCAGCTCACCTCGGTCACCACCGATCCGCACTTCGACGCGTTGAGCTTCATCAGCTCGGCGGGTTCCTGGTCACCGGACGGGAGCCAGCTGGCGTTCGTCGTTTATGCCTACGGCAACAACGAGATCGACATCATCAATGTGAATTCGCGGGAGGTGGAGCGTCGCATCAGGGTGGCCGGCGTTGGCGCGATGGCCGATCCGGCGTGGAGCCCGGACGGCCGGCAGATCGCCTTTACCGGAATGAAGGGCGGCATCTCCGACATCTACCTGTTTGACCTGCAGACCGGGCAATCACGGCAGCTGACGAATGATCGTGCCGCGCAGCTGCATCCGGCGTGGAGTCCCGACACCCGTACCCTGGCGTGGGTCACCGACGCGGGCGACGAGACCAGCTTTACCGAGATGCGGTTTGGTGAGATGCGCCTCGCCCTCGCCGACGTCGCCTCGGGTGACGTGCGACTCCTGCCGCGCATCGGGACAGGCAAGCACATCAATCCACAGTTCACGCCCGATGGCACCGGACTCTACTTCGTGTCCGACCAGGATGGCGTGAGCGACGTGTATCGGCTGTCCCTCCGTGACGGCGAGCTCAGACGACTGACGCGACTGGCCACGGGCGTGTCGGGGATCACCTCGCTGTCACCGGCGATCTCCGTGGCTCGCTCCACAGGCACGCTGCTGCTGTCGGTCTTTGATCAGCAGGGGTACAGCATCCGGTCGCTGGGGAACGCGGAAAGCGTCGGTGCTCCTGTGACCGTCGCCGCCTCCCGCGCCGCGGGCGTCCTTCCACCGATCACACCGGTGAGCAGTCACGTGGACGAGTACCTGAACGACGCGCTGACCGGCCTGCCCGGTCGGCCTCCGACGCATACCGAGCCGTATCGTCCCTCGCTCAAGCTGGACTACGTCGGGGGGCCGCAACTGGGGATTGCCGCCGGCGGCGGCTATGGCACTGGTATCGCCGGAGGTATCGCGTTGGCCTTCTCCGATCAGCTGGGCAACCGGATGGTCCAGGCCGTGGTGCAGGCACAGGGAGAGATCAAGGACATCGGCGGACAAGTGATGTACCTGAACCGCGAACGACGCTGGAACTGGGGAGGACAGGCGTACCACATCCCCCTGGCCGGTGCGTTTGCCACATTCGAGAACACCACCTTCGACATCAACGGCCAGCGAGTTCCGGGTGTGATCTATCGACGCGAGATCCAGCGCGTGTTCTACGACAATGCGCAGGCGATCACGCAATACCCGCTGTCAACGACCCGGCGTCTCGAGTTCAATCTTGGCGTACAGCGAATCAGCTTCAACCGGCAGGTGGATTCGCTCTACGCGATCGGTGATCAGGTGATCCGCGAGGCGCGGGACGACCTGCCGAGTGGTTCTGCTCTGACGTTCGGGACGGCGAGCGCGGCCTATGTCGGCGACTACTCGTTCTTCGGGTTCACCTCGCCGATCGCCGGCGGTCGCTATCGATTCGAGGCATCGCCTAACGTCGGCTCGCTCACCTATACCACGGGCCTTGCCGACTTCCGGCGGTACCTGTTCGCGCGCCCGGTCACCCTTGCCTTCCGGGGGTTGCATTTCGGCCGCTACGGTCCGGACGCCGAGAGCAATCGACTACAGCCGCTGTTCGTGGGTCAGCCGTACCTGATTCGTGGCTACGACCCCAACAGCTTCGATGTCAACGAGTGCACATCCACATCCACGACCAGCAATGACTGCCCGCAGTTCGACCGCCTGGCTGGGAGCCGGCTGGCCGTGGCCAACGTGGAGTTGCGCGTGCCACTCTTGGGCACGGAGCAGTTCGGACTCATTCCGTTGAACTTTCTCCCGGTCGAGGTGTCGCCGTTCTTCGACGTCGGCTATGCGTGGAACAAGGGCGACGCACTGGACTTCCGGTTCGATCGCACCACCACCGATCGTGTCCCGGTGTTCAGCACCGGCGTCTCTGTTCGTGCCAACCTGCTCGGCTTTGCCATCGGCGAGTTTTACTGGGCGCGTCCGTTCCAGCGTCCGGGGAAGAACTGGGTGTTCGGCTTCCAGCTTCAGCCCGGCTGGTAGACCGGATCGATGTCACATGCGCTGTCCACGTACCTGCAGGATCACCTTGCCGGCGCGGAAATGGCGCTCGAGCTCCTGCAGCGTCTGTCGAACGATGATCCTGACTCATCAGTCCGCACGCTGAGCGCCGAGCTACACGGCGAGATCGAGTCCGATCGCGTCGTTCTCGCGCACCTCGCCGAGGAGCTCGGCGTCAAGCCTAATGCTGTGAAGCAGGCGGCGGCGTGGGTCGGGGAGAAGTTCAGTCGTTTCAAGCTGAGGTTCGATGCCGGTGGCGACCCACGGTTTTCGCTGTTCGAAGCGCTGGAGCTCCTGGCGATCGGCATCGTCGGGAAGCAGAAGCTGTGGAGCGCCCTCGAGGCCGCATCGGTGCACGACGCCACACTGAGGTCGCTGCCGTTGAACCAGCTCGCTGCCCGAGCGAAGATGCAACACGCGAAGGTCGAGGAGCGGCGGATCGAGCTGGCGAGGACGGTGCTGGTGCATGAGCCCGCCCCGTAGTGCTCCTGCGAACGCGGCTGCCCATTGTCACTTCCTGGAGAACCGCCGTCGTTGGCTTCGTGGTGCTATCGGACCGCCTGGGCCAGCGCGGTCCAGCTGCCCTCGAGGAGCGCCGTTATGTGCGTCCAATCGTCTTCGGTAATGGATGTCCCCTCTCGATCGCGGAGCACCATCGCTTCCACGCGCAGCCGCGCGTAGTCGGCGAGCCGCTCTGGCGGGGTGCCATAGATCTCGGCCGCGACCGCGGCGATCAGTCGTTCCCAGTCGGAGGTGGCATAGCGAGCCGGCTCGCGGCGAAAAGGCGGGGCGCGTCGGGGGTAACCGCTGCAGGAGTCGTCATGCACTATATACGTCGAAACCCGGATGGGCGGATTGCGTAGTGGGCGCAGTCAGCGCGGGCCCGACCTCCAGCCACGACGCTTCG
>JBQTIW010000063.1:0-31710 GCA_052387735.1 Gemmatimonadaceae bacterium
GCCGGCTTCGACGAATTCCGCTGGCCACGCCCGGTCCGGCCAGGCGATGAGCTTCGGGTCGAAAGCGAAGTGCTCGAGGTACGAGCCTCGAAGTCTCGCCCCGACCGGGGAGTCATCAAGGTGAAGACCACGACACTCAATCAGAACAACGAACCCGTGCAGCTGTTTGTGGGCAGTTTGATCGTGCTCCGCCGTCCCGCGCCTTCAGGAGAAACAACAGGGGCCCGCGGGCTCAGTCGTCCCAGGCGCGCATTTGAACGGATAGAAGGAGGCGAACGTAGCATCTCTGGTTGACATTCTACTAGAACGGATGAATACTCTCTGGTAGAAACCCTACTAGAGAACGACGAAGGTAGAATGTCACCCAGAACCGACGCCGCCGAGCGCGACTCCCTCCTCCAGGGAACGCTGGACCTGCTCATCCTGCGCATTCTTGCGCTGGGCCCGCACCATGGACACGGGATCACACTCGCGATCCTCACACGATCCGCTGACACGCTCATCGTCGACCACGGATCGCTCTACCCCGCGCTCCAGCGCCTCGAGCAACGCCGGCTGATCAAAGGTGCGTGGGGCACCTCGGAGAACAACCGCCGGGCGCGTTTCTATTCGCTCACCGCCATCGGCCGCAAGCAGTTCGAGGTCGAGACTACGCGCTGGAACCGCCTCGTCGAGTCCATCGCCCGCGTCATGGAACCGGGCCCAACTCCGGAGAACGCCTGATGCTCGGCCGCCGCTCCCAACACGACTTCGAGGACGAGATCCGCTCCCACATCGCGATGGAGATCGAGCGGCTGCGCGGCCAGGGGATGTCCCCTGCCGACGCCGACCTCGCCGCCCGACGCGCATTCGGCAACGTGGGCGTCGCCGAAGACCGCTTCTATCACGCGCAACGCTTTGCCTCTGTCCAGGACGCCGCGCGCGACGTGCGCCACGCCTGGCGCACCTTGCGTCGCCACCCCGCGTTCCTCGTCACGTCCGTTGCCACGCTCGCGCTCGCGATGGGCGCGGTGACCGGCATGTTCAGCGTCGTCCGCACCGTGATCCTGGAGCCGCTGGCGTACCCCGAGCCTGACCGTCTCGTCGCGCTGTCCGGCACGTCGCCGGGTTCGGATCTGCCGGAGCGATTCGGGCTGGGGGCCGAGTTCCACCTCCACTACAAGGAGCGGTCGAAGCTCATCGATGGTGTGTTTAGCTTCGGCTCGGGCATGTCGACGGTGCGGAGCAATGATCGCGTCGAGCGCGTCCCGATGGCGTGGCCTTCCAACGACATGTACACCACCCTCGGCGTCAGGCCACAGCTCGGGCGGCTTCCGGTACCTGAGGACGGAAACCGCGTCGTGGTGATCAGCGACCAGCTCTGGGCCAGCTGGTTCGGGCGCGACTCGGCGGTCATCGGCAAGTCGTATTTTGTCTCCGACAGCATGAAGCAGGTCATCGGTGTCATGCCGCCGGACTTCCGGTTCCCTGCGGACAACATCCTGCTCTGGGTGGCTGGAGAGATCCGTCCCGAGGACATCCGTCTCGGCCAGTTCGGCGCTCCGCTCATCGCGCGCATGAAGCCGGGCGTCACGAGCGAGCAGCTGGCCACAGAGCTCACCACGATCGCCAGAGAGATTCCCGCCCGGTTCGGCGGCACGCCGGGGTACGCCCGCATCATCGAGAGCCACCGTGCCCTCGTCGATCCGGTGCTCGACCGAATGGTCGGTCCCACGGTGCGCACGTCGCTGTGGGTTCTGCTCGGCGCCGTCTCGGTGGTGCTCCTCATCGCCTGCGCGAACGTGGCCAATCTTTTTCTGGTCAGGGCCGAGGGGCGCGCGCGGGACATGGCGCTTCGTCGCGCGATCGGAGCGACGCGAGTGCGACTTGTCAGGCTGCAGCTCGCCGAGGCGTCGCTCGTCGCCGTGGCCGGTGGCACGTTGGCGATCGTCATCAGCAGGGTGACGCTGCCGCTGTTCCTGCGCGCGGCCCCGGAAGGCATTCCGCGGCTCGGCCTCGCCGGAGTCGACGGATGGACCGTAGCCGCTGCGTTCGGTCTGGTGCTGATCGCCGCGATCGCCTGCGGGATCGCACCCGCGCTGCGCGCATCGGCGCCCGATCTCATGCGCTTGCGCGAGGGCGGGCGTGGCGCGACGGGACAGCGGCACTGGGCGCGGGATATCCTCGTTGTCGGGCAGACGGCCCTCGCGCTCGTCCTGCTGATCGGGTCCGCGCTGCTCGTGCAGAGCTTCAACCGGCTGCGGACCGTCGACCCGGGCTACGACGTCGAGGACATCTACACGTTCCAGTATGCCCCGGACCAGCCAGCGCTCAACGACGGACCGCCGAGGGTGTGGGGAGAGCTGCACACGAACGTCATGGATCGCCTTCGCGCGCTGCCCGGCGTTAGTGCCGTCGGCATCGTGAACAACATTCCCCTTGACGAGAACACGCAGGGCGTACGTGTCCAGACTGACGCGGCCACCAACGACGCCGAAGGGACGTTGGTGAGCGCAAACTTCACCGGGGGCGACTACTTTAAGGTGATGGGGATCGACCTCCTCCAGGGGCGCGCATTCAGCCGCGAGGAAGTGTTCACGCCCCACGCGAACGTCATGGTGAGCCGTTCGGCGGCGGAAAGGCTCTGGCCCGGTCGCGATCCACTCGGCCAGCGCCTCAAGCCGCGCTTTGGTCGTGATCAGCCCTGGTTCACCGTCATTGGAGTCGTTGATGACGTGAAGCAGCAGGATTGGCGCGACGCGGGCGAAGCCAACCTCTACTTCGGCCTCATCGGGGCGACCGACAGTGGCTGGTCCATGTCCTCGCCAGCCTACGTCGTGAAGTCGACAAGGGCCGACGCCCTGAAGGACGAGGTACGTCAGATCGTGCACGAGGTGGCGCCTGAGGCGCCGGTGTATCGCGAGTTCATGGTCGAGTACCTGGCGCGGCGGTCGATGATACAGTTGGCCTTCACCATGTTGACGTTAGGCGTGGTATCGGCGCTGGCGCTGCTCCTCGCGCGATCGGGCTGTATGGGGTGCTGTCGTACGTGGTGGCCGAGCGGACGAGGGAGATCGGCGTGCGGATGGCGCTCGGAGCGACCACCCGCGCGGTCCGACGCCAGATCGTGTCGCAAGGGGCGCGGGTGGTACTGATCGGCGTGGTCATCGGCCTTGCTGCCGCCGTGGCGAGCACGCGCCTGATGCAGGCGCTTCTGTACGAGGTCAAGGCCGTGGACCCGCTCGTGTTCGTGGCGATGTCCGTGATGATGGTGGTGATCGGCCTGGTGGCGAGCTACATGCCAGCGCGGCGGGCGAGCAGCGTGGATCCGATGGTGTCGTTGCGCGGCGACTAGGAAAGCTCCGGGTTCACAGCAGGCGCGTGCAGGCCATTCGTTCAGAGTAGACGAGGTGCGACCCCGGGCGGTGTGGCCCGGATGTCCGAGGTTCGCACCAGTGGCCGCGTTCACCGCACGGCGCCGGCGGACACCTGACCACGCGTGCGGCAAGGGGTCGGATGTGCGCACGCGCCGAACGACTCGCGCTCCTCCCTGAACCCGCGTCTTGACAAGAAATATTGTCAAAGCTACCATGTCGCCATGGTCGACGTGGAAGTCATCGCGGATGCGGCCGCAGCGGCGAGCGCTCTCGATCCCATCCGCAGCCGGATTCTCGCGGAACTGACGGAACCTGCCTCGGCGGCGACGCTCGCCTCGCGGGTCGGCATCGCCCGGCAGAAGGTGAACTATCACCTCCGGGTTCTCGAGGAACACAAGCTCGTTTCAGTCGCCGAGGAGCGGCAGTGGGGCGGGCTCACCGAGCGCCTGCTGGTGGCGAGTGCGGCGTCGTACGTCGTCTCCCCCACCGCGTTAGGGCCGGCTGCCGCCGATCCCGGTCGCACGAACGATCGCCTCTCGGCGAGCTACCTCATCGCGATCGCCGCACGGGTCGTTCGGGAAGTCGGCGTGCTGGCACGAACGGCCGTCAGGACAACCAAGCGCCTGCCAACGCTGTCGATCGACACCGTCGTTCGCTTCAAGTCACCCGACGACCGCGCGGCGTTCGCCGCCGATCTCACCAATGCCGTCACCGCGCTGGTGGCGCGCTATCACGACGCGACGGCCCCCGGGGGGCGCGCTCACCGACTCGTCGTGGGCGCCTATCCCGCGCCTAACGAATGACACGCCTGAGAATCAGCCGATGCCGATCAGAAAGGACGATTCAGGAAAACGCTGGGTCGAGATGGAGTTCATCACGCCGGGCACCCCCGAACAGGTGTGGAAAGCGATGGCGACCGGGCCAGGCAACACGGCCTGGTTCACCACGACGACGATCGACGAGCGGGTTGGTGGTGTCATCCGCTTCGACTTCGGTCCCGATGGAGGCTCCACGGGCGAAGTGACCACATGGGAGCCGCCGTTCAGGTTCGGCTACGTGGAACGTGAATGGATGGAGGGAGCCCCCCCGGTCGCCACGGAGATCACGATCACCGGCCGTTCCGGCGATCAGTGTGTGGTGCGAATGGTCCATTCCCTCTTCGCGTCGTCCGATAGTTGGGATGATCAGCTGGAAGGCTTCGAGGCGGGCTGGCCGGGATTCTTCGAGGTACTACGCGTGTACCTGGCTCACTTCCCGGGCCACCCCGCCGCATCCGTGAAGATGAGTGCATCGCATTCCGGTGGCGAGCTCGAGGCTTGGTCGGTGATGACCCGGGCGCTCAACCTCGGTGGCGCCAACGTCGGCGAGCGCCGGCAAGCGCCCCCCGGTGCGCCGCGCCTGGCCGGCGTCGTCGAGCACGTCCACCAGGATCGAAGGGCCAGATTCCTGATAGTCCGCACCGACCAGCCCAATGGCATCGCGCTGCTCGGAGCCTACATGGCCGGCCCGGAAGCCCGCGGATCGATTGTCCTCTACCTGTACGGCGAGGATGCCGCGGATCGGGCGGACGCAGCTCGCACCGAGTGGCGCGATTGGCTGCGCGATCGCTTCAACGGGGGCGGCCCCCCGGCCGCGACCTGAGTTCCGGCATCGGGGTGGCGCCTGGGGCGAGGTCGAGACACCCCACACCCGCCACCGTCCGTCCGGCCGCGGTCGCTCTGACGGTTCACCCCTCCCCGGCGCGTGGTTGGTCGATCCATCGTCGCCGTGCGGAGCGAGTGAACAAACTCGCGATCGGGGGCGGTTGGCAGCAGCTTATGTGTCCGCAGACGACCTGCACGCTCACATTTCTGATGTGAGACTGACTCGCCACCTTCACCGACCCATCGGATGCACGGGCAATTCATCTGGTACGAACTCACCACTCCTGATGTCGACGCGCCGAAGAAGTTCTATCCGCGTTTCACCGGTTGGGGGACGCAGAAGTTCGACGACGACTACACGATGTGGACCGACGGAGGAATTCCCATCGCGGGCATCTTCCGTCTCAACGACGAAATGCGGCAGCAGGGCATTCCCCCGAACTGGATGCCGTACGTGGAGTCGAGTGATGTCGACGCGACGGTGCAGAAGGCGACGTCGTTGGGCGGGAAGGTCATGCACGGCCCGGCCGACATCCCCGGCACCGGACGTTTCGCCGTGATCCAGGATCCGCAGGGCGCCGTGATCGGTGTCTACAAGTCGGCAACATCGAGGGGCGGCTGGGATGGGATACCGGTCGTGGGTCGGTTCTCGTGGCACGAGCTGATGACGACCGACTACGCCAGGGCCTACGACTTCTACAAGGCCCTGTTCGGGTGGGACGTGACAGGCGAAATGGACATGGGTGGCGGCAGCATGTACCGCATGTTCGGCAAGGGCGAGACCGGATTCGGCGGCATATACAACCGGATGCCCGACATGGCGGCGGTACCTCCGTTCTGGCTCGTGTACATCCACGTCAAGGACGTGGCAAAGGCGGTCGCGGCCGCAACGAAGGCGGGCGCCACGGTCGTGCGACCGCAGATGGAGATTCCCGGCGGCGGCACCATCGCGATCCTCGGCGATCCGCAGGGCGCCGGGTTTGCGTTGCACGACCTGAAGGCCCTACCCAAGCCCAAGGCTGAACCGAAGGCTTCGGCGAAGAAGGCCGCACAGCCCGCGGCAAAGAAAGCTGCGAAGCCCGCGGCGAAGAAGGCGACAAAATCGAAGGCCGTGAAGAAGTCGGCGACGGCCAAGGCGAAACAGGCGGCCAAACCCGCAAAGAAGGCGGCCACGCCCACAAAGAAGTCGACGGGCAAGGCGAAGAAGAAGACGGCAAAGAAAGCCGGAGCCGCAGCGAAGTCCATCGCCAGGAGAAGATCCGCGTCAAAGTCACGTCGCCCCGCAAAGAAGAAGCGTTAGGCGACGAGCGCCGTTTGTCCTCCGAAACGGGACGCGGGTGCCGTGAGGCAATTGTGCCGAAGCTGCAGCCGTCAGTGCTCGTACCGGACTCGACCAGAACGGTCGGCAAGCGAAAAGGCCCGAGGGCAGAGTCTCGGGCCTTCTCGCCGGTGGTATGCCCTGCATGAACATCGACCAGGAGGTGGAAGTCCTCTGGGGAGGTGGTCGCACCGACCCGAGTGAACCGCAAGGTGACAACCGCGAGGGAGTCGCTGAAAGCAGCGGGGAGCGAGACCCGTGGGGCGACGTACAGGAATCGGATGTGAGGCGGGGGCGACCACGGTGAGCGGGCCACTGACCGCGAAGCCGTTGCGACCAAGGGAAGCTTTCGTAGATCCGGCGCTCGTGCGGGGACAGTCGATGGTCTTATCAGGGGAGGTCTCGCCTCATCGCTGAAAGGCGGACGGCGCGTCCCGGAGTTGACGCGACGGAGCGAGAAGTCAGCAGCGGCCATAGTAGCGGAGAGCTTCGGGTAGTCTCGACCGCCTCGATGCGAAGGGCCAAACGGAGAGGAGAGCGACACGACCGTGCGTCACGGAAAAGCCAGGCACCCGACAGCCATCGATCAGACGGAGCTCGCGCTGGAGACAGGAGGTGAACCCTCTGATGGCCAGCGCAGCGGTGAAGCTCGACCGACGACGCGTGGAGACGGACGCTCAGGAGCCGACGGTCTGATGGAGCGGATCGTCGAGCGCAGCAACCTCGCACGGGCGTTCAAGCGCGTGCGGCAGAATCAGGGCAGTGCGGGCAGCGACGGGATGACGGTGGACGAGCTGGGGCCGTACCTGCGGGACCACTGGCCAGCGATCCGGGAGCAACTGCTTACCGGTCGCTACCAGCCCAGCGTGGTGCGGCAACATCAGATTCCGAAGGCGGGCGGCGGGATGCGGACGTTAGGCATTCCGACCGTGCTCGATCGCTTCATCCAGCAGGCCGTATTACAGGTTCTGCAACCGCAGTTTGATCCGACCTTCTCCGAGTCCAGCTTTGGCTTTCGGCCGGGGCGCGGCGCCCATGACGCAGTGTGCCAGGCGCAACGGTACGTGCAGAGTGGCCGACGCTGGGTGGTGGACGTCGATCTCGAAAAGTTCTTCGATCGCGTCAACCACGATGTACTCATGGGGAAGCTGTACCAGCGGATCAGGGATCGTCGCGTGCTCGCGCTCATTCGCCGGTATCTCGCAGCCGGGATGATGGCAAATGGGGTGGTGCAGGAGCGATACGAGGGGACGCCGCAGGGCGGACCACTCTCGCCGCTGCTGGCGAACGTGCTCTTGGACGAAGTGGACAAGGCGTTGGAGCGACGCGGGCACCGGTTTGCTCGTTATGCGGACGACTGCAATGTGTACGTGCGGTCCAAGCGCGCGGGCGCGCGCGTGATGCAGGCGCTGATCGGCCTGTACGCGGAGCTTCGACTTCGGGTCAACACGGACAAGAGTGCGGTAGCCAAGGTGTTTGAGCGTCAGTTCCTCGGCTTCAGTTTCTGGGTGGCCCCGGGACGAGTCATCAAACGCCGAGTTGCGCCCAAAGCTCTGAACGCGATGAAGGAGCGGGTCCGCGAAATCACATCGCGGACGGGTGGCCGAAGCATCGAGCAAGTTGCTCAGAAGCTGCGGAACTATTTGGTCGGTTGGCGGGCGTACTTCCGGCTCGCTGACACACCGGCGGTCTTTGCGACGGTGGATCAATGGCTCCATCGGCGCCTACGCATGCTGATGCTCAAACAGTGGAAGCGCGGGCGGACGATGTACCGGGAACTGCAACGTCGGGGGATTTCCGGCGCAGCTCTCTGGATCGCCGCTCGGTATGGCCGAAGCTGGTGGCACGTGGCCGCGCATAAAGCACTGCAAATCGCACTGCCGGGTACGTACTTCGAATCCTTGGGAATCCCGCGTCTTGCTGTCCGCTAACCTCAACTCACCGAACCGCCGGATGCGGACCCGCATGTCCGGTGGTGTGGGAGGGGATGGGTGAGGATCGCTCACCCACCCCTATCCCGATTTTACGCCGTCGGAGGCAGCAGCTCCTCGAACGGGAGCTCTGAAAGCAGAGCCGGGACCTTCGGTCCGTGAGCCAGGTGCGCCCACAGCGTCGTGCCGGCGCTCACCTCGCGACGCACGATGGCCAGCGCGATTGGACCCAGTCGCGGAGACGTGACACTGCTCTTCACCGTGCCGACTCCCGTATCGTCGTCCCGCACGAGCGGCGTCCCAGGCGGCACCGGGGGGTCATCGGGGAAACGGAGGCCCTGCAGGAGCCGGTTCACGTGGCCGCGGAAGTGTACGCGGGCCACGGTTTCCTGCCCCGTGTAACAGCCCTTCGTGTACGAGATGGCATTCAGCTCGTCCATTCGGGCCTCCTGCGCCAGTGTGCCATCATCCATGTCCACACCCCAGAAGGGCCGTCCCGCTTCCACGCGCGTGATGTGGAACGCCTCGCGCACACCAGCCACCGCGCCTGTGTCGATCAGCGCCTGACGCAACCTGCCGCCGAGCTCGTTAGGTGCGAACAGCGTGAAGCCGTCCACGCCCGCGTCGGGCACGCGGGCGACCGTCACCGGCGCTCCCAATACGTCGGCGGTTCGGTGCGAATACAGGGCGAGATCCAGGGCCTTTACACCAGTGACCCTGGCGACGATCGCTCCCGCCGCGGGACCGAACACACTCACGTCTCCAAGGACGGTGGAGACGTCTTCGTAGCGTGACAGCCGCGGGTTGACATACTTGCGGATCATCGCCCACAAGCCAGCCGCCGCCGCCGGCGAGGCATCTACCAGCAGATCTGCGTCGCGGCGGAAGACCCGAACGTCGGCAATGATCTTCCCCTTCGGGGTCAACGCCGCAGCGTATGCACCCTCGCCGGGCTGCAATGGCAGAAGATCATTCGTGACGAGTCCGTTCAATACCTCAGCCGCTTTCGGGCCCTGAAAAAGCCCCCGTGTCCGGTCGTGAAGCTCCAGGACGAGCGCGCCATTCCGCAGCGCGGCGTATGCTCGCGAGACGGGCTCGACGCGAGAAGCCAGCTCCTGATTCACGCGCGTTCGCCTCCGGCGGCGAGCAAGGATGTCAGGACGCCAAGATCCAGACCAGTCATCGTCTCCACGTACCCCTCGGCCTCGATCGCGACGTGAGCCGGTTGCATACCAACGGCGATGCAGGGGAGACCAGCGCCTCGCGCCGATCGGATTCCAGCGACGCCATTCTCCAGGGCAACGATCCGGCCCGGCTTGTTTCCGCGGAAGGGCTCCAACCGCCGCAACGCCATATGATACGCAGCAGGATCGGGTTTCGGTGGACGGGCATCCTCTTCACCAATCACAAACGCGAACACGTGTTCCAGCCTCGCGAGCGAGACGAGCGCTTCCACGTCGACGCGGCGGAGTCGGCTGACGACCCCGAGGCGGGCCCGACCGGCGAGTCGCTCCAGGGACGATCGTGCCCCATCGACGAGCACGACACCCTTCCCAACCTCTGCCGCGTACACACGATCGACGCGAAACGCGAGCAGGTCCAGAGCGGTTTCATCGAGAGCGAGCCCTTTGAGTCGGGCCACCGAGCGCACCGCCTCCGATGTGGGCCAGCCGGCGCACAACTCCCAGTACTCCTCTTCGGCCAGGGTTACGTCGTGGTCCACGAGGACGTGCTCCACGGCGGTTCGTCTCGCGGCAAAGGTATCCGCAATGACCCCATCGAACTCCAGCAACACGGCGTCGATGCGCACGGGACTCAGCGGCCCTCATCAGGAAGGTGTGGTCGTGCCGCTGCTCCGTACGAAACGTCGAGCAGGTCGACGGGATGGACAGCGCGGGCACGCATGTCACGGAGGAGGAGTCCGGCGCCGATCTGCATGAGACAGCCGGGGTTTCCGGTGGCGACCAGCTCGGCCCCTGTGGACGCGATGCAATCGAGCTTTGCCCGCAGCACGCGCTCCGAGGTCTCCGGTTCGACGAGGTTGAAGATGCCGGCGCTTCCACAGCACTGATCGCTGTCCGTGAGGGGCCGCAGTTCGAGCCCGGGGATCGCCGCCAGCACGGCCAGGGGTGGCGCGACGACGCGCTGTGCGTGTTGCAGATGGCACGGTGCGTCGTAGGTGATGGTGCAGGGCAGGGCGCTGCCGCGCCGTGGTCCGCGCGCCGCCAGCAACTCGCTGACGTCACGCACCCGGGCCGCCACGCCGGCGGCGCGATCCCGCCACTCGGGGTCATCGCCTAACAAGTGACCGTATTCCTTCATGATGGCGCCGCAACCGGACGCGTTCACGGCGATCAGGTCTGCGCCCGATCGTTCGAAGGCTTCGATGTTGCGCCTGGCCAGCGTGCGTGCGGCTTCGTCATCGCCGGCGTGAGCGTGTAGCGCGCCGCAGCATCCCTGACCGGGCGCCGCGACGAGGCCGTACCCGTTCATCTGCAACACGCGCTCCGTGGCCCGGTTTGTCGGGGCGAACAAGCCTTCCATGACACAGCCGAGCAGCACGGCAACGGGACGGGCTCCGGGCTCTGTGGCATCTGGTGTGTAGTCCTGCACCGGGAGCGGCCGCCGCGTGGACTCCAGCATCGCGAACGGGAATGCGATCCGCGCCGGGAGCTTTGCCAGGAGCCGCGAGATCCTCGTCCATCGCAGCAGTCGCGCCAGCGCCAGGGCGAATCGCAGCAGCGTCCGAGTGTGGAACACGGCCAGGATGAAGCGGGCCGTCGGGGGAATGGGGCGATAACTGGCGATGGTCGCCCGCGTGGCCTCGAGGAGCCGTCCGTAGGGGACACCGGACGGACAGGCGCTCTCACAGCCGCGGCAACCCAGGCATCGATCAAGGTGCATGGCGACTGCGTCGTCGGTTGGCGACACCTCTCCGTCGAGGAGCCCGCGCATGAGCACGAGTCGGCCTCGCGGCGAATCATTCTCGCTCTCCAGGGCGAGGTAGGTGGGGCAGGCCTGGAGGCAGAACCCGCAATGCACGCACAGATCCAGTCCACCCGCCTCTCGCTCGAGCGGCGAGCCGGGGAGTGCGGCACGGCGCATGGCCGTCATGGGCTCAGACACGGGCAGCGCCAAAGATGCCGGGATTGAAGACGCCCGACGGATCGAGAGCAGCTCTCATTCGTTTGGACAAACGATCGTCTGCGGACGGTGCGATTCGGGACCACACGTGGGCGGGAACGCGCTCCACGATGCAGCTGCACTGCGCCTGAAACGTCTGCAGCGCCGTGTCGAGCTGCGGACCCCATCTCGAGTCGAGAATCATGCGCACGATGCCGCGTCCGATGGTCGCGTGCGCGCGCACATCGTGCGGGGGCAGGGCGGTCAGGGCGCGGTCCCACAGGGTGGCAAGGTCGGCGGGAGCGTCGGAGACCCTGACGACCGCGGCGTTGGGCTGTTCCACTGTGGACAACGCGTCCCAAACGCCAGCGGTGACGTCACGCCAGCTACCCACCGCGTCGATCGCGCGCACCTGGGCCGCCACGGAATCCTGGTTCCCGGAGAATCGGAGAAGCACGCATGCCGAATCAGCGATCCCCAGCTCCGAGGAGAGCGTGTGATTCAGCAGCTCCGCAGCCAACGGTGCAGCCGCAAGGTGGCGGACGTGCCTGACGAGCTCCGGGATCGCGCCCGAGGACTGCGGCACGGCAACCGCGACTGTCCGGTCGACTTCGGGTCGTCCGCGCAACCTGACCGTGGCCTCCGTGAGAACCCCGAGCGTGCCCCAGGCCCCGACGTGCAGACGAACGAGGTCGAAGCCGGCGACATTCTTGACCACGCGTCCTCCAGCGCGGATCCGCTCGCCGAGTCCAATCACCACCTCCACGCCTAACGCGACATCGCGCGGCCGCCCCACGGTGGCCGCCAGCGGTCCCTCCGATGCCGTGGCGAGGGTGGCGCCGAGCGTCCCGGTGGCGCTGCCGAAAGGATCGAGCGAGAGCCACTGCGCCTGCGCGCTGGTGACCCGGCGGATCTCCGAAAGCGGAGTGCCGGCGAGCGCGGTGAGGGTGAGGTCCCCCGGCGTGTACTCGACGATTCCCCTGAGGCGCGACAGGTCGAGGGTCGCGTCGGCGCGCACCGGACGTCCCGCGTCGAGCCAGGTGCCGCCCGCAACGACGCGTAAGGTTTGCCCCCGCGCGATCGCTTGCGCGACGGCTTCAGCCACATCCGCTGCGTCTCGCGGCAAGGCGCCGGGGTCCCCCCCCGTGTTCAACATACCGGCTTCCAGCCCTGACACTGTCATCGTTTCATTGCAGGTCGCATCGTTTGCTCGCCATACATGTTAACCAAGCTCAGGAGCGTTCCGTCTCGTCGGGTCACCCGAGCTCGAACTCCGCGAGGCCGCAGGGACCCCCTTGTGTCATTCGTTCCGCGTTGTCGTCTGCCCTCTCGGATCCGTCGGGCCACCTGTGCATTCAATGATCCTTTCACACACGGCTCCCCGCCGTCGCCACGAACGAACTGTTCCGACCGCCATGGCAGACGGCTCTATGCCCCCGATCGCCCGGCCGGCGTCATGGTCCATTCCCGGCACGCGTGCACCGGGACGACCTTTCCCGGATTGGCCCTTTGTTCCGGATCGAACACCTCCCGAACACGGCACATCGCGGCGAGCGACGCGTCCGAGAAGATCAGCGACATGTAGTCGATCTTGTCGAGACCAATCCCGTGTTCACCCGTGACGCTTCCGCCCGCGTCGACACACGCCTGCATCACGCGACGCATGGCCCGGTGAACCCGCTCCCGCTCGTCGGCGTCATTCGCGTTGTAGGGGATGTTCGGATGCAGATTCCCGTCGCCCGCGTGAAACACGTTGCACACGGTGATTCCTTCCTCTGCTGCAATCTGGGCGATGGCGCTCAATACTTCCGGCAACCGGGTCCGCGGAATCACCGCATCCTGCACCACCAGATGCGACGACACGCGCCCCATTGCTCCGAACGCCTTCTTGCGCCCCTGCCACAGCTTGACCCGATGCGCCTCATCGCGGGCGACCTGCACGTCCCGCGCACCGGCCGCGCGGCAGATCGTGTCGATTCGCTGCACGTCACCATCGATCCCCGCACCGATGCCATCGATCTCGATGAGCAGTACGGCAGCAGCGTCAATCGGATAGCCTGCCGCGTAGATCGACGCTTCCACCGCGCGAATGGTGCCGCTGTCCATCATCTCCAGCGCCGCCGGTACGATCCCCGTGGCCACGATCGCCGAGGTTGCGCGCGCGGCCGCGTCGATCGACGTGAAGTCGGCCAGCATCGTGCGCACGGCTTCGGGGTTGGGCGTCAGTCGCACGGTCGCATCGAGGACGACACCAAAGCACCCTTCGCTCCCGATAAAACTCCCGAGCAGATCGTAACCGGCCGTCTCGCCGCGCGTCGAGCCTAACGTGATCAGCTCCCCGTCCGGCAACACCACGTTCAGCGCCACGACATGGTTGAGCGTCACCCCATACTTCAGGCAGTGCGGACCTCCCGCATTCTCGGCGATGTTCCCACCGATGGTGCACGCTGTCTGGCTCGACGGATCGGGGGCGTAGTGTAGCCCATGTGGGGCCGCGGCCCGCGTGAGGTGCACGTTGACGACGCCCGGCTCCACCGTCGCCTGTCGGTTCTCGGGGTCGATGGACAGGATCCGTCGCAACCGATTCAGCCCCACCAGCACGGTGCCGTTAGCGAGCGCGCCGCCCGACAGGCCCGTGCCCGCACCCCGAGGTACGAACGATATGCCGCGTCGCGCCAGCAGCCTGACGACGGCGATCGTCTCTTCGCGCGTGCCCGGGAACACCGCCAGCGTCGGGTGCTGCTTGTACCCTGGAAGGCCATCGGCCGTGTAGGCCAGCAGCTCGCTGGGACGCGACAACACGTGTCGCCGGCCGACGAGTTCCGCGAGCTCACGCTCCAGTGGCGTCATGTCTCGCCGGCGAGCGGACCGTGGCCGTGCCCGTTCGCCTTGGCGCGCTCATGCACGAGCGCGCCCTGTTCGAGCCCCGCGATGAGGGGGGTCAGCGTCACCTCGAGTTGCTGCAGACGCTCATCAGGCCCGCGCGAGCTGAGGAGCTGCTGTCGCGCCGTCAGGTCCAGGTCGAGATACTGCGCGACCGCGAAAGACATCTCACCGGGATCGCTGGGCAGCTCCGGCAACGGTGCGGCGTCATCCTGCATGGCGCGTGCGGCGCGACCGGCTCGCAGGAAGACGTCTCGCACGCGCGCGGCCATCGGTTCGAGCACTTCGGTCGGAATCGGCAGATCGGTCACGTTCTCCACCACCGCCGAGTAGTACGGCGCACCCGTCTCCGCGAACTCGACAAAAGCGAACCGCTCGGTGCCCATCACCATGATGTTGGAACGCCCATCGCCAAGCGGTTGTGTGGATTCCACGCGGGCAACGCACCCGATCGTCCCGGCGGCGATTTCCTTCTCTCCTGTGCCGGCAGGTCGGCAAATGATGCCAAACTCGCGATCAGCGGCCAGGCAGTCGACGAGCATCTGGCGATAGCGCGGCTCGAAGATGTGCAGCGGCTGTACCGCCTTCGGAAAGAGGACGAGAGGAAGTGGAAAGAGCGGGATCACGCGCGACACGCAAGCAACCTACCATTTTCAAACGGTAGGAGGGAGCACGCGTCGGAGGGGGGACCGCGGTCAGCGCTCGATCGCCGAATCCCGTAGTAGGGTGTGGCTCACGCGCGCACTCCGGGTCGATGGCCCCGGGGTGCGCGCTATGCCTGTCAGCGGTTCGCTTCCGCGCGCTCGTGTTTGCCATTTGGACGACATGCTCACCTACGCACTTCTGACTCTGTTCGCCGCCGCTTCGCACTCGCTGCGCGGTACGCTACGGACGCGGGACTCGACGGAGTCTACAAGACGCCGGATGAAATCCGCATCCCGTTGCAACGCGCGTCCCAGCGACCGGTGCTGGACGGCAAGCTCGACGACCCGGTGTGGCAACAGGCACGGCCGCTTACGCGATTCGTGCCGTACGAGCCCGTGGACAGTGTCCTGCCACCGCGGCAGAGCGTCGGATGGGTCTCCAGACGCTCCAGTTCGGCTTCGACATGGTGCGGTACCATGGCCAGGCCGGCACTCGGAGCTCGCAGTCGCCGCGTCGCCACGCCGCGCATCGACGTGACGTTCAAGCACCGCGCGGGGATCAACGTCAGCTACATGATCGAACGCCAGGACATGCTCGGCGTTCCGCTGCACCAGCTCACGCGCCGGCTCGGCCCACGACTCATCGGCGAGTACTCGAACCAGCTCAACAGACTGGAGAGCAACCCCGTCGATCAGCGACGGGTGAGCTACGCATCGAGCCTGCTGCTGACCTACGAGCTCGCGCCGTCATCGTTCCTGTTCGCCCGGTACAACGATCTGATGCAGGAGTACGATCACCCCGTCGTCGACCGGCCAGAAACTCTCCGCACCGGCAGCCAGGTCTTCCTGAAACTCTCGTATCTGTTCCGGATGTAGCGTCGGCGCGCGCCGAACCAGGTCAGGTCGTTCCGCCTGCGGCGCGGAGAATGCGTTCCACGGTCTCGCGGAGCGTCGCCAGCTCAAAGGGCTTCTGCAGCACGATACAACTGGACGAGTTTACGAACTCGGCGGCTTCCTGCGACACGATGTCCCCGGTGGAGAAGATCAGCCGGGTGAGTACCCGGGGCGCCACGGTCTTGAGCCGGTCGTGCAACTCGATGCCGTTGAGGCCGGGCATCCGCAGGTCGGAGATGATCAGGTCGTACGTCGGCGTGATGGTCTGCTGCTCGTCGAGAATGATCATCGAGAAGCCGCTCTCGCCATTGGAGGCTTCATCCACTCGCCAGCCCATGCGGGTGAAAAAGCGACGGAGCGCGAGACGGATGGTCATCTCGTCGTCGATCAAGAGGACACGATGCTGCGCGCCCTCCGAGGGCGGTGCGAGATTGATCATCCGCGCACCTCGAGTGACCTCGCTTGCTCGCGTCAGGCGGCGGTCCAGAAACCAGCCAGAGCCCGTCCATCGGGCGACTCACGCAGCTTCTCGAACGCCCGCTCGCGGATCTGGCGGATGCGCTCGCGGGTGACCCCAAGCAGGGCACCGATTCGCTCGAGCGTCATCGCTTCCGATCCTTCTTCGAGACCGTAGTAGAGGCTGAGGATTTTCCGTTCGCGCGGCGTGAGGTACTTCTGGAAGATCTTGGTGATGAACTCGCGCATCAACTTGAAGTCCGTCACGTCCTCGATTTCGGTCCCGTCGACTCCCGAGAAGCGTTCGCCAAGCGTCGACGCCTCCCGGTCGCTGCGATCGATCGGCGCGTCGAGCGAGACCTCTGTGGAGGTCATTTGCCGGGCGGATCGAACACTTTCGGGGGTTTCTCCGATCAGGCGGGCGACTTCGTCGTCTGAGGGATCGCGGCGGAGAACCTGTGAGAGGATGGTCTCGGCGCGGGAGAGGCGAATGAGCTGCGAATTCTGATTGAGCGGGATTCGAACTGATCGGGTCTGCTCGGCCAACGCCTTGAGCACTGCCTGCCGGACCCACCATACCGCATACGAAATGAACTTTACCCCCTGATCCGGATCGAACTTTCTCACTGCTTTGAGGAGGCCCTCGTTGCCGATGGCGACCAGCTCGCTCAGATCCAGTCCGTGACCCTGATACTTCTTCACGTACGAGATCACAAATCTGAGGTTCGCTGTCACCAAGCGTTCTGCAGCGGCCTCGTCGCCCTGCTGCGCTCGGCGTGCTAACCGGCGCTCCTCCGCTGGATCAGTTATGAGCGGGAGCTTCTGGATGTCGAGAAGATACTGGTCGAAAGCGGTTGCTGGCGCTGCCCGAACGAAAGACTTCGTGGTCGTCTTTGCCCTGGTTTCAGTCGCTTGCTGCATAGGCCTCTCTTCGCCGACAGCGGTTAGTCGCGGCAGCTCGGACGCCGTGACTTGGAGGGGAAGTGGGCGGGCACAGTACGAAACGGTCACGACTCAGTCAACAGCCAATTTCGATGACCTATCCCGCCCAGTGATTCCTGCCTGTCCCATATGCAGACAGCACAACACGTTGCGCCAGTGGCGGCCGATGTGCCTGACCGCACATTCGACGCCCGAAGGATCCGATACGTGTCCGAAGAAACACCGGCAGCCGTGTGGAAAACTCTCAGAGGAACAGGACCGTTGCGACAACCTCGCGCCAATGAGGTCGCCGGACACGTCCTCTCAGGGTGGCTTGGAACCATCGCCGGGCTGAGGAGCCCTCGGCCGAGTGAGGACGCGTCCGAGGGCAATCAGAAAGACCAGCCCGCCACCCACGGCAATAACCGGCACGGGCACCCCTACCAGCCAGCCGGCAAAGCCGCCCAAGCCGATCAGAACAACGACGGCCAGGAATGCCGCACCTCGCGGAGACATGGATTCACCCTTCTCGGAGAACGTCCTCTACGATGCGGGCCTCGACTTCGATTCCACGCTCCGGGTTCGCCATGACGCCGATGCCACGAGGCAACGCAAACACGAGCGTTCCAGCGCGCGCCTTCTTGTCCAGTCGCATGCAATCCAGCATCTGCTGGGGGGTCACGGAGGACGGCAGCCGCGCGGGGAGTCCGAGGGTTTCGATCGATTCGCGAATCGTGTCTCCGATTGGCGTCGCTGAGACTCGTACTCTGTCTGCCAGTCGCGCTTCCACGCACATGCCGATCGCAATCGCTTCCCCGTGGAGCATGTCGAAATCGGTCGCGACCTCCAGTGCGTGTCCGACGGTGTGTCCGAAGTTCAGGATCTGTCGCAGTCCCCGCTCGCGCTCGTCGTTCGCGACGACCGCGGCCTTGAGGCGAACGCTCGTGGCGACCAGATCGGTCATCTCCTCGCCGTGCCACGCGACGTCCGCTGATGTGGCGGTGAGGACGTGCGCACCAACTCTCACGGCGGTTGCGAGGTACGACGCGTCGGCGATGATGCCGTGCTTCAACACCTCGGCGAATCCGGCGCGGAGGTGTTCCCGCGGCAGCGTCTGCAACACGGTGGGATCGATGACCACCGCCGCAGGTTGGTGGAAAGCGCCAACGAGGTTTTTTCCGTGCCTGGTGTCCACACCCACCTTCCCGCCCACCGACGCATCGACCATCGCCAGGAGCGAAGTGGGAACTTGTACGAACGGCACACCGCGCATGAACGTCGCCGCGACAAAACCGGCGAGGTCGCCAATGACCCCACCGCCCAGCGCGATGATCGTCGTGTCGCGGCCGCAGTGTTCCTCGAGCAGCCAATCCGTCAGTCGCGTCCATGACTCGCGCGTCTTCTCCGCTTCGCCGGCGGGAATCGAGCGCAGGATGACGCGCGAGTGCGGCGCGAAATGACGCAGCGATCCTACGCATTGCGGTGCGGCGATGGGCCCGACGTTTTCGTCGGTGATCACGGCGAAGGTGTGCGCGCGCGCGAGCGTACCGGCCACGCGACCGACGTCGTCGAGCAGCCAGGGCCCCACCTGGATCTGGTAGCCGAGGAGGTCGATCACGCGGGGCGACGTGTCCTGGGTCGTCACCAGGTGACTTCGCCGGCGCCGGCGCGCCGATTCGCGACCCGCGCGAGCATGAACAGCAGGTCGGAGAGCCGATTGAGGTAAATGATCACGAGCTCCGGAACGGGCACCGTGCGTTTGATGGCGACGACGCGGCGTTCGGCTCGGCGGCACACCGTGCGAGCAACGTGCAACGCGGCCGCCTTGGGCGTACCGCCAGGGAGAATGAAAGCGCGGAGCGGGTCGAGCTCACGGTCGCACGCGTCGATCGCCCGCTCCAACTCGGCAATGCGTCCGTCGTCGATGCGGGCTTTGAGGAGCTGCTCGCGCATTTTGTCGTGATCCGGGGTGGCCAACAACGCGCCGATGCCGAACAGGTCGCGTTGGATCGGCACCAGGACTTCATCGACGCGAGGCATGAGCTCCACGGCGCGCGCCATCCCCAGCACCGCGTTCAATTCGTCGATCTCGCCGTACGCATCAACGCGGGGATCATCCTTCTCCACGCGACCGCCGCCGAACAATCCGGTTTGTCCGTCGTCGCCGGTCTTGGTGTAGATCTTGGGCGCCATTGCCTGAAGATAACGCCACCCGCAATGCGCCGTTTTTCGCGCGTTTCGTACGATTACTTTTGGGAATGACGACTCATGAGTTGGTAGACATCACGATCATCGGCGGCGGGCCGACCGGGCTCTTTGCCCGGTTCTACGCCGGCATGCGCGGCGTCTCGTCGCAGATTGTCGATGCCCTTCCCGAGCTCGGCGGACAGCTGACGGCGCTGTATCCCGAGAAGTTCATTTTTGACGTAGCGGGCTACACGAAGGTTCTGGCCAAGGATCTGGTGAAGGCGCTGGTCGAGCAGTCGAAGCAGTTCGGAGCCGGTGAGCACCTCAACCAGGAGGTGACCGGCCTCGAAGCGGAAGATGGCGGCTTCGTGCTCGTCACCGACAAGGGACGTTTTCCAACGCGGTCGATCGTGATCGCGGCCGGAATCGGCGCGTTCTCGCCGCGACGACTGCCGCAGGCCGGCGCCGCGCCGTGGTATGGACGCGGCATCCACGACGTGGTGACGAACCCGGAGGACTACCGCGGGAAGCGTGTGGTGATCATCGGCGGTGGCGACTCGGCATTCGACTGGACGCAGCAATTGATCGGACGTGCACAACGCGTCTCGCTGGTGCACCGCTCTGACCGGTTTCGCGCTCACGGCGCGACCGTGATCGATGTGCAGCGTGCGGTCGCGGCGGGTGACGCCGACCTGTTCACCTTTCACGAGTTGCAGGACGTCATCGGCGCCGGCGATCGCCTAACGGGTGTGGTGTTGCGCGAGACCAAGACCAAGGCGCCACGCGAGGTGATCTGTGACGTGGTGCTGCCGATGCTCGGCTACGTGAGCGACCTCGGTGAGCTGGTGAACTGGGGGCTACGGCTGGAGAAGGACGAGATCGTCGTGACGTCGCAGATGGAAACCGGACGCCCGGGTGTGTACGCGGCGGGAGACGTGACGACTTATCCCGGGAAGCTCAAACTGATTGCAACAGGCTTCGGCGAGGCGGCGACAGCCGTCAACCAGGCGGTGCATTGGATCTACCCGGAGAAGAAGGTCGCGCCCGGGCACAGTTCGAACATGGCGATCTTTGGGCAGAAGGATGATTAGGCGCACCGGCGCGCAGGAATCGAGGGCGCTGGCGTGTACAACAGTCATCGGCTGTGCCTCAGGTCACATGGCCGCCCGCGCGTCCGCGCGCTGTGTGCACACACGCCCGTTGACACAGGATCACCTGAGCGGCGAATTTGTTGTCGCGCTTCACTTTACACGCTGTTACCTGCCCTGACTCGTGAGCTATCTTCTCGTTGCCGACGACAACGACGACATGCGGCTCATGCTCCGAGATCTCTTTCGAGCTTCGGGGCATGATGTCGAGGTCGCGGCCGATGGGCTGGAGGCGCTGGCCTCGATCAAGCTGCGGGAGCCCGATCTGGTCGTCCTCGACAACTCGATGCCGAACATGACCGGCCTCGAGGTGTGCCGCCGCCTCAAGGACAATCCGTTCACTGCCCGTATCCCCGTGCTGATGCTCACGGCGCAGAGCGGCGTCGAGAACAAGGTCGAGGGTTTCACGGCGGGAGCGGACGAGTATCTGGCCAAGCCATTCGATCCGCGCGAGCTCCGCGTTCGAGTGACCGCGCTGCTTCGCCTCGTCCAGCGCGAGGGGGACCGCAACCCCACCAGCGGACTTCCCGGCGGCCGGGCCATCGACGCCGAAGTGCTGCAGCGGATCGAACGCGGCGAGAGCTTTGCCGTGTGCTATCTCGATTTAGACAACTTCAAGCCCTTCGCCGACACCTTCGGCTTCGCCATTGCCGACGAGGTGATCCGCGGACTCGGCGCGGCGATTCGTGAGGCATCGACGCTGGTGAATGGCCCGGCGAACCGGGACTTCGTGGGCCACATTGGTGGAGACGATTTCATCGCGGTCACGGGGCGCGAGCGCATCTCGAAATTCGTGCACGAGTGCTCGGCCAGGTGCCGCGAGGTCGTGGCCCGAGCGGTGGGCGGAGATGCCGCCTCGCGTGGGAGCTACCTCGGGCTCGACCGCGAAGGGCAACGGCGTGAGTTTCCGCTGGCGAGCATTTCCGCGGCGGTCATGCAGGTGCGACCCGAGACCTGGGTGAGCCTGGCGCACCTCGGGCAGCGTGCCGCCGATGCCAAGCGCCGCGCCAAGCAACAGGGTCCGGGCGGGTTGCTGTTCGAAGAGGCGTGACTGTGACGTGGCGCGGACTCGCGGGAGTGATCATCGCGTTGGTCCTCTGCGCCGCCCCTGCTGGAGCACAACAGGTGCTGTGCCAGCGCGGAATGCGCGAGGTCACCAGGGTCGACTTCACTGGGAATTCCACGTTCCGTGACGACCAGCTGGCCGCCCGCATTGTGACCACGCAGTCGAGCTGGGCGCGACGATTTCTGCGCGTCGTCGGCCAGCGCCTCTGCTATGACTCGACGGTCGTGCAGGCCGATGCGAATCGGCTGATGTACCTGCATTTCCTGCGGGGCTTCCGCGGCACGAAGGTGCGGCCGGTGATCACGGACTCGAGTGCGGATCACGTGAAAATCCGCTTCGAGATCAACGAAGGAAAGCCCCTGCTCATCGACAGCCTGGCCGTCAACGGCCTGGACTCGGTCCCCGGTCGCGAGCGCATCCTGCGCGGACTGCCGCTCCGGCTTGGCGATCGCATGGATCGCACACTGCTCGACGCGACGCGGGATACCATCACGCGGCGATTGCGCAACAGCGGATATCCCGAGGCAGAGGTGCTGCGCAACATCGATACCGACACCGCGGCGCTACGTGCCAAGGTCTGGTACGACGCCGCGCCCGGACTGCGCATGCGGATCGGGTCGATTGCGATCACGGTGACGAAGGCGCCGGAATCGGGGAAGCGCATCGGGGTGCATCCGGGAAAGGTACGGGAAACGCTAGGCCTCGACTCCGGACAGGTGTTCAGTCAGCGGGATCTCGAAGGCGTGAAGCGGGGGCTCTACCTGACCGAGGCGTTCCAGCACGTGGACGTGTCGGTGGATTCGGCAAGCCTTGAGGATGCGGTCGATTCCCTCGTGACGGTGAACGTCACGTTGATCGAAGGCGATCTGCACGGCGCCAGAACTTCGTTCGGCTGGGGGAACTACGATTGCCTGCGCATGCAGGGGAACGTCGCAACGGTCAACTTCCTCGGCGGCCTGCGGCGGGTGGATCTCACGGGCCGCGTGTCGCGCATCGGAGCCGGTCGGCCGTTCGATTTCGCCAAGGGTTTCTGTCCGGAAGACGTGCGCAACGACCTCCTGTCCAGTCGTCTCAACTACTACATCGGCGCCACGTACACCCAGCCGCCGCTGTTCGGGCGACGGGCCTTTCCCTCGTTGACGATCTTCAGCGAGCGCCGGTCCGAGTTCCTCACCTACCTCAAGGAAACGCAGTACGGCGGATTCGCGTCACTCCAGTTAGGCGGAAGGATTCCCCTGTCGTCGAGCTATCAGCTGGAATACGGCAAGACCCGCGCGGCCCCCGCCTATTTCTGCGGCGTGTTCAACGTCTGCGATCCGCTGACCTACTCGGAGCTCGCCGACAAGGACCGCCGGACCGGGGTCGTCGGTCTGAGCGCGGTACGGAGTACCGCCAACGACCTGGCGGATCCGTCCGTCGGCTCGGTGGTCCGCGCCGAACTCCGGCACTCATCCGACGCGACCTTCTCGGACAACTTCGTGAACTTCACCCGTACGTCGCTCGATGCTGCACTCTACGTGTCGCTGCCTAACGAGAGTCGCCTCGTGATGCGCTTTCGCGGCGGCACGGTCCTCTCGGATCGCACGTTGGCCGGCGTGCAGCGCTTCATTCCGCCGCAGGAGCGGATGTACGCGGGCGGACCGAACTCGGTCCGCGGCTTCGGCCCCAACCAGCTGGGATCGCTCGTGTACCAGGTGGCCGACACGGCGGAGTTTGTGGCCGTGACCGACAGCGTCGCCACGTACTACCGCGCGAGGACCGATCGCGACCTGAATCGTCGCAAGCCGGATCAACCGACCGGCGGTGACAACGTCGTCGTGCTCAACGCCGAGCTCCGCGTACGCAGTCCCATCTACCCCGAGCTTCTGCAATTCGCGGCGTTCGTGGACGCGGGTGACGTGTGGAACCGCAGGGCGCCGAGTGTGCGCTCCTCGTTCCGGCAGCTCAAGGCGACGCCGGGCCTGGGTATGCGCGTGTTCTCGCCGATCGGTCCACTGCGCGTGGACATCGCGTACGGACCCAAGCGACTCCCCGACGGTCCCGTGTACTTCATCGAGAACCGTGTGGGCAATCCGAACCGGGGCAAGGTGTTCTGTGTGTCTCCGGGGAACACGCTGGCGATCAGAGACCTGGGGAGCGGGGTGCTCGAGCAGGATGCCGGCCGCTGCCCCGCGAGTCTCGCCCCACGCCTGCCCGGCACGTTTCTCAAGCGCCTGGTGTTCAACTTCTCCATCGGGCAGCCGTTCTAGCCCATGTCCCGTCGCCGAGTGGTGGTGCTGGCCAGCGCGGCGACGCTCTTTGCGTTAGGCGGGTTGCTGCTGCTCGCCGTGGCCCTGACCACGCGCACCGAATGGGGACGGGAGCAGATCCGCGGCTACGTCGCAGGCCTGATCACGACGAGGCTTCCCGGCGGGAAGCTCCACATCGGACGCATCAGCGGGTCGCTGTTCACGAACCTCACGGTCGACACCTTCGCGATCCGTGAGCCGAACGATTCGTTGTTCATCTCCACGGGGCCGATCGTGGCCCGGTTCGATCCGCGGGACTTGTGGGACCGCCGCATTCTCGTCCGCGAGCTGCGGATCGAGCGACCCGTCGTGCACATCCGGCAGGACAGTCTGGGGCGCTGGAATTTCCGGAAGATCTTCCCGTCCGGTCCGCCGGGCCCCAAGCGCACGACCCGCGGCTTCGGTGAGTACATCGTCGTGACGAATGCCACGATGCAAGGGCTGGCCTTTCACCTGACGATGCCGTGGCGACCCCCCGACTCGCTGCGGGGCGCGCGGCGGGACAGCGCCGTCAAAGCGGCCGTGGCGCGGACCGACAAACGGATTGGCCGGGCCGGGAGCAACTTCGCGCAGACGCGTAGCTGGACCGACGGAGCGCTGCGGCTGTCGTACGGCCAGGTCTCCGATCCCGACTCGGCCGGCCGGTTCTTCCGCGTCGAACGCCTCGACGCGGACGGGTTCGATCCCCCGATGCGGATCTCCAAAGCGCGCGGGACGGTGCGCACGCTTGGCGACTCGTTATGGGCGGAGTTCGACCATTTCGAGCTGCCGGGCTCGCGGGCGCGGGCGTCGGGGAAGGTCTGGTGGGGAAGCAACCTGCCAACGCGGTACGACATCACGGTCCGCGGAGATTCCGTTTCGCTGGCCGACGTGGCCTGGGTGTATCCCACGCTGCCCACGACCGGCGGCGGCACGATGGACCTGCGCATCCGCAACGAGCGCGATCTCCAGGTGCTCGACTATGAACTGACAAAGCTGGACGTGCAGACGACGGGGTCGCGGCTGCGCGGCGCGATGACGTTTGGCGTTGGCGCACCGGTCCTCATCGTGAAGAACGTGGACATGCAGGCCACGCCGATCGACTGGGCGCTGATCGAGGACCTCACGGGTGAGCCGCTGCCCTTCCCGTGGAAAGGGAAGATCACAGCGACCGTGCGCGGGAGCGGGGGGCCGGTCAACGCGTTCCGGATCGACGCTGCGGAATTCTCATTCGTCGATGCGAATGTGCCGGGGGCGACCGCCAACGGGCGCGCGCGCGGCGAGCTCGACCTGCTGTTCCCGGCGTTCACGAAGTTTCGGACCTTCGAGGTGGAGCTGGGTCGTCTCGACCTGGAAACGCTGCAGTTCCTCAACCCGTCATTTCCGCGCCTCGATGGGTGGCTCGCCGGTCGGGCGACGCTCGATTCGATGTGGACCGACGTGCGCTTCCGCGGCGCCGACATCACGCATCGGTATGCGGACCTGCCGCCGAGTCGCTTCACCGGATCCGGACGCGTCACGATCGGCGACGAGTTCCTCACCTACGACGTGGCGTTGCTGGCGCAGCCGGTGGAGCTCACCACGATCGCACGGGCATGGCCGGAGTTGGCACTGGAGCAGCGCGGCACGCTTTCGGGTCCGGTGCGATTGCAGGGCACGGCGCCGGACCTCGCGGTGGTCACGGAAGTCGCGGGCACGCAGGGCACCTATGCGTTCGACGGACGCGTGGACATCGACTCGATCGGCGGGTACGCCTATCAGGGCACCCTCCGGTTCGTCGACGCCAACCTGCGCGCGCTGTACGACACGGCGGCGATGCCGGTCACCGCGCTCAGTGGGGTGGCGGAGATCGACCTCCGGGGCGACTCGCTTGCCAACTACGAGGGGACGATCGCCCTGGACCTGCAGCGTTCGAGCATCGACAGCACGCGGGTGTATGACGGGGCGCGGGCACGCCTCGCCTTCCGCGATGGCCGCTTGCGCGTCGACACGTTGTACGCGGAGTCGGCCGCTGGATCCGTCCGGTCGAGGGGCGGCCTGGGACTTCGCGCCGACCGCGACGACTCGCTGGCCATCAGGGTCGATGCCGACTCGTTAGGTGGATTGCGTCCGTACCTGCGGCGGTTGGCGGTGGACAGCATCGCGCTGGCCGCGCTCGAAGCCGATTCGCTGCATGGTGAGGTCACGGCTCTCCTCACGCTGCACGGGTCGGTCGACACGCTTGGTGTGCGTGGCACGGTGGAGGCGCGCGAGTTCGACGCCTATGCGTCGCGGGCGCGGAGGCTTCGGCTCACGCTCGGGCTGAACGACGTGACCGGGGACGGGGTACACGGCACCACGACGCTGCTCGCGGATACGATGACGGTGGCCACGATTGCGCTGCGCAACGCGGCCATCGACTTCAACGTCAGGCGGCGCGACTCCAGCGATGTGCGGCTCCTCGCGGAGCTCAGCAACGGCCCGACAGTCGAGGCCACGGGTGTGCTGCAGAAGACCGGGGACACGACCCGCGTCGCGCTCGCCGACGGGGGCTTCGGATTTGTGGATCACGAATGGCGCCTCGCGAGGCCGGGCGGGGTGCGGTGGTGGAAAGACGCCTTTGCGATCGATTCCCTCACGCTCATCGGGAACCGGGGAGGACGCGTCGCCCTCGATGGCCTGGCCCCGTCCACCGGGCGGGCGGCGCTCCGTTTAACGATGGATTCGGTGGCGCTGGAAGATCTGTCGAAGATCGGACAGTTGCGGGTCCAACTCGCCGGCGCCCTGAGCCTCGACCTCGGGATCACGGGAACGCGCCTCGACCCGATCATGGATGTACGCGGTCGCCTGGGCGGCACGAAGGTCGGCCAGGTGACCCTCTCCGAGACTGCGTTGTCGGGACGCTACGAAGATCGGAGGTTCATCGGCTCTCTCGGAGTCCTGCGGGGCGATTCCACGGTGCTGCGTGTGCAGGCCAGCGTGCCGCTGGACCTGGCCCTGGAGCCGCGCAGCCGGCGGCTGCTCGACGACTCGTTGCGCGTGGCCGTGGTGTCGCGCGACGTCGACCTGGCGATGGCGGAGTCCTTCACGACGGCGGTGACGGAGGCCGAGGGACGTCTCAATGCCGAGGTGTCGATCGCCGGGCGTCCGAGCTCCACCGAGCTGCAGGGATTCGTGCGCGTGGACAACGGGGGCGCGTTCGTCGGCGACCTCGGTGTGCGTCTGCGGGACCTGGTCGTAGACGTGCGCGCGGCGCGGGACACCGTCCGCATCGAGCGTTTCTCCGTCGCGAGCGGGGAGACCTCGCGGAACACTCTCACGTTAGGTGGGTTCGTGGCGCTGGATCGCGACGATGATCCGAGCTTCGACCTACGCCTCGACGCCAGGGAATTCCATGTCATCAACAAGCCCAGAATCGGCGATCTCACTGCGAGCGCCGGGCTGCAGTTCCGCGGACGCGAGAGCTCGTCCCTTCTCACCGGCAACGTGACGGTGAACACCGGCTACCTCATCATCCCCGAACTGACGTCGAAGGAGATCGTCTCGATCGACGATCCGGAGTTTGCGGCGACGCTGGACACGTCGCTGGCGGGCAGCCGGGCGGTGCTCCCCACGCTGCCCAAACTCCTCCAGGGGCTCACAGCCCGCAACGTGCAGATCAGCATGGGTGCCGACGTCCGGCTCCGTTCGTCCGAAGCAAACATCAAGCTTGGCGGCGCGGTCAACGTCATCCGAGCCAGCGGCTTGTCGGCAACGGGCGTGCCGCAGCTCGCGCTCGAGGGCGCCCTCCGCACGGAGCGGGGCACCTTTCTCATGCGATTCGGCGACGTGCTGGTGCAACGGCTGTTCACGATCGAAGGCGGGGATGTCCGGTTCTTCGGTGACGCGGACTTCAATCCCACCCTCAACATCAGTGCGATCTACTCGATCCGTCAGGCCAACCAGCTGTACAGCAACCGGAACATCCGCATCCGAGCCCGCCTGTTAGGCACGCTGGCGCAGCCGCGTATCGCGCTCGAGAGCGCAGATTCGCTGCAGCTCGCCGACTCCGACCTGATCGCCTACCTGCTGACGGGTCGGCCGAGTGCGGACATCGGGGGTCTCGACCCCGGGTACGCGTATGACTTCCTGCTCACGAACATCGGCTCCAGTCTATCGGCTCGATACTCGGGGCGGTTTTTCGACTACATCCAGCTGCAATCGGTGGCTGGAGGATTCGGCGTGGGAAACCAGAACCTGTTTTCGGGTTTGCAGGGGACACAGCTGGGCGTGGGCAAGCAGCTATCGGCTCGCGCCTTCGTCAGTCTCACCACCGGGCTCTGTTCCCTGAATCAGTTTTTCGGCACGTCGCAGTCGGCGACCACATTGAGTGCGAGCGACATGATCGGTGGATCGTTGGAATACACGATTCGAGCGGGACTGGGGGTCTCGGTGAGTCGAGAACCACCTCTCACCAAGACGCTCTGCCGCCCGGAAGCCGTGGGGTTCACGGCGAAGATCGACGGGCAGTGGTCCCTGGACCTGTTCAAGACCTGGCGCTGGTGAGCGTTAGGCACGTCCTGCTGATCGCCAACCCGGCCTCGCGTCGTGGCGGCCGGGAGGTCACCCGCGCCGTGGCGGCGTTCCGGAAGGCGGGGGTCGACGTCGATGCGGTGCTCACGGAGCGACCGGGGCATGCGGCCGTGATTGCGCAGGAACTGGCCGCGCTCTCCGACGCCGTGTTCACGCTCGGTGGCGACGGGACCGCGATGGAAGTGTTGGAAGTGGTGAGTGCGTTGGGACGACCGGTGGGTGTGCTCCCGGGGGGGACGGGCAACCTCATGGCGCGGGCGCTGGGGACGCCACTCCGCATCCCGCGCGCGGTGCAGGCGTTGCTCGGTGGTGCGGAACGACGGATCGACCTCGGCCTGCTCGGCGACGGTCGCAGTTTCGGCTTTGCGGCCGGTGTCGGCATCGACGCCACGATGCTCCAGCATGCATCGGCGCGGCTCAAGCGCCGCTTCGGCATGCTCGCATATGTGACGGCCGGCACACGAGCCGCCCTGCAGCTTGATTCTTTCGAGCTGCGGGCCACGGTCGACGGCAGACACCATACATTTCACGCCACTGCGGCGTTGGTGGCCAACTTCGGAACGGTACTTGGCGGGCTGCTTCAGCTGGGTCCTGGCATCGACCCTTCGGACGGCTGGTTGAATCTGTGCGTGTACGAGCCGCGGTCGATGCGTGATGCGTTGAACATCGGGTGGCGGATCGGTCGTCGGCGCTTTGACGGAGCCCTCCGCATGCATTTCCTGAAGGGGCAGACGATTCGACTGGAAACGATTCCCGCTCGTCCGGCGCAGGCGGACGGAGAGTTGTTAGGCATGACTCCCATGGATTGCCGGGTCCGCCCGCTGGCGGCTCGGCTGCTGGTCCCGCATTCCCTCCTGCCATGAGTTCGTCCCCGCGCTCCGCGCACCCGATCCATCCGATGCCCACGTTCGAGCCGCGCACGGCCGAGACGAATTCAGACACTGGCGAGCTGCCGGGTGCGGAGCTCGTTCGGCAACAGCTGGCGGCGGGGGCCCGTCGCAGCGTTGAGCTGCAGCAGCTGCAGCAGATGGCGGTGGCGCTGTCACGCACGATGGACGAGGACACGATCCTCGACGAGGTCGCGCGCGGGTCGGTCCGGGCGCTGGGCGGGACGGGCGTGATCATCCTGGTTGCCGACGAGAAGGTCGCTCGGCTCGTGACACGGCGTCATGTGACCACAACCGGCGACCGGCCGCTCATTCCCTTCCGGACTGATCAGGGGGCGCTGGCCGGATCCCTGTTGGGTGGCGCACCGCTCCTGCTGACCCGCGATCGCGCCGAAGACGCCAGGGCGATCGATGAAACGATCCAGACAGTCGCCGGTATTCAGGCCCTCCTCGTCGTGCCCATGGTCCACGGACGCAACCTGATCGGCGCGCTGGTGGCGTACTCGGAAGACCGCCACGTCTTCGACACCGACAGCCGGGAATTCCTCACCACGATCGCCATTTCCGCGGGCACGGCGTTGCGCAGCGCGCGGCTCTACGCCGAGAGTGAGCGGGAACGGCGTCAGAGCGATGCGATGGCCGAGGTGGCCCGCGCCGTGGGGGAGTCGCTCAA
Organism: Gemmatimonadaceae bacterium; assembly: GCA_052387735.1. Lineage (GTDB taxonomy): Bacteria > Gemmatimonadota > Gemmatimonadetes > Gemmatimonadales > Gemmatimonadaceae > RBC101. The sequence continues at coordinate 29,949 of JBQTIW010000063.1, forward strand.
GGTGATGGAGGTGCAGCGGCTCATCATGCGGCACGCCATGGCGCTCCTTCGCGCCAATGGCGCCTCCGTCTCGGTCCGCGACGGGGACTACCTGCTGGTCGAAGCCGCGTTAGGCATCGCCGACGTGGCTGCCGGTCTCGTCATCCCCGTGCAGGGAAGCCTGAGCGGGGACGTGGTGCGCACCGGCGCCGCGCTCATCAGCAACGACGTCGCCGCGGAACAGAACGTGTATCGTCGCAACCTGCAGCTGGTGGACGTGCGACGGGCGGTGATCGTGCCACTGCGCACCGCGCGCGGGGTCATCGGTGCTCTCGCCGTCTACAACCGAGAGGAGGAATTTCGCGACGAAGATGCCAGGATTCTGCTGCGGCTCGCCGACCAGGTGGCCGTGGCGATCGTCAATGCGCGCCTCTTTGCCGACATTCAGGACGCCACGCGGGAATGGTCGTCGACGTTCGACGCGATCGGTGTGGGAATGGCGGTGGTCAACGACGAAGGACGAGTCCTGCGGTGCAACGCCCGCGCCCGCCAACTCGTGGGCGACGGCTCGCCGCTCGGGCTCGTGGGACGGCCGTTTTATCAGGCATTGTTAGGCATGGAACGACCCGACGGTGACGATCCGCTGCGGCGGGCGATCGAGGAAGGCGTCCGAAGCCGGTCGCGGTGCCAACGGGCCGAGGACATACGCAGGTTCGAGATCACCGCCGTGGCCCACCAGAATGGCGGCGCCGTGGTCACATTCGACGAGATCGAGGCCTGACACCCGTGGCCGATCTGCTCGTCGTCGACGACGACACAGCACTCGCCGAGGCCTACGGCCGATTCTTTGAACGCAACGGGCACATGGTGCGGCTGGCGGCGACGGGCGCCCAAGCGCTGGCCGCGTATCGAGAGCGGCGCCCCGACGTGATGCTCCTCGACGTCAACCTTCCCGACATCACGGGGCTCGACGTCTACGCGTCAGTCAAACTGGAGCGGCCGGTGGTCGTGATGATCTCCGGGCAGGCCGAAGTACCGCTGGCCGTGCGGGCGGTGCTGGACGGCGTAGAAAACTTCCTCACCAAACCGGTGGACCTCGCGCACCTGGGCGTGGCGATCGATCGAGCCCTGGAGACGGTGCGCCTTCGGCACCTGCTTCGCTACATGAACGAGCGGCGCACCACGACCGGTCACGTCGCGTTAGGCTCGTCACCCCGGATGCGCGAGCTCGCCGCACAGGTCGAGCTGCTCTCCGGCACCGATCACACGCCGGTGTTGGTGCTCGGCGAAACCGGGACGGGCAAGGGGCGGATCGCCGAGCTGATTCACGCCGGCGGCGTGCGTGCCGCTGGCCCGTTTGTCGAAGCGCACTGTGGGACATCATCGGTCGACGCCCTCGAGGCCGAGTTGTTCGGGATGGATGGCGGCGTGTCGGGCGACGGCCGTCCCGGCCTCGTCGAGGTCGCCGCCGGCGGCTCACTCTTCCTGGATGAGATCGGCGACCTGCCCCTCGCGCTGCAGCCCAGAGTGTTGCGCGTGCTCGAGGGAAAAGCAGTGCGACGAGCGGGCGGCACCAGAGAAATCCTGCCCAACGTTCGTTTGCTGGCGGCAACGTCGAAGGATCTCATCACCGAAGTGAACGCCGGTCGCTTTCGCGAGGATCTGTACTATCGCCTGGCGGTCATGCCACTCCGACTGCCTCCGCTGCGCGATCGTTCGCGGGAAGACCTGGCGGAGCTCATCGTACGGCTCATGGATGACCTGGCGCCGCACCTGCCGTTTG
>JBQTIW010000064.1:0-23411 GCA_052387735.1 Gemmatimonadaceae bacterium
GCTGCATGAGGCGATTCCGAGTGGTGTGGGCCGCGGTGTGTGTGTGGGCCTCGGTTCCCGTTGATGGGCAGGCGGTGGCCATCACCGCCGCGCGGGGCTTCGACGGGGCAGGGCGATGGCTGCCTAACGTGACGGTCGTGGTCGACGGTGGACGGATTCGCAGTGTGGGGCCGCTGCCCTCTGGGTTTCAGGGTGCCCGGTACGATCTGGGTGACGCCACGCTGATGCCGGGGCTCATGGACGTCCACGCGCACGTCGCCTGGTATTTCAACAAGAACGACCGCCTGCACCAGAACAACGACGGCGACACGCCGACCGAGTCGATGCTGGCCATCGCGGGCAATGCGTACACCACGCTCATGGCGGGCGTGACCACGGTGCAGAGTCCCGGCTCATCCGAGGACAAGGAGCTGCGGGAGGCCATCAATCGTGGCTGGATCCCAGGGCCACGGCTGCTCACCTCGTTAGGCTCGCTCAACGAGAACTCGGGCACGCCCGAGCAGATCCGCGCGCGCGTGCGGACGTTCAAGGAGCGGGGTGCCGACCTGATCAAGTTGTTCGCATCGAAGAGTATTCGCGACGGCGGCACGCCGACGATGACGTTCGATCAGGTGCAGGCCGCCTGCGATGAAGGCCACAAACTCGGACTGCGGGTTCTGGTGCACGCCCACGCCGCGGAGGCCATGAACATTGCCTCGCGCGCCCGGTGCGACCAGATCGAACACGGGATGCTCTCCGACCAGGCGGCGCTGGACCTCGCGGCGGCGAATGGCGTGTACCTCTCGCCTCAGTGCGGACTGGTGATCGAGAACTACCTGACCAATCGCCGCAAGTTCGAAGGCATCGGCAACTACAACGAAGCGGGGTTCGCCGCGATGCGAGACAGCGACGGACCGCGCATCGGAACGATCCGCAACGCCGTGCGCACCAGGGGGCTCAAGGTCGTCTTCGGCACCGACGCGGTCGCCGGCGCGCACGGGCGCAACGCCGAGGAGCTCGTCTGTCGGGTCCAACGGGGCGGGCAGGATGTGGCCGGGGCACTCATCTCCGCCCAATCGCTGGCCGCCGAGTCCATGGGCCTTGCGGACTCCCTCGGCACAATGAAGCCGGGGATGCTGGCGGACCTGATCGCAGTGCCCGGCGACGTGCGGAACGACATCACCCTGCTGCAACAGGTGAGCTTCGTGATGAAGAACGGCGTGGTGCACAAACACGCGGCCGCCGGGGCGCGCCGATGAAGCGTGGAGCTGCCACCGCTCTGGCCGCCTGCCTAACGCTGATGGCCACGACGCCGCTCGCGGCGCAGAATGACGCACGCGGCATGGTGGAGTGGCCGACGTATGGTGGCGACGCCGGCGGGATGAAGTACTCGCGCCTCGCCGACATCACGCGTGCCAACGTCAAGGGCCTCACCCCGGTGTGGAGCTGGGACACGCGTGACCCCGCCGACCCGCCCGCCGACTCGGGGCGTCCCGCACGACCTGGAAACTTCCAGGCGACGCCGTTGATGATCAACGACACGCTCTACCTGCCAACGCCCCTCAATCAGGTGGTGGCGCTCGATGCCAACACCGGCCGGGAGCTGTGGCGCTTTGACCCCGGGGCGTATCGCGTCGGCCAGCCGTCGAATGGCACGGGCCTCGTCCATCGTGGCGTGGCCAGCTGGACGGACGGGAAGGCGCGGCGAATCTTCCTCAACTCGCGCTGGCGATTGTTTGCGCTCGACGCCGCGACCGGGAAGCCAGTCTCGACGTTCGGTACCAACGGGGAGGTCGATCTCACCGTCGGGCTGTCGCGCCCGATCAATCGCCTTCACTACACGAACACGTCGCCACCGGTCGTGTGGGGCGATCTCGTGCTACTCGGCAATGGCGTTGGCGATCGTTTGATGTACCGCGGCGACCCGCCCGGCGACGTCCAGGCCATCGATGCGCGGACGGGCCGGCGCGTGTGGCGGTTCAACCCGATTCCGTCGCCAGGTGAATTCGGCGCCGATACCTGGCTGAATGATTCGTGGAAGCACACGGGGCACACCAACGTCTGGGCGCCGTTCACCATGGACAGCGCCCGCGGGCTCGTGTACCTGCCGTTCGGGACGCCGAGCAATGACTGGTACGGCGGGCGTCGCCCCGGGGCGAACCTCTTTGGTGAGTCGATTGTCTGTCTCGACGCCCGCACGGGCAAACGGGTGTGGCACTTCCAGACGATCCACCACGGCTTGTGGGACTACGACCTGCCGGCGCCGCCCAATGTGATCACCATTCGTCGGGGAACGCGTCGGATCGATGCCGTGGCCCTACCCACCAAGCAGGGCTTCGTGTTCGTCTTCGATCGGGTAACCGGCGAACCGCTCTGGCCAGTGGAAGAGCGGAAGGTGCCCGTGAGCGACGTGCCAGGCGAACGGTCATGGCCAACGCAACCGTTCCCTACGCGGCCGGCACCCATTTCCAGAGCCGGGATCACCGAAGCCGATGCTGCGGATTTTACGCCGGCCATAAAAGCCGCTGCCCTGGCGGAGTTGCGGCGCTTCCGCCTGGGACCGCTGTTCACCCCGCCGTCGCTGCAAGGGACGGTGACGGTCCCAGGATCGATCGGCGGCGCAGGGTGGGGTGGCGCCATGTACGATCCCGAAAGCAACACGCTGTTTGTGAAGGCGACCAACTCCCCATCGGTGTGGCGGATCCTACGGCGGCCGGCGCCGTCCGATACCAACGACATGGAGTATGCCGCGGACCTGGCGAATTCGTCCATTGATGTCCAGATAGGAGAGGGGAGATCGATTCCGGTGATCAAGCCACCGTACGGCACGCTGACCGCGATTGATCTGGCGACGGGGAACCAGCGGTGGCAAGTGCCGTTAGGCGATTCTCCCGGCGTGCGCAATCATCCGGCGCTCGCGGGCGTTACGCTCCCGCGATACCTGGGGGTGGCCGGGGCCCCGGGCGGCGTCGTGACGGCGGCCGGACTGATTTTCATCACGGGTGGTGGCCGTGTGCTCTACGCGATCGACACAGGGGACGGCGGGGTGGTATGGGAGCACGACCTCGGCCAGGCTGCGTACGCAAATCCGATGACGTATCGCACCAAGAACGGCCGACAGATGGTGGTCATCGCCACCGGTGCCGGGGCGACGACGAACCTGGTGGCATTTGCCCTGAAGTAGACGGGAGACGGGAGAACTCGAGTGATCGCGAGTCACGCCTAACGTGTCTACACTCCTCAGCATGGCGCTTGGCGTGGGCCTCGCGACCGCCGCGGGGCTTCGTGTGTTCGTGCCGCTGTTTGGGGCGGGGTTGGCGGCGCATCTGGGCTATGTGCAGCTCAATCCAGGGTTCGCCTGGCTGAGTGAGCTCCCGGCGCTGGTTGCCTTTGGTACGGCGACGATCGTCGAGGTCGTCGCGTACTATGTTCCCTGGCTCGATCACGTGTTGGACACCATCACGACACCGGCGGCAATCGCCGCGGGGGTGGTGACAAGCGCCGCAGTGGTCACCGACCTTCCGCCGGTATTGACCTGGGGCGTCGCCATCATTGGCGGCGGGGGGGCAGCCGGGATCATGCAGGCGCTGTCGGTGGCGACGAGGCTCAAGTCCACCCTAACGACCGGCGGATTGGGGAACCCGGTGGTGTCGACGGCTGAAACCGCAGGATCGGCGGGCATCGTAGTGCTGGCTGTATTCCTGCCGATCGTCTGCCTCTTGCTTCTGGTCCCGGTCGGAGTTCTCATCTATCGTTGGGTCGGTAAGCTCACCTGGCGCCGGGGTACGACCTGAGGCGGCGGCTCGACAGGAATCATCACGCTCCCACCTTCACCGGAGTTTTCCATGGGCCTGATTTACTCCGCACTTGCGGGTCTCTGCGCCGGCGCCATCGCCCGCTTCCTTTATCCCGGGGCGCAGGCGATGTCATGGCTGAAGACGATGTTGCTGGGGATTGGCGGCGGGTTGCTGGCGGGCTTCGTGGGACGCATCACCGGGTGGTATGGTCCAGGACAGGGTGCCGGCCTCATCGCCTCAGTGCTCGGCGCGTTGCTGATTCTGTTCATTATCGCCAAGCGCAGCAAGGTGGCATGACGCGAGGAGCGCGGATGATGGAATTCCCGTCCACATCCCCGTGGCTGCGAGCGGCGGCCGCGGGGATGCTGTTTTCGGCGGGCATCGCCGAGGGGCAGGGCCCTCGCCAGACGGACGCCGATCACTACACGCGCTACGAGTTGCTGGCGCCGGGGAGCGCCAAGTTTCGGATCCTGTACGACGTGACCGCGACCACAGCCGGGGCGACCACGTACTTCAACGTGATCCGCCGTGGGAGCGTGGCGTCGGATGAACGGGTGTCGGACCGGATGACCGGGAAGCCACTCGCGTTCGCGGTCGTGAATGGCAGGGTTGCTGCGGCCGGCGGCGTACGCGGCGCCGATTCGACGACAGAGTACATCGCGATCAACCTGGCGCGCCCGGTGCCACGGGACGGCGAAGTACGCCTGCTGATCGACAAGACCTACGAAGATGCTCGGAGCTACCTCGCCGGCGCCGACACGCTCGTTTTCACACGCTCGTTAGGTATCAGGAAGAACTCCGTGGTGTTGCCGGTGGGCTACGAGGTGATCAACGTGAACTATCCGTCGCAGGTCCGTTCGGAACCGGACGGGCGGGTGGCGCTGTCGTTCATGAACGTAGGACCTTCCGAAGTTCCGTACGTGGTGCGCGCGCGGCGGTTGGGAGTGGGGGGACGTGATGGCGGCGAGCGTAGCGCGGGTGACGGTGGGGCGCACATGGATCGCGAGCAGCGTCCCGCGCCTCCTGGTTCGGGGTTGCGGGGGGGCCCCCCCACCGGGGAAGGTAGCATCGGCTCTCGCATCGAGCGCAATCAATCCCTTGCGGATCGAAGCAGTTCCTTGCCAATGGACAGTCCGCAGTCGCGCGACGTCCTCCGCGATCCGCGCCTGGCGGAGCGGGCGCGCCAGGATCGGGAGATCGTCTACTTTCTGCAGCAACCACAGACCAACGCGTTCGATCTGTATCACGACTACACCGAGTCGCGACCTGGCGTGGACAGGTATCTGAACGTCGTGCGCGCGGGAAGCCAGGCGTCCAACCCGTCGGCGTACGTGCTCGACACCGGTGAGCGCCTGACGACGCGCACACTCAAGGGCGCCCAGATCACCGACGCGCGCATCGACATCGGCCAGGACGTCACACCTGCGACCGAGGTCGTCGTGATCTCGTTCACCGCGCCACGGGCCGGCGAATCGGTGCGGCTCCGCATCTCGGAGACCTACACCGATCCGGCGCGCTACCGGCAGGAGGGCGACATGCTGGTGTGGGATCGGGCGTTCGGGCGGCCGGCCAATGCGATGGTCCTCCCCGCAGGCTGGTATCTGACCAACTGTTCCGTGCCTGCCACGGTTTCACTGGCCGAGGATGGCCGCGTGCGGCTGGACTTCACGAATCCGCGCAACGACGAGATTGCAGTCCTCTTGACGGCGAAGCGGCGCTGAGACGTGGCTGGTCGCGGCGTGACCGTTGCTGCGTTGGACCTTCGTGCCGGTGCTGGATGCGGACTCAGCCCATCACCGGCACGAAGCGCGAGGACGCAGTCCCAGTCTGCAGCACGCAGCAATCGACTGAGTCTCACAGCTGAAAGTGCGCCCCGATCCCTACGTACCTGATCTGTTCGCGAAAGAACTGTCCATAGGGCGACGGGCCATTGTAACTCTCGAACAGCAGGCTCCATCTCCGCGCCGGTGGCTCGCCTTCGAACTCGAGCCCCGCACGAACTGACACGCTGGGCTTCCAGTCCGCTTCCTGCGAAGCCTTGAGGTCTCCTGCGGCGACGACGCGAAGGCGGCCGGCCGTGCCCAGTGATAGGCTTGCGGGCGGACGCAGCTCCGCCCCACCATGGGCCACGTAGTGTTCGAGCTCATGCGGCGAGCGGTTGAACAGGTATTCCCCGCCACCATAGACACGCAGGGCGCCGGCATCGACCGAGATCAGCAGCTCGGCCGCTTCGAACGAGAGGTTCACACGCTCGGGGTCCTTACTGCGGAGCAGGAATTCGTCGCCAAGGTGTGAGCTCTGGTGGTACGCTCGAAGGCGCATGGAAAACGCGTCACGCCGAATCGTGAGGGGCAGACCCACCAGATAATCGGCGTTGAGCAAATCATACGACGACGTTCCGAGATCGAACTGCGCGAACACCGCACCGGCAAGGGAAAGCTGAACGCCGTTGCCTGATGTCGATCCGCCCCAGCGGGCAATGCCGAACTGGTCGCTGATGCCGATCGATCCGATGGTGTCAAGGGAATCGGCTTCACCGACGGTGCGTTGGTAGCTCAGAAACGAATGCATGCCCTTGGGATCGGCGATAAGCGGACAGAACACGTCGCCGCTGGGGAGACCGACGTAGGGCCGCGCCGCGCGTTCGGGGATCCGGACACCGCAACGCTCGGGCCGAGACTCCTGCGCCGCGCCGGAGGCGGCCCCCAGGAAGAGGGCGGCAGTCAGGACCTGCGAATGCCACCTCACGCGCCTACTCCGGCACCACGCCGGACTTCGGCAGGAACGGCGCACGCACGGCGTCGGTCCGGGGGGCTTTCTCCTTCGATCGGGCGACCATCTTCTCGACCTCCTCCATCAGGCGGCCATTGTTCATCACGACGCCATCCTTGATGGTGTGCACGATGCCCTGGGTGCGGTACATCTTCCCGTCCTTGTCCAGCGCGAGGTCACCGAAGGAGTACATGAATTTGAGATTCGCCGCAGGGTTGCCGTCGACGAGGAGCAGGTCGGCCCGGTAGCCCGGGCGCACAAGCCCGAGCGCTGCCTCGCCTAACGTGATGGCGCTATTGCGTGTTGCGGCCTTGAGAACCTCGAGCGAGTGCATGCCGGTCTCGCGCAGCAGCTGCAGCTCGCGCACCGACGAGAAGCCCGGGGTCGCCCAGATGTAATTGTCGTCGGTGCCGAACGCCACCCTGCCGCCCCGCTTGTTGAACGCGTAGATCAGATCACCCCAAAGACGGAAAGCTGAGGTCCAGTAGTACTCGTCGTCGCTGGTCCAGTCATAGTGGAAGGCGCCATGCCAGGCAGGGTTCGGCAGATTCCATCCCCAGAGCGACGCGTGCGTGTACTTCTCGTGCCACGGAAGCGAGCTCGCGCGCAAAAAGTCGCGGTTGGCTTCGTACACCACCCGGGTGGGCAGCATCGTGACGCCGCATTTCACCAGCGAATCGGCGACCTCGGTGAGGAGGCGCTCCTTGTTGGTGTAGGTCCAGACCTTCCCCGCCTCGCGGAAACGATCGTTCTCGTCGCCATAGCTGTATTCCCGCGGGAAGTCCTGCGTCTTTCCGTCCAGCGCCGACTCCGCATAGCCGTAGTGGTGCTCGATCATCGTGACGCCGGCGCAGGCCGCGCGCACCGCATTGGTGATCGCGGTGTTCGACGGCTGCAGATGGAAGGACGTGATCATCCCGTTCTCCTTCGCCGCCTTCGCGATCGCCGTCACCAGCTCGAGCGACCAGCCTAACGGGTCCATGGAAATGACGCGCAGGCCGGCGTCCTTCATCGCTTTCACCACCTGCGGCGCTTTCTCCGGATTGTCCAGATCGAGACGCGAGAACCCCGTGGTACCGGTGCCATACCCGGTGAGTGGGAACATCCGCGGCGCGATGATGTCGTTGGCAGCACTCTTCTTCGCCTCGCTCATCGCCTCGGCCACTCCACGGTCGGCGGCGTTCACCATCGTTGTCACGCCCATGGCGAGCTTGAGGTAGTAGACGTACTCGAGCTCTTCGGGAAGCGTGCGAAGGTGCGTGTGCAAGTCGATCATTCCCGGCATCAGATACTTCCCGGTTCCGTCGATGACCCGGTCGCCCGATCGCTGCGTCACCGGGCGTCGCTGCGCCGACACGGGATCACGAGGGACCATCTCGCTGATGGTGGTACCCTCGATCGTGACGTCATAGGGACCCGCGGGTGGGCCGCCGTGGCCGGGAATCACCATCACGTTGGTGATGACCAGGGAGCCGTACGGCCCTTCGGCAAGATCGCCAAACTTCTTAGTCGTGATGTTGACCGGCGTCGCCGGACGCTGAGCGAAAGCGGGAGTCGCGGAGACGAGGGCCAGGGCGGCGATCGTGAGAATGCGCATGAGTGGCGGGAAGCGGGATCTGAAAACGGGGTGAATGGGTCGCAGGTGTCGCTCGGTCTCGCGCCGCACGCGCTCGTGGCAGACTACCTGTAGGGAGGTATGCCGGAGTACTCCTGAAGGCGTTATCCCGAAGCGCGTTTGAAGTGTACCTATCGAGCGGCCCCGTGTGCGATCACAATAAGCTACGCGCGGGTCAGGTACTCGCTATCGCGCTATGAACCTCAGACAGCTGGGCTTGACGCTGGCGATGCTCTTCTCGGTGTCCCTGGAGGCGCAGGACCCTGAGAAGGGAAAGGCGCCCGCATCGGCCTCCGGATGGGAGCCATCACCGGTCGTCAAGAGCACGTTGAGATCGATCGCCGCGAGCTTCCAGCGACCGCTTCATCCACTACTCCATGGCGTAGTTCCAGGCGGCGGGGTGGGAGCCGGCATCGGATACAAGGCCCCGCTCTCCTCCCCCTGGGTTGCCGAGGCCAGCGCTGTCGCCACGGTGCGGCGATTCTGGAGCGTCCAAGCCGGCGCGGGTTACCGTGGCGAGCGCGCGAAGGTCGAGACCTACGCTCGTTCGCGTGACATGCCAGAGCTCAGTTTTTTCGGCCCGAGTCCAGACAGCAGGTTGGGCGACCGCACCAGTTTCCGACTGCGGGAGCGTGTGCTTGGCGCGTTGGGATCGGTCCGCGTTGCGCCATGGATGAGGGTCGGTGGTCGCGTCGAGGAACTCTGGCCCGACGTGAATCGGGGTCGCGAATCTGGCCTGCCGAGTATCGAGGACCGATTCGACGAAGCACGTGTGCCTGGCCTCGCGACGCAGGCGCGCGAAGCACGCTACGAAGCCTTCATCGATCTGGACGTTCCTGCGGCGCTCGGGGAGGCACTACACCAGGGGACCCAATATCGCATGGCGTATGCGATCTTCAGCGATCGGGAGTCCGAGCGCTTCTCGTTTCGCCGTCTCGAGATCGAAGCGCGGCAACGGTTCGCCCTGTTTGGCCCGTATCGTCGTCTGACGCTGCACGGCCTGGTATCGACGATCGACGCGGATGTGGGGCACGACGTTCCGTTCTACCTGCAGCCCACGCTTGGGGCGAAGGGCTACCTTCGCAGCGTTCATGACGACCTGCTGGGATCGGACGGCACGCGGGCCACGCTGCGCAGCTTCAGGGACTACCGGTTTCGCGACCGGCACCTGTTGCTGTTGCAGGCGGAGTACCGCATTCCCATCTGGGGACTTGTCGACGCCACGGCCTTCGCCGATGCGGGGAAAGTAACGAGCCGGCGAGGGGATCTCGGCCTCGGGGGTCTGAAACGGAGCTATGGAGTCAGCCTCAGCATCATGCGCAGGACCTCGACCGCGGCACGCGTGGACGTCGCCGTGGGAGGGGGAGAGGGCGCCCGAGTGCTGCTGAGCTTTGGTGGCGGCGACAGACGATGAGCGCCCTGGCCATCGCGCAGTCGCCGCTTGACGGAGTCCGTGCGCATCGCTGGCTGCTCCTGATCGTTGGACTGTATACGATGCCGCTGGGCTGCGCGATTCACCGCCGCCCTACCGTGAGCCCGTCCACCATGGCGGAGCTGTGGGAGGAACCGACGGACATCGAACAGCGCGATCTCCTGCATGGACCAGGTGGACCGAGCGCTTCCCCGCAAGCGGGTGGTCGGTTCCGGTTCGTCGCACTGAAAAGCACAGGTACGCAGCCCGGCTACGACGTGAAGGACGAGAAAGGGCAAGAGTGGAGCGTGAAGCTCGGCGTCGAATCGCGCGTTGAGGTGGCGGTCTCGCGCATTGTCTGGGCCGTCGGATATCACCAGCCCGTCGTCTACCATCTGCCGCAGTGGACTCTCGTCTCCGAAGACAAGGAATCGACGCAGACGGGCTCGCGATTCCGGCTCGAACCACCTACGCACGAAAAGCGGACAGAGTGGTCATGGCGCGACAACCCGTTCCTGGGCACCCGTGAGCTCGCCGGCTTGTTCGTTCTGATGGTCATGGTCAACAACTGGGACCTGAAAACGGCACAGAACGCCCTCTACGAAGTCCATGAGAGCGGGGAGGACGACCGCACCTGGTACGTGGTACGGGATCTCGGGGCCTCGCTCGGGAAGAGCTCCTGGCTGAGTTTCGGATCGAAGGATGATCCCGCGGCGTTTGAACAGGAGCCGTTCATCAAGGGGGTCGAGAGCAATCGGGTGCGCTTTCACTTTGACGGCGCCTGGCTCGAGCCGCAGCTCCACGATAGTGTCACACCTGAGGACGTGCGTTGGATCTGCAGACTTTTGGCGCGACTGTCTGCACGGCAGTGGAGCGATGCCTTCCGCGCCGGCGGGTTCAGCGAAGCTGAGGCCGATCGGTACATCCACCGCATGCAGGAGAAGATTGCGGAGGGCATGAAGGTCGGATTTCGCTAGCCCTTGCGCTCGCGCGAAGCCGGAAACCCAGTCTCGCAACCGGCGACACTGGGCCCCTGTACCCTGTTGCGAGTTGCGGCCAAACGTAGCGCAGCGACCGCGAGCCGGGAGCCAGTGTCGTTCGTGATCAACGACAACCACACTGGGCATTTGCTTCCGCAGGTGACTCAGGCAACAGCGACACTGTGCAGCTGCTTTTCGCGGTGACACTCCACCTCGATGCCGTCTGCTCGTGCAGTGCCTACTCGATCACCATCACCTGATATCGACTGTCCGCGAGCGCACCGGCATTGTTGCGACATTCGACGTTCACGCGCAGGTCGGTCGGCGCGACGTTCCCCCAGCTCACGACGATGCAGGATGAGAAGCCGGCGCCGTACGAAGAGACCTGAACCGTCTCGGTCGCCCCGGGCAGCTTCTGCAACACTCTGAAGAGAACGGCATAGGTGCCCATCGCCGACCGGGTGATGTGAATAGATCCGCCCGAGGTGTTCCGCCGATACGAGGCGCTCGGAAAGTAGGCCGCGCTCGACGGCTGGTCGGCCCAGGCGAATCCGAGTCGCCGACCGGGCCGGCCTTGTTCGACCAGGAGGACGTCGTACCGTACATCGATCGGCGCTGCCGTCGTCACGTAGCACAACACACTCGCTGTCGATCCCCATGAGCCGACCTTGCACAACGTGCGTGGGCTGCCGTAGGCCGTGACGAAGTAGTTCTCGGGAAGACCACCGATCGGGCGCGGCAGCCGCAGGTCGACGTTATAGTTGCCCACGGCGAACCGACGAATCTTGATCGTGTCGTTGGCGCTCGTGTACGCGTACGAGGCCGAAGGGATGTACAGGGCCGACGCCGGCTGATTGGCCCAGGCAAAGCCGGAGCGTCCGGGAAGTGCGCCGTTGGCGACGAGCAGGACCGTGAAGCGGGAGTCCAGAGGATTCCCCACGACGTCCGCGCACTGTACGCGCACATCGAGGTCGTTGGCAGCATCACCCCAGCTCATGATGACGCAGCGTCGCGCGCCACCGCCGTAGGCGGTCACGAGGATCGTCTCCCGATTGAGCGGGAAGATGAAGCCTTTGGCCATGAGGCCGAAGCGCACCGTGTACGCACCGACACCGGTCCGAGTGATCGTATTTGCCCCGCCTTTACCGTTGTACGAGTACGCCGTCGACGGTGTGTAGGACGCGGCAAGCGGCTGATTGGCCCAGACATACGCAAAGCGATTCGACGCCGCAGCGACGACCTCGGCGTCGGCCACGCTCCGGGGGACGCGTACATCAGTGAGCGATACGGTGTCCTCGTCCGCGACGTGGCCGATCACTCTGGGAGCCGTCGAGGGCTCGGCGCACGCGGCGAGCGCGGCAGCTGTCAGGCAGAGTCCCAGAGACCACCGGGACCTGAAACAATGGGTTCGAGCGTAGCACGTCATGGTCTTACCCTCCCTCTCACATCACCACTGCGTGAACATCAGGCGGGTCGCGCGCATCACGCATCGACTCGCGGACACAGTGAAGAGGTAGGCAGGGTCAACTGGCTGAACACTCGGGTAACTACTGCTCGGGCGAGCTCATTCGCGTGTCCCGCTGGATCTGGCCGCTCGTGTCGTCGTAGCTTGCCAGAGTCGTATGGCCATACCCTTCCACATCGCCGGCGAGTTCCCCGCCCTTACCCGCCAGCGGGGCGATCAGTACTGGCGAGAGGGGCGCGTCGATCTCGTCGCCACTTCGCACAATCGGATCGAGGCCATCGTCCGCGGTACGGTCGCGTACACCGTCGCCATCACTCGCAATCGCAAAGGTGTGCTGGGCTTCAGCTGCAACTGTCCGTTCGCCGCCGACAGGTACGTCTGCAAGCACATTTGGGCAACGTTGCTGGAAGCAGATACGTCCGTGGGAATCCCCGGATTCTCGCCTGCGTCACCGGTCGCCAAGCGGCGACCGGAGGCTCCTCCCCCACCGGAGTGGACCACCAAGCTCCGGACGCTGGCGGCGCGAATGTCAGTTGCTTCTGCTGCCGGCGCGCCTTCGCCGACCTGGCCGCAGGGCAAGCGGGTGGTCTACATCCTCGACTTTCACGAGACGTCGTACCGTCAGAACGGTCTCGTGGTCGAGTTGGGCGTTGAGTCGCTTCTCAAGACTGGTGAGTGGGGCGCACCCAAGGCCTTTCGTCTCCCCGAAAAGGTCTGGCAGTCGGCGCCCGACGCACTCGATCGCGAGGTCGCGCAGATGTTGCTGGGAGCGCAACCGGAGTACGGGTATCAGGTGGTCGGCACCAGCGCGAAACGCTACATCGTCGCACCCACGGCGTTCGACACTACGCTGCGCAAGATGGCAGAGAGCGGGCGCGCGCGTCTCCGAAACGACGACGATCGCGGCGTCACCGCATTGACATGGGACGACGGAGGCCGGTGGCACTTTGAGCTGGAGATCACCCCAGAACCGGCGGTGCAGCGGTACGTGCTGCAAGGGGTGTTTGTTCGTGATGAGGAACGCCTGGCGCTGCACATGCCGGAGATCCTGATGCGTGGTGGCCTGTTCGTGCACGACCATCGGCTCTCCCGCTTCGTGGACGACGGGCAGTTTGACCTGTTGTACGCTTTGCGGACGGAGCTCAGCGTCGTTGTTGATGCCGACCAACTGCTGGACCTGCTCGACGAGCTCCATCGCCTTCCACGCTTGCCGACGTTGCGCCTCCCCACGGACTTCGCGATCACCACCTCACAGGGGACGCCGAGGCCGCGACTCGATCTCACGACCGCGGGACCGGGAGGTACCACCGATCGCATCGAAGGCACGTTGTCGTTCGACTACGATGGGAC
Source organism: Gemmatimonadaceae bacterium (assembly GCA_052387735.1). GTDB lineage: Bacteria > Gemmatimonadota > Gemmatimonadetes > Gemmatimonadales > Gemmatimonadaceae > RBC101. Next base: position 13,370 of record JBQTIW010000064.1, read on the forward strand.
TCGTGTCGACGCCTCAGACCCTCGCGCCTCGCTCTTCGACAAGGCAACGCGTCGGCTCGTGCATCGCGCACGGGAAGCAGAACGTGCCGCTGCGCAGGCGTTGCTGGCCGCCGGTTTCAAGCAGGAGCAGTCGTACGACTATTCACGAGGCGTGCTTCGACTGGCCTCGAGCAAGACGTTTCGCGTGAGCTCGGAGTTGATGAACCAGGGCTGGGACGTCGGGCTGGAGGGCCTCCCCATTCGTCCCGCCATCGATTTCGAGGTGGAGGTGTCCACCGGCATCGACTGGTTTGACGTGAAGGGTGAGGTGCGGTTCGAAGGCGTGAGCGCTTCGCTGCCCGAGCTGCTGGGCGCGTTGCGCAAGGGCGAGCGTCTTGTTCCCCTGTCCGACGGCTCATTCGGCCTGCTGCCTGACGAGATGTTGGAACGCGTGGTATTGCTGGCGTCGACCGGCGCATTGAGGAACGGCAGCCTGCGCTATTCGCGCGGGCAGGCCGGTGTGCTCGACGCACTCCTGGCAGCGACGCCTCGCGTGAACGTGGACGCGATGTTCGCCCGCGTTCGGACGGAGTTGCGCAGTTTCGACGGTATCGCGCCGCGCGATCCGCCGGTGGGATTCCATGGCACGCTGAGACCGTATCAGCGTGAAGGACTGGGATGGCTCGGCTTCCTGCGGCGGATGGGCTTTGGAGGTTGCCTGGCCGATGACATGGGGCTCGGCAAGACCGTGCAGGCGATTGCGCTGCTCCTGGAGCGGCGGGAGGCCAGCGATGGACCCTCGTTGGTGGTCGTGCCTAACTCCCTGGTGTTCAATTGGCAGCAGGAAGTGGCGCGCTTTGCACCGGACCTGCGGGTGCTCGCCCACCATGGCGGCAAACGCAAGCGCGAGGCACCAGACTTTGGTGACGTCGACCTCGTGATCACGACCTACGGGACGCTCCGACGCGATGCCGTTGCCCTCGCCGCGGTGGAGTTCGACTACGTCATTCTCGACGAGGCGCAGGCGGTCAAGAACGCCGAGACTGCATCGTCGAAGGCAGCGAGGACGCTCCGCGCGCGGCATCGGCTGGCGATGACGGGCACGCCAATCGAGAACCGGCTGACAGAGTTGTGGAGTCTGTTCGAGTTCCTCACGCCCGGGTTGTTAGGGTCTTCGGCGCACTTCGCGCGAGCGGTGGGACGCCCGAGCGCGGACGCGCCGTTGCCACCGACCGATTCCGATCCCGGTCGCGCGCTGCTCGCGCGCGCGCTGCGCCCGTACATCCTGCGTCGCACGAAAGAACAGGTCGCGCCGGAGCTGCCGGCCAAGCTGGAGCAGACGCTCTTTGTTGATCTCAGCCTCGCAGATCGCCGGCGCTACGACGAGTTGCGCGACCACTATCGGGCCTCGCTGATGGGTCGCATCGCAGCAGCAGGAATGGCCCGCTCCAAGGTGCACGTCCTCGAAGCCTTGCTGCGCCTTCGACAGGCCGCCTGTCACCCGGGACTCATGAAGCCGGAGCTGGCGGGTGAGTCGAGCAGCAAGCTCGATGTGCTGGAAGCGCGCGTGAGTGAGATCGTCGCAGAACGGCACAAGGTGCTGGTGTTCTCACAGTTCACCAGCCTGTTGGCGATCGTGAAGCGCGCGTTCGATCGAGCCGGGATCGTGTACGAGTATCTCGACGGCAAGACGCGCAAACGTGAGGAATCCGTCAGGCGTTTTCAGGAGGCGCCCGATTGTCCCGTTTTTCTCATCAGCCTCAAGGCGGGCGGGCTGGGGCTCAACCTGACGGCGGCGGATTACGTATTCCTGCTCGATCCGTGGTGGAACCCCGCGGTCGAAGCGCAGGCGATCGACCGCACCCATCGCATCGGGCAGACCCGGCGGGTCTTTGCCACGCGGATCATTGCCCGGGATACGGTGGAAGAGAAAGTGTTGCAGCTGCAAGAGCAGAAGCGGGACCTCGCCGACGCGATCATTCGTGCGGATACGGGGCCGCTGTCGACGCTGACGCGGGAAGATCTGGAGTTGCTGTTGACCTGAGGGGCTCGACGGATCGCGTGTTTCGCTAGTTTTCCGCGTTCATGACCTCCCGAAAGCCCGGGCGCTCCGCATTCACGCCTCGCGAACTCCGTCTCATCGACTCCTTGCGCACCCCGCTGCAGGTGCAGCGCTTTCTTCGGGCGTTTCCCTACAACTGGAAGGAGACACTCTGGACGTTTCGCGGAGTCGTGCGGCAGGGCAGCGCGCATTGTCTCGAAGCGGTGTTGTTCGCGGCCACGGTGCTGGAGCAACACGGCTATCCACCCTTTGTGCTCGACCTCGAGTCGCAGGACAAGCTCGATCACGTGCTGTTCGTCTACCGGAGGGATGGGAAGTGGGGCAGCGTGGCGCGGTCGCGCGATGAAGGGCTGCACGGGCGCAAACCCGTGTTCCACACGATTCGGGCGCTCGTCGATTCGTACATGGACCCGTACGTGGACGGCGAAGGGCGAATCGTGGGATTCGGCGGGGCGATGCTCGACGACGTAGTCCGGACCGACTGGCGATTCGGCCTGCGGAACATGTGGTCCGTGGAGCAGGCACTGATCCATATGCGACACTCACGGGTGAAGATGCCCGGGGCTCGTTATGCGCGTACGCTGCGCCGGTTCCGTGAGTTCAAGGTTCGGCATCCGCAGCCCACGGGCGTCGACTGGCGGCGCCATCTTTCGGGCCAGTCGCGGTGGTGGACTTGAGTGACGCCATAGGCGATGGGCAGAGCGGAACAGCAATCGCTCCCCACTTCCCGCTCTCGGTTCTCTCCTACTTCGAGAGTCCCGCCAACACCACTGTCGTCAACAACGCCCACTGCGGCCCCTTCCACCCTTCGGGCCCGTCCTCGTACGATTCGGCGAGGGAGTGAGCGCCACGGCCTTCGCCGCCGCCGTCGATCGTGATCGCGGCAACGCCGAGGCTCATCGGGAAGTTGGCGTCGGTGCTGGAGGCACTGGTGCGGGCCTGGAAGCCAAGGGCCTTCCCGGCGGCCAGCGCGGCTCGAGCGATGAACGTACTGTCATTCAGCAGTACCGCCGGGCGAACGCCCATGTCCGTCCACTTCACCGTCACGGCGCCCGGTGAACCGGGAGCGCGCGCGTTCTCTTCCTCCATCGCCTGCTGAACAGCTGCCTTTAGTTTGGCATCGATGGTGGCGAGCTCCTGCGGCGATTCCGAGCGCAGGTCGACTTCCATCGCGCCCAGTGGGGAGATCGTGTTGACCGACGTCCCACCGCTGACGATGCCGACGTTGAAGGTGGTGCGGGGGGTGGATGGGACCTTGAAGTCCGAAATCTTCGCCATGGCGCGACCCATCGCGTGGATCGGGCTCGGCATGCCGAAGGCGCCGTAGCTGTGGCCCCCGGGGCCCTGGAACTCCACGAGATACCGGTGGCTGCCGACGGCGCCCGTGGTGAGACCGAGCCCGGTGCCATCCACAGAGATGAAGAAATCGATCTTCTCTGGAGGGTGTGTGAACAGGTATCGCACACCCCGCAGATTCCCCGGTCCCTCCTCCCCGACAGTTCCGACAAACAGGATCTTGCCGGGGAACTGCAGTCTGGTCGTATTGATCGCCCGTGCGACGGCGAGGATGGTGGCGAGTCCGCGGCAATCATCACCGATGCCGGGGGCGCGGTAGCGCGCTCCCTCCCGCTTCACCTTCACGTCGGTGCCCTCGGGAAAGACCGTGTCGAGGTGGCCAGAGAGCACGACGGTGGGGCCCGTGCCGGTACCGCGACGTTCCCCGATGACGTTGCCCTCCTTGTCGATTCTCACATTCGTCAAGCCGAGCGTCTGGAAACGCCTCACCAGTTCCGCGGCGCGGGCCGCTTCCTTGAACGGAGGCGCGGGGATCTCACAGATGGACACCTGCTGCTCCAGAGTCCAGGCGTTGTCCCGCTTGATGACGTCGAGCGCGGCGACCACGGTGCTGTTGGCACTGGGCACCGTCACCGGCTGAGCATAGGCCGGTGTAGCAAGGAGGGCGATGACGGTGAAGCGGGAGAGGCGAGGGCGCATTGAACGTCTGGAGCGGGGAGCGGGGGACTAACGAACTTCGAACAGGCGGGCGATATCGGCCGGGCGATATCTGGCGGCCAGGGCGAGACCGAGGAGGATGCGTGCCTTCTGCGGGTTCAGCTCGGCGCTGCCGATCGTGGCACCGGCGCCCGCGGGGAGCTTCTGCAGCGAATCGTTGGCGAAGCCCGCTCCAACCCGGCCAGAGCCCGTGCGATTGGAGGTTGCGATCACCACGCCGGCATCCCGTGCGCGGCGCAAGGCACGCCCTTGTGACGGCGTGCTCCCACCACGACCGACACCGGCCATCACGAGCCCCTTGGCCCCGGCTGCCACCGCCGCATCGATGAACACGGAGTCGGCGCCGATGTGTGCGTAGACCACGTCGACGCGCGGCTGTGCGCTCGAGGCCGTGACATCGAACGTCGCGCGACGGCAGGTTGTCCCGACGTCAGGCGCAACGCGATGGAACACCACGGTATCGGGATCGGCCAATCCCAGTACTCCCGCGTCTGGCGCTGAGAAAGCGTTCAGCCGCGTCGTATTGGACTTGGTCACGTCGCGTGCACTGAAGATCTCGTCGTTCATCAGCACCATCGTCCCGCGTCCACGCGCAGCGGGCGACGCTGCGACCCGGATGGCGTTGAACAGGTTCGCCGGTCCATCGGGGCCCACGGCGTTGGCCTGTCGCATGGCCCCGGTGACCAGCACCGGCGCACAGCCGCCAGTGGTGAGCGACAGGAAGTACGCCGTTTCTTCCATCGTGTCAGTGCCGTGGGTGATCACATAGCCCGCCGGTGCGTCGGGTCCGCCCTGAAGCGCGATGATCCGCTTCGCGAGATCGCGCCACATCTCCTGCGTAATCGCGCCCGAGGCCACGTTGCTGAACTGCTCGACCGTGACTCGCGCAATGGTCGGAAGGCCAGGAATCCCCTGGATCAGTTCCGCGCCCGTGCGCCGCGCATCGCCCCCGAGGTTGGAGATGGTGCCGCCGGTGGCGAGGACGTGCACGCGCGGCAGGGACTGGGCGCGGGCGATCAGCGGCATGAAGGCGAGGAGGGCCGCGAGCGAGACGCTGTACGCCTCCTGGATGGACGGCGGACGGCGGACGGCTGACGGCAGAGACATACGGTGCTCAGGAGGTGGGCGTCGTGCCTAACGATGAACGGTCGGGACCTTGCCGTACAGCCGCGCGGCCAGTGCTTCGTAGAGCGCTATGGTGATCCTGCCCGGACGGCCGTCGCCAACCGGCTTGCCGTCAATCTCCACGACCGGCATCACGTCGGTCGTGGTCCCGGTGAGAAAAAACTCCTGCAGACGCGCGAGGTCGTGGACGTGGAAGGGGCGGTCTGCGATCGGGACCCCGGTCTCATGCGCCAGCTCGATCACGACGTCGCGCGTGACACCGGCGAGGATGTAGTTCGATGCCGGATACGTCCGTAGTTCACCATCGATCACGCCGAAGCAGTTGGTGTGCGATCCTTCTGTCACCGCGCTGTCGCGCACGAAGATTGACTCGAACACTGCGTGATCGACCGCCGACTGCTTGGCAAGCACCGCGGGGATCAGGTTCACCGTCTTGATGTCGCAGCGGGACCAGCGAATGTCCGGATAGGTCACCACCGCTACGCCGCTCGACCGCTTGTCGTGCGGCACGGTAAAGCGCTGGGCCGACAGAAAGACGGTGCAGCGCGTCCCGGCGGGCGGAAAGTGATGCGTGCGGGGCGCGGCGCCGCGCGTGACCTGCAGGTAGATCGTCCCTTCGCCGTCCGTCAGACCGTTCTCTTCGATGAGGCGACGCGATATTTGTTCGATCTCGGCGAGCGTCTCCGTCGGTGTCAGGTGGAGATCGGTGAGGCCACGGCTCAGGCGCGTCAGGTGGCGACCGGATTCGAAGAGTGCGCCGTTCACGACGCGGGTGACTTCGTACACACCATCGCCGAAGATGAAACCTCGATCGTCGATGGAGAGCGTGGCTTCGGCGCGCGGAAGGTATTGGCCGTTCAGGTAGATGATGGACATGTCGGGACAGGAGGACCGAAGGCGGAATCCTAGCCTCCGGAGCGGACCTGTGCCATTCAGCGAGACCGCATCGAGCAGAGCCGAGGTTCCCTGCGACATTGCGAGCATGCCTCCCCGCCCTCTCGCCGCCGTGGCGCGGCGTCTTCAAGTGCGGCTGACCGCCGCCATCGTCAACCCGCCTGGCGGGAGGGAAGGCGACCAGGCCTCATACACCATCGGCGCACGCCACTCGCCGGCGCGACGGCCCTCCCAAGCGGCCGGAACGGAAGGGCGTCGCGCGCCGTGCCTAACGAATCTACGTCGCGGAACGGGCAGAGGCAGCCGCGGTCGATGCGGTGTCCTGAGCGGAGGGGGCTCGGTAGCGCACGCAGGCGCGCACGGCTGACAGTGCGGGGTTTCTTCAGTCCGGGAGAGAGAGGCGCATAGCGCCCGTGCCAGATGCGCGAGGGGAAGTTCGGCGCCGAGCATGAGATCGGCGTCGGGCCAGAGGAAGGCGGTATCGCCCTTGGACGGACGGACCTCCACCAAGGCGATGGTGCTCGTTCGCGCCGCGCGTGCGCGGAACTCGCTGAGCAGCGAGCGAAACGGTTCGGGTGACACCGCGGACGTGTCGACGCGAGCCACGACGGCGCGGTAGTCGAGAACCTCCAGCAGCGCCCGCGAGCGGTCAGCTAACTGTTTGCCGCGCTAGGCGTTAGCTGACTCGAGCGCGGGCTCGGACTTTTCCTCGAGCGGCTGGATTCTGGAACCGGGATGCGGATCTCATCCGCGCACGGCTCACCCCGTTCGCATGACGCGAACGAGGTGTGCGAATGCTTCGTCAACACGCTCGCCGCTGCGCGCCGACGTGCGCATGACCGGAACACGCGCTGGCCCTCGCTCGGCCACAGTAGCGTCGTCCACAGCCCAAGCGGAAGAGAGATCGGCCTTGTTCAGCAGCAGGATCGAGGGAACCTCGCCGATGGTGTCGATGGCGCTCTGCTGAATCGTGCGGGCCGTATCGACGGTTTCGGGCCGCGTTCCGTCGGCGACGAAAATGAGCCCGGCGGCACCCCGCAGGTAGGACGTACGCACCTTCTGGAGGTCGTCCTCACCCTGCAGGTCCCACAGGAGGAGGCTGACCTGCGCGCCGTCGATGTCCACGAGCCTGCGATCGATCTTGACGCCGATGGTCGCCTGGTACTTCTCGGAGAACATGCTCTCCACGAACCGCCTGACGAGACTGGTCTTGCCGACCGCCGTCGCCCCCAACATGCAGATCTTTCGCTGAATGACGTTCACGGGCTGGCTGGCAAAGAGGAGCGGATGGCGAGGCGAAGCGACGCGTGCCGGCCGCCGGATGCGGAATCGGGATTGATGGTAACGACCGACGGGGGGATGCCGCGAGCCAGCAGCATACTGCGTAACATGCGGGCGCGCGACTCGCGCAGCATGGCGTTGGTCGCTTCGGTTCCCACGCTGTCAGTCGACCCGCGGACCTCGATGTGCACCTCGCGGCCGGTGGCGCCGGCGCCGGCGAGAATGTGCCGCAGCCTGGTGGCGATCGAGTCCACCTCCTGGTCGTAAGCCCCTGTGGGGAACGCGTCGCCGCGCTGGAACGCGATCGCGCGCCGTTCGACGTCATCAGCCGCAGCGCGCAGCGCCACGTCCACCGAATCCCGAACCTGGCTGAAGTCGACGGCGCCCACCCCGGCCACCGCACGCGCCAGCCGGCGCGCGTTCTCGATCCAGGCGCTGGAAGCCACGCCGCTGCCGCCCAGCGTATCGCCGCGCATAACGAGGTGCACGGTCCCCGGCGGCTGGAGGGCCGTGCCGGCGCGATGGATCACGAACTCCGGCCGGAGGGCGATGTACGGCTCCCAATGCGCCGTGACGCGGGCCGAATCGATGCGCTCCGCCGCCAGCAGCTGCACCGGATCGCGGGCCAGGGGATCGCGAAGACCCGTCACGACAAAGCGACCGCCGGCGCGGCCCGTACTTCCCACCACGACGCCAGGCTCTCGCCGCAAGACGTCGATGTAGCGCCCGAAGCGGCGGGATTCCAGGTACCGAGGTCCCACGCACCAGCCCAGTCCCAGGAATACGAGTCCGGCCATCGCCAACACGCGCCATCGCCCCGGGCTCCGTGATGGCTCCGCCAGCTGTGACACGAGGCAGGATTCGAGCACCTCCGGCTGTACATCGAACGGCGCTCCCTCGCGGCCAAAGCGCTCGAGCTGCCCTGCATGAAAGCGATGCACGCCTTCAACTGCCTGTTGCAGCCGTTCACGCAGCGCGACCGGAGCATGGCCCCGGATCACCGCCGCCAGGGCGGCCATGGGACCCTGCTCGACCCAGACCGTGAGATCGCCTAACGCGAGCGAGTCCAGCCCCTGCTGGCGCGACACGGCGAACGAATCGCGCGCGAAGTCGGTGATCGCCGTCAGCATGCCGGCCACCATCTCGGGCGGCGGTGCCTTCACGCCCGGCGCCGAAAGGTGCGTGACGAGGAGCCCGGTATCGCGATGTACGAGGAACAGCTGCTCGACGCGGAAGAGCAGCGAGTGCCTGAGCACCACTTCGCCGAAGGACTTGCCCGTCCGCAACGCCTCGACGCGCCAGGCCAGCCCGCGCGGAGAGAGCGCATGTTCGAGCGTGGCATTGATCGATTGCACGAGCTCGGCGAATGAGGCCGAGATGGCGCGCCGGATCGCCGGACCGATCACGGGAAAGATCGCGTCGACCAGCGGCTGCGGATCGCGACGGACCGATGCCTTGATCGCCTCGCCCACCACCGGTCCCAGCGCGTCGCTCAGCGCCGGATCGTGGGCGCGCCGTTTCACCGCCTCGGGCAACACCTTGCTGACGTCGTCGACGTACAGGTGGGGATCGTCGAGCTTCTCCTCCACACGGGACAAGCGGTCGCGCTCCGGCCCCACGAGGAGCGATCGCAACTCGTGCCAGCGGTCTCGGGCCGTGCGTTCTCGAGCGGCGGGCTCCGCCACACGCGGCGGAGTGTCACCCGCTGCCGGGGGCACGCGATCCGCACGCAGGGGTTCGGCCACGAGCGTCAGCGTGCCTAACGTGGATCGGCGAGTCGCTGTGCGAAGTCGGCAAACATCGCGGCCAGCGCCGTGCGGTCGGCTTTGGCCGCGCGCAGATCCGAGGCCTCGCGACGCAGCGCATCCGCCGCCTCGTCGCCCCGACGGGCCAGCTCATCGCCGAGGGTCCGCTGCGCGTCCTGCAGGAGCGCCCGCAGCTCCCGCTGCTGCTGCGACGTCTGTTCGGCCAGCGCCGAAATGCGGTCGGACAGCTCGCGATTGAGCATCGCCAGCGTGTCCATTGCTTCGCGCACCCCCTGCAACCGATCGCGCTCTTCCGCCTTGAGACTGCCGGTGAGCGCGTCGAGCTCGGCGCGAAGGTACTGCTCGGTGGCGAGCATTCGCCGTCCCAGGTCTTCCCGGAGATTGCCCGATTCCCGTTGCAGCCGCTCCTCGGTCGCCGCGAACCGACGATCGTAGTCCCGCATTTGCGACCCGAACAGGATGTCCCGGATCTTGTCCACGTTGCCCGTGTCGTTCGGGCCACTGTCGGCGCCGTTAGGCACGCTGGTTGTCCAGCCAGGGTCAGTCATGATGAATATGCGTCCGACGAAGGGCGCCCGGAGCTGCCCTCAGCAGCGTGTCGGGCGGCGGTGATGCGCATGGCCTTGAGCTTCTGGTACAAGGTGGAGCGCGGAACGCCCAGTCGCTGGGCGGCCAGCTCGACCCGGCCGTTCACGGCGTCCAGGACACGAATGATGTGGCGCCGCTGTAGTTCTTCCAATGTCAGCTGCTCGCCATCTCGCTCTGTCACGAGGTGGATCTCTCCCGACGTGCTCCCGGCGCGCGGTGTCGCACGGCGGACATCGAACGAGAGATCTGCGGCATGAATAGCGCCGCGGGCCGAGAGCAGGACCGTCCGCTCGAGCACGTTGCGCAGCTCGCGCACGTTCCCCGGCCACGGATA
>JBQTIW010000065.1:0-26411 GCA_052387735.1 Gemmatimonadaceae bacterium
GGGCCTCGAACCCCCGACCTCCTGCGTGTAAGGCAGGCGCTCTAACCAACTGAGCTATTCGCCCGCGCTGAAGAGGCCGAGGAACCGCTAAAAGAATCGTGCAGCTGGTGCCTCCCGGTTACCGCCGTCCCGTGTGATTCATTTCAGAATCGCCAGCGGTATCAGGACGCAGTACCCGATGACGAGAAGAATAGGCGCTATCGTTTCCCCACCCCTCCAGAGATCCGCAAATCCTGCAAGAATCGCCGCAGCGGCGAGTCCCCAAAACAAAAGTTGCCGCGATCGCGGCGTTTCCGGCTGAACCATAGGGCAGGAACGATATGGGGCCCTCCAACCGCGTGTCAAGCACAAATGGCACATTAAGTTACGATGAAGCGCCCCCGGCTGCAGGACCGCCGCGTGACGAGTCGTCCACGCTCCGAAGAAGCGCTTCGATCGCACTCTCCTGCTCCCGCCGCTCTGCGATTGCATCCGCTTCCCGCATGCGGGCCAGACGCTCGCGATCCCGACGCCTCCGCACCAGATACAAGGGTGTCACAATCAGCACCAGGACAACCGCGCCGAGCGTCACGTCGGCGAACAGGGCAAGGGCCCCGTATCGTCGCCGGGTGCGGGCCAGCCAGCGCTGCTCGAATCTCGCCTCGGTCAGAGCGAAGGCCCGCCGGAGTGCTCGATCGAACGACCGCTCCTCACGCCAGTACGTGAAGAACAAGTCCAGACCGCGCTGCGGATCGACCGAGGCTAGCTCGGCAACCGCCCGATACGACAGAGCATAGCTCGCGTCCGCCCTGCGAGCCCCGACCTCGAACCCCGAGTCCAGCGCGGCGAGGCTCCGAAACCCGCCGAGCGCCAGACCGAGGTTCGCCGCGATCACGTCTTCGCGGTTCCACTCCCCTGCTACCCACGACGCGTACCCCTCATCGAACCAGCGAGGGGGCAGATCCCCGAGATGCTCGAAAAGGACCAGGTGTCCGAGCTCGTGGCGCAACACACGCAGCGGATCGCCGGCAGACGACGGAGCGGATCTTCCCTGCATCACTACGCGCCGCTCGAGGGGGAAGGCGAATGCCGCCCCCCATTCCGGGGCTCCCGCTCCGATGAGTTGTCGAAAGATCCGCTCGTCTGGCGCTATCTGGACCAGCACGGAATCACGCGGCCTCGGGAGGCCGGGAAAGGTGTCCGTTCCCGCCGCATACGAGGCCAGTGACGTGGCCAGGAGGCTGTCTCTGGCGTCAGCGACAACGGTGAAGCGACCTCGGGCAATCCTGACGGGGAATTCCTGCGCGGGCAGCCCGACGGCCAGCAGCGTCGCTACAAAGAGCGCTCCGGCTCGTGACCAGCATCCACCTGCTGCAGGAGCTCGGCACACCGCTTGGCCCATGGATTGAACTTGTTCGTGTGCGCTCCGTCGCGCCACGCGGTGCGCGCGGCCTGACGGTCGCCGCCGAACCAGAACGCGCGGCCGAGCTCGTAGTACGCCTCAACCAGGTTCGGCCCGAGCTTGATGCTCTTACGGAAGAAGTTCTGCGCATCCTCGTACATCTCGCGTTGGAGGTAGAGCAGGCCGAGGTAGTAGTGCGCGTAGAGGGTCGCCTTGCGGTCATTGTCGAGGCGGATCGCCTTGGACAAGTGTTCGATCGCTTCGCCGAAGATCCCCTTCTTGAGGCAGATGTAGCCCACGTTGATGCGCGCCAGGGAGTTCTGGGGCTCCTTCATGAGCACGCGCTGGAAGTGCATCAGCGCGTCGTCGTACTTCTCCTGGAGCATCATGGCCCAGCCCAGCATGGACATGGCCTGCGGGTCGTTAGGCGCTCGCTCCAGCGCACGGCCCAGGGCTGCTTCCGCGCCGGCGTGATCACCGAGCGACAGCAGGCTCCAGCCTTTCTCGATGAACGTCGATGCGTTGAGATGATCTTCGCGCGAGGGCGAGGGGGCCGGGGCGGAGGCCAGGGGCGGCGCCGCAGGCGCGACCACGCCGGGCTCCGAGTCGTCGAGCTGCTTCCACGTCTCCACCAGCGATTTCACCTGACCCTTGAGCTGGTCGAGGGCATGCATTTCGCGATCGATGGCGCGGTACAAGGCGATGATGTCGGCCTTGAGGTCGTCACGCCTCGACGCGGCGTCCGGTGCACCCAGCGCCTGTTCTATGCTCGCGAACTCCTCTCCGAGTGTCGCGGTCGCGAGCTCAGACATTCGCGGCCTCCGCCACACCCGACGTGTCGAGGGCGAGCCGCTCCGCGACCGTAAACAGCTGGGCGGCGTCGAGCAGAAGGACCAGCGCCTCGCCGCGCCGCAACGTTCCCCGCACCAGTTCACCGGCCAGTCCGCGCACCAGGGGAGGAGGTGGTGCCAGGTCAGTTGACGAGAACGCCCGGACATCGAGCACCTGGTCGACGATCATGCCGCACCAGTCGGCGCCAACGCTCAACAGCAGCATCCGCGTCAGAGCGCCGGTCGCGGCGGCCTGGGCGCCGAGGCGCCGCCGCAGGTCGACCACGGGGACGACACGCCCCTCGAGCTCGACGATGCCTTCGATCCACTCCGGAAGACGCGGTACCGGCCGCGGTACGACATAGCGCACGACGCGCTCCACATTCTGCACGTCGACGGCATAGAGCTCACCGCCCGCACGGAACGTCACGGCGCGAGACATCGCGTCGAAGTCGCTCATGCGCTTTCGCGCTGTAGCACCGCCGCCGCGACGGTGATCACCGCACGGGCATCGAGCACGGACAGCAGCGTCTCACCGTCCCAGTGCACAGCGAGCAAGAGGTCATCGGTCTCGTGCGGCGGGTTGCGGAGCGCCAAGAGCTCGACGGTACGTACGTCGTCGACATCGTCCACCAGGAGTCCCACGCGGTCCGCTCCGCGCCGCATGACGAGCACCACGCTGGCCGTGCGGGTATCGACGCCTAACAACGCGCTCGCGCGGGCGACGCTCAGCGTGCCACCGCCATGCCGGCACACGCCAGCCACGGCCGCCGCTGCGCCCGGCACGGCATAGATCTCCGGCACCTCCAGCACCTCCTCCACGGCGCGCACATCGAAGGCAAATCGCTCGTCGCCGACGCGGAAGACGAACAGGTCGGCGGAGCCCAGGCGCGCACGAACCCGCTCGCGAAACCGCAGCGGGATCGACTCGTTAGGGACGGAAGGCGTGCTGGTGGGGGTCATGGATGACGGTGTGTGCGGTGGCTACTCGTAAGACAGCTTTCCGCACTCCCACGTCACGGCGCGGAACGCCCACGCGCGACTTCGTGGCGGGGGCGCCGCTCATGAGCCACCGGGTGATGCGGCGCACAGTCGTCGTAACGCTTCCGGTAAGTCCTCGAGCGCGAGCACGGCGTCGGCGGCACCGGCGGCCAGCACTGCCTGCCCCATGCCACTCACCACGCACGTTTCCGGATCCTGCACGAGGACATGGCCTCCGGCCGACCGCACCGCCGCCGCACCGGCGGCACCGTCGCGGCCCATGCCGGTCAGAACGACGATCACCGCGCGACTGCCGAACGTCTCGGCCAGACTGCGGAACGTGAGGTCTGCGGCCGGGCGGACGCCGTGCACCGCGGGTGTGTCATCGAGGCGAAATGTGACGGTTGCGGCATCGCCACGACCGACCGTCGTGTGCACTCCGCCCGGAGCGATGTAGACACACCCCGACATCAGCACCGACCCATGCCGGACCTCCTCCACCGGCCTGGGTCCCAATTCGTGCAGACGCCGCGCCAGGCTGGCCGTGAACCCCGCGGGCATATGCTGCACGATCACCACCGCGGCGTCGACGTCCGGGGGCAGGCGCGGAATGAGCTCGGCGAGGGTCTTGGGACCACCGGTGGAGGCGGCGACACCAATGACGCGGCGGGCCGGACCTCTCCTCGTCAGGCGCGGCGGCGTCTCGGACAGGCCGCGCGACTCGACGCGCCAATCGCGCATGGGCGGCACCGTCGGCACGAGCTGGCGCACGTGACCGAGCGCGGCCTCGCGCAGTGCCTGCAGCAGACGGCGACACAACGTTTCGACGTCAAGCGCTTCCGCCCACGAGGGCTTGCGGACGAAGTCCACGGCTCCGAGCTCGAGCGCCCGGATGGTGAGGTCACCACCCTGCTTCGGTTCGTGGCCGCTGAGCACCACCACGGGACGCGGGCATTCGCTCATGATGTAGCCTAACGCGTCGAGCCCGCCCATCGCCGGCATGTCGATGTCCAGTGTCACGAGGTCCGGGTTCAGTTCGTGCACACGTTGAATTGCTTCGAGTCCGTCGGCCGCCTCGCCGACGACCACCAGGTCCCCCGTATCGGCGAGCGCGTCCCGGACGACGCGCCGGATCAGCGGCGAGTCGTCGACGATCAGCACGGACCGCCGGCTAGAGGAGGCGCTCACCATGGCGCATCGATACCACGCGCACCGCACCGGTGGCCACGTCGAAGTACACGCTGCGTCCGTAGTCCCCACCCACGTCCTCCCCGATCAACCGGACGCCGGCCTCGTCGAGCCCGCGCCGCACCGCTTCCACGTTCCGCTCCCCCATGTTGATCCCCGATGTGAGCAACGCACCAAACATCGATGCCCCACCGACGATGCGTGCGACGGGAGCGCCGGCCGACCCGTGGCGCCGCATCTCGTCGAGCAGAAACCCAGCAGCCGTGGACGCGAACTTGGCTGGTCGTGTGCGATCACGGGAGAGTGACTCGTGAGGCAGGAGCACGTGGGCCATCGCGCCCACCTGCGTGACCTGGTCGTGCAGCATGATCGCCACACACGAGCCGAGTCCAACGGTGGAAAGCACCCCGCGCTCACGGAGCACGGCGTAGCCCGCTACAGGCACGTGTGTTTGAGACTCTGTCAGCATCGGCGCGTCAGGCCGTCCGCCTGGCCTGGTCGAGGTTGTTGCGCGCCATCGGATTCTCGGGGGCGAGCGCGACCGACCGCTCCCAGCAACGCACGGCATCTTCCGCTTCGCCGCGGCGGTACCGGATGTTGCCCAGCTTGAGCCAGACGTCGCCGCCCAGGTCGGGCACCAGCCGCACCGCGCGGGCATAGCTCTCCAGCGCCTCGTCATGGCGGCCGGCGCGATAGTGCAGGTCCCCGGCGTTCTTGTGCAGCTGCGCGAGCACGGGAGATTCGAGGAGTCCGCGCTCCACCTGTGCGGCCGCATCGTTCAGCCGCCCGCGGCGCTCCAGCATCACGGCGACGTTGTTCGCGAGGACCGCCGCGTGGGGATGTGCCGCCATCCCCTCGGTGAGGATGGCGATGGCACGATCGAGATCGCCGAGGTACGCGGCGGCCAGGCCGGCGTAATGGTACCACGCCGCCGCGCGGGGCCTGCCGTCGGCGCGCGTCGCCGCGTTGCGCAGGATGGCGTCGCCAGATTCCACGTCCCCGCGCCGCAGCGCCAACACGGCTCCCGTCAGCTGCACCGACGGATCGTCGGGGAGCAGGTGCTCGGCAGTGGCGTGCGCGGCGCGCGCTTCGTCGAAGCGACCCAGACGTTCGAGCGCGTAGGCCAGGTTGGCATGGATCGCACCACGGGCGGGTGAGCGCACCGCCGCCAGCCGCAGCACGCGCACCGCTTCGTCGAACCTCCCCTGCCTGATGGCGAGCAGCGCGAGGTAGAACTCTCCCAGCTCATCGTTAGGCCGCAAGTCCACGACGCGGCGGAACTCGCGCACCGCCTCGTCAAACATCCCGGACTTGTAGAAGGCGATCCCCAGGTTGCGGTGCTCGGCGACCCGCGTCTCCAGACTCGGCTGTTCGCTCGACTTGCGGCGGCCGACCCGATGCAGAAAGCCCGCGGACACCAGACCGTAGATGGCCTTGCCCATCTCGAACTCACCCAAGCCCGACAGGTCGAGCAGGTCCGCGACATCGCGCACGCCGTCGAGCAGGGGGAGGATCGCCTCCTGCTCCATCGTCAGCTCGACGTGCGACGACGCGAGGTGCGCACGATCGAGGGCGAAGACGCAGTCGAAGCTGGGCACCTTCTTCTCGATCAAGCTCCACTCGTCGATGCGACGCGCCCCTTCCAGCAGGAGGGACTCGGGGTTGATCGAGACCAGAAAGTCCTGCTCGTCCGGGAACACGTCGGCCTCGAAGGTGAACGTGCCCTGCGCCCAGGTGAACAGGTAATACACGGCCTCTTCGATCTGCCGCTTGATGTGCTGATGCAATTCCTCGCGGCTGAGCAGTGACCGCGCGACGAGAATCTCCCCGAGGCGCCGCTCGGGTTGCGACGCCTGCGCCGCGATCGCCAGATCCAGTTCATCGCGCGAGATGAGGCCGTTGCTCACCAGGAGATCGCCGAGGCGATCGCGGCGATTCACGATCGAGGCGTAGGAGATGCGACCGCGATCGAAATAGACGCTGCCGAAGGCGTTCCGGTGCGTGACCGATAGGCAGCCGGTCTTCTTGCCCATGGCGAGCAACTGCAAGACGTCGGGGAGGCTGGCCTCACGCAGTGATCCGCGGATGGCCATCAGACCAACTCCTCCACCACACGGCCCGTCGATTCCGGCCACTCGGCCGCGAGTTTTTCGGAGTCGAAGAAGAAGGAGTCCAGCGGCCGGCGTCCTGCCACGGCGGCCGAGAGGTCCGGAATCAGCGGCGTCGGCGGCGGTGGCTCGTGAGGCGCGAACAGCCCCTCGGCCGCGGCATCGATGTTAGGCGCGGCGGCTTCGTCGCCTTCCGGCACCGGCGTAAACCGGCCACTCCGGTCACCCGCCGTGGGCGCGGCCACTGTCACGGCCAGCCCGCCGTCGAATCGAGTCCGCAGGCGATCCGCCAGGCCAATGTAGGCCGCGAGCGGGCGATCACTCGTGAGGATGATCTGGCGGTTGTCGTGATGGAGTGCGTTGAACAGATGGAACAGTTCTTCCTGCGTGCGCTCCTTGCCGTCGATGGCCTGGAGGCCATCGATGATCAGGGCGTCGACGGCGCGATACCGCGCGCGCCACCGCTCGATCGTGCCCTGCTGCAGAGACGCGATCAGGTCGTCGACGAACGCCTCACCGCTCACGCAGGCCACGGTCCGCGAGTGGCTGCCGCTCGCCGTCAGGGCGTTGCCGATCGCGTTGGCGAGGTGCGTCTTCCCCGAGCCACGGGCTCCAACGATGAACAGCGGGTTGTACTGCGTCCCAGGCGCGTCGATCACCGCGCCCGCGGCTCGCAGGGCCAGACGGTTGTGCGGCGTGCGAACGAGCGCGGACAGGTCGTAGCCCGGCGTGGGCGCGGGAGGTGATTCGGCAAGCGCCGCGGCGCGCGCAACCAGGCTTTCGGCCTCCCGAAGGCGATCCGGATCGCGAAAGACCGCCATGCCCGCGTGCCTGGCATCGAGGCGTATGGCTTCGGCCTCGAGCGAGCGCAGGCGCTCCGTGACCGACGCAAAGGACGCGTCGAGCTGGTCGACGTTCTGCGGTTCGGGAAGTTCGAGCGCCTGCTCCAGGATCGTCGTGCGAAATCCCTGTGCCGACCAGTACGCGACGCGTTCCCCAAGACGCAGACGCCATTCATCAACCGATGCCGCGACGCCGGCGGCGATGTCCTGGAGAAAGCTCTCGAACTCGTCAGGCTCCTCGGACAATCGCGCGGCACCAAGAATGTGCCAGACATCGCCGACGCTCAGGGACGCACCCATCAGCGCCTGGTGGGCAACCAGCCGATTCAGCGCCCCCTGCAGCTCGCGCACATTGCCGACCGACGAACGAGCCAACTCCTCCAGCACGCCCTGCCCAAAGCGAGTCTTTCGTTCGGCGCATTTGTGGCGGAGAATGGCCACGCGGGTCTCGTAGTCCGGCGTTCCCATGTCCACGATCAGGCCGCCCGACAAACGGTTCAGCAGACGCTCGTCGACGTCGGCGATCTCACTCGGTGCGCGATCGGACGCCATCACGATCTGGCGCCCCGTGCGCTGCAGCGCGTTGAAGACGCGCAGAACTTCACTCTGTGTCTCCGGCCGTCCGGAGAGAAACTGCACATCGTCGAGCAGCAGGAGCCCGACGCTTTGGTATCGACGCTTGAACGACTCCGCCTGGCCCGAGGCAATCGCGAGGTGCAGCTGCTCTACGAAGTCCTCGAGCGATACATACTCGACAACCAGATCGGCGTGCAGGGCGCGCGCCTGGTGACCGATCGCGGCCAGCAGGTGCGTCTTTCCCAACCCGGAATTGCTGTAGACGAACAGCGGGTTGTAGACGGTCCCGGGAGCCTCGGCAACGGCGCGCGCCGCCGACGCCGCCAGGCGATTGGCGGTGCCAACGACGAAGTTGTCGAAGCGCAGTTGACCGTCGAGCATCTCGGGACGGTTGGACGTGTGGACGAACGGGGATGCGGACTACGTGCTGGCGCTGGTGCTCGGTGCGGGTGTACTGAGGCGCTGAAGGACGAGCTGCGAGACCTTGCGCAGGGTCTCGAACACACCGGTCCCCGCCAACGCGTCCGCGGCAAAGCTCGGGACGCCACGAAAGTTCAGGGCATCGTCGAGCTCCCGGTGGACCATGACGAGGTCAGTGGGGAGATCCTGTTTGTTGTATTGGAGGACGAGCGGCAGCGCGCGAACGTCAACGCCCTGCTCGGCCAGCACTTCGTGCATGTCGCGCAGGCTCTGGACGTTCTCCTGCAGCTGACGCCGCTGGGAGTCGGCCACGAACACCACGCCGTCGGCGCCCTGCAGCACCAGCTTGCGTGTCGACCGGTAGTAGATCTGCCCGGGCACCGTATACAGCTGGAACTTGGTGGCAAACCCGGAGATCGTGCCGAGGTCGAGCGGCAGGAAGTCGAAGAACAGCGTTCGCTCGTTATGCGTGGCGAGCGAAACCATCGAGCCGCGCCGCTGCTCCGGAACGCGGTCGTAGATGTAATGCAGGTTGGTCGTTTTCCCGGACCGCCCGGGTCCGTAGTACACGATCTTACAGGTCAGCTCGCGCGCGGAGTAATTCACCAGCGGCATGAATCCCTCCATGGCACGGCTGCCCGGATCCGGCAGGACTCGTCACGCATCGACGGCCTCCAGTACGGCCGAGAGCCGCTGTGCGTGTGCGATGGCGAGCCGCGCCTGCTCGGCGACGGGCGTGTTGGGAGCGGCGGCGACAATGCGTTGCCAGAACTCGATCGCCCGTTCCAGTTCGCCACGTCGCGCCGCAAGGCGGGCAGCTTCCATGAGCGACGCGGCGTGTCGCGGATCCGTTTCGAGTGCGACACGCAGCTCTTCCTCACCTTCCGCCTCACGCCCTTGCTTGAGCAGGACGCGGGCGAGCGTGGAACGGGCCTCGGCGTCGCTGGGCGCCAGGGAGACCGCCGCGGCGGCGTGGGAGAGCGCGTCCTCCAGGCTTTCGTACAACAGCGCATGACGCGCATCGGCGAGACAGGTGGCCAGATGGCCCTCGGTCATCTGCGGCGTGGCCGACGCTCCGGGATCCCGCACGTCGATGACGGAAATGGTGACGAGTCCGAAGGCGATCTTGCCCACCTCGAATTCACTGCGGCCCAGACTCGTGGAGATGGCGCGCATGTCGCGCGCGCCGTCGATCATTGCCAGGACCTCCCATTCGTGCGGCAGGAGATCGAGCCGGGGCGCGGGGAGGCCAGCGGTCGGTTCCGCGAGGTGGGGCACGACGCCGAGATGCGGGACGCGCTGCTGAATCTGCGTCCATTCGTCGAGGCGACGGGCGCCCTCCATGAGCAGTGATTCTGTCGGCACGGCCGCGATGCCCTCGGGCCCGGCCGCGGCCACGTCTTCTTCCACAAACGAGAAGAAGCCCTCCTGCCACGACAGCAGCTCGAAGACTACGGCCTCGATCTGCCGCATGATGTAGCGTTCGAGCTCGCGCTGCGGGATGGCACCGTTGGCGATGAGGATCTCGCCCAGCCGGCGGCTCTCGGTCGGATCCTGCTGGGCGGCACGCGCGCGCGCGAGGTCGGCCTCCGTGATGCGACCGGCGCGGAGCAGCAGCGCGCCTAACGGATGAGGGTTGCTCCGGATCGTCGCCGCGACGACGCGTCCTTGGCGGAAGAACACGGTCCCTTCGTTGTCGCGCAGCGCCGAGGACACGCGCAGTCGTCCCGTCTTCCGGCTCAGGTCGAGGAGCTGGAACACGTCGTGAATCCCGAGCTCGCGGAGTGGTCCTTCGATCGCCATCAGGCCGCCTCCACCGATCGTGCGGGACGAATGAGAATGCGACGCAGGTCTTCGGCGGTGCGGGCATCGCGCCGGGCGCGCCGTGCAAACTCCGTGGCCGGCTCGAGCTCGATCACCCGGCGCCACCGTTCGATGGCCGCCTCGAATTGATGATCTTCCGCCAGCATCACGCCCTCGAAGTACAGCGCCGCCACGTGCTCGGGATCAAAGCGACGAAGCCGGGCGAAGGCGAACTGCGCGTCCTGTCGTCGTCCCACGAGGAACAGCGATTCGCCCAGTGCCGCGAGGGCTTCGAGGTGATAGGGGTCGAGCGAGAGGAAGTCGGCGAGCAACGCCACCGTTTGGTCCGGCTGGCCGCGCTCGCGGCGGAGCCGCGCCAGCGCCAGCGTGGCGACGTCGCTGCGTGGGTCGGAGGCGACGGCGGCCTCGAGCTCGCGTTCCGCTTCCACGTAGTCGCCACTGGCCGCCAGGAGATCGGCGAGTTCCACGTGCACCCCGTCAATGTGCCGGTCGAGGTCGAGCGCATCGCGGAACGCCGCGATCGCCGCGGCGGTGTCGCCCTCGAGGCGGGCCAGCCGGCCTAACGCGCGAAGCACGTCGGCGCGCATGGGCGCCAGACGGCGGGCCGCCAGGAGCGCCTGCCGCGCGTCGTCGATCCGCTCCGTCTCCATGCGCACCTGGCCGACCAGCAGCAGCGCGTCCGCATTCCCCGACGCGAACGACGCCAGCCACTCCGCCGGTGCCACGGCTTCGGCAAAACGGTGGAGCGCAACCAGAGCGCGCAGTTCCCCCTGCACCGCGGGCCCGTGCGCGGCATCCAGCTGCTTGGCGTCGCGATAGCGTTCCAGCGCCTCGCCGGCCGCACCCCGCGCCAGGAAAATGTCGCCTAACGCGACGAGGCCGGCGACGCGGGGAGCGCCATCGGCCATCGCGCGGCGCACCTCCGTCATCCCCCGGGCATGGTCACCGCGATCCAGCAGTGCATAGGCACGATGGTACGGCGCATCGGTAGCCGCCGCGTCGGCGGGTCGCGCTTCGGGCGACAGATCGTCGAACAGCGCCTCCAGCCTCCCGGGCTCGAACACGAAGGCTGTGACGGTCTGGTCGCGGCGCTCGCCGGCCACGTCGGGGGCGATGTCGAGGCGTGGATCCTCGTGCTCGAGGTCGATCGCCAGCTCGAACTTCTGCGGCGTGTAGAACGCATCCAGCTCGAGTGCGCGCTTCGTTTCGCGCAGCGCCCCCGCGTAGTCGCCCAGGTTCGACAGCGTGAAACTGAGATTGTAGTGCGCTTCCGCGAAGTTGGTGCGCGCCTCGATCGCGCGGGCAAACGCATTCCGCGCGTCTTCGAACCGCTTGAGCTGTGCCAGCACGAGACCCACTCCGTTCCACGCCATCGGATGCTCCGGCGCCAGGCGCAGCACCTGTCGGTAGGCTTCGAGGGCGTGTTGGACCTCGGACTGCCTGACGAGGAGGAACGCCAGGTTCAGCCGTGCCTTCACGAACCCGGCATTCAGTTGCAATGCCTTGGTGAATGCGTCCACCGCCCGTCCAGGATTGCCGGCATGCACCGCGGCGACGCCGAGGTTGTTGAGGGCAACGGCGTACAGTGGATGCGCCTCCAGCGCGCGCTCGTAGCTGATGAGCGCGTCGGCATAGCGACCGGCGTGGTGCAGTGCGACCCCCCGTTCGTTCCACAGCTTGGGATTGTGGGGTTGACCTGCGAGCAGCGTGTCGTAGAGCTGCAGCGCCGCCTGCATGTCGCCGCGCAACAGATGCACCTCGGCCATTGCCTGCTGCACCAGCAACGCGTCCTCCCCACGCTCCAGCGCGATCCGATACTCCTTGAGCGCTTCGTCGAAATAGCCCTTGTGCCGGAAGGCCAGGCCGAGGTTGTGGTGGGCCAGTCGCGTCGACTCCGCCCCCGCTTGCGTGTCGTTGAGCCCGCGCGCCACGCGCATTTCGCGCGCGTGATGGTAGGACCGGGCATCGAAGCGCTCCAGCGACAGGTTCGCGCGCGCCCGACCTAACGAGGAGTTGATCCGCAACGCGCGGGACGTAGCCGCCTTGGCGCCGTCGTGATCGCCCTGGTCGCCAAGCACGAAGCCCAGCAGGTAGAGTACGTCGGCGTCGTCAGGCGCGAGCTCCACGGCTCGGGACAACGCGATGCGGGCCTCTTCATTGAGTCCGCGGTGGTAGGCAACCTCTCCCATCTGGAACAGGACGGCCGGATTGTCCGGCTCCACGTCGAGCGCGTGATGGAGCCACCGCGACGCCGCCTCCAGATCGCCGCACTTGGCTTCCGCGCTCGCCACCTGACGAATGACGTGCACGTCGTCGGGATCTTCCCGCAGCAACACGCCGAATTCATCCAGGGCCCGCGGAACGTCGCCCAGCAGCAGGAACGTGCGGCCCAGCTCCCACCGCGCGTGACGATCCTGCGGCGAAGACGCCAGGCGTGCCAAGGCTTCCTCCACACACCGGTCGTAGTAGCCGCTCGTGAAGTAGGCGATCTCCAGATTCCGCTGCGCGATCGTC
Organism: Gemmatimonadaceae bacterium; assembly: GCA_052387735.1. GTDB lineage: Bacteria > Gemmatimonadota > Gemmatimonadetes > Gemmatimonadales > Gemmatimonadaceae > RBC101. The sequence continues at coordinate 12,665 of JBQTIW010000065.1, forward strand.
ATCCGCGCGTCCAGTTCCAGCGCGCGCGTGAACGCCGCGACCGCATCCTCGGTCATGCCCTTGCTGAAATAGAGCACACCCAGGTTGTTCAGCGCCCCGGCGTCCGTCGCATCGATGCGATGCGCGAACGACCGCAGGATCGCGCGATCGCGGTCGGAGAGTTGCACCGTCACGGCGGCTCGGGCTCCGGCGCGAGACTCAGTCCATCCGCACCGCGCGCAGGATGGCGCGCAGGGACGCCAGGTCCGGCAGCAGCAGGAAGAACCCGCGCAGCCGTTCGGCCGCATCCTGCATGAGAAACTCCGTCTCCACGCAGAACACGAGGTCCCGGTCGCTGCCGAACTGCAGGTACGCCGTGGTCAACACCGCCTGTGACATGTCGATGGCGAGCGATGGAGGTGATGGCATGATCATGATCCCCATGAAATCGCTCAGTGCATTCATGTACGCCCCACTGAGGATGTTGCCCGCCTCCTTGATCGCCGACTGCTCGAGCTCTGTGAGCTCCTCGGCGCCGGCGTGCGGGCGCCGCATGAGGATTTCGGCCATGCGAATCGCCGTGGGACGCGGAAACACCAGCAGCGTCCGTCCGGAGAGGTCGCCTAACATGTTCATCAGCACCGCGGCGACCGGTTCGCCCGGATCACCGATGTGAGGCGGCACGTCCTCCAGCGGCGCGATGTTGATGGTCGGCACCGAGATCATGATCGTCTGGCCGGTCATCTGCGACAGCGCGGTCGCCGCATGTCCGGCACCGATGTTCGCCACTTCCCGCAGCGCATCCAGCTGCATGGGTTTGAGCGCAAGCAGTTCTTGCATCACCTAGTCCTGGAGAAGTCCGCCAACGTCGAGAATCAGGGCCGCCGTGCCATCCGCGAGGATCGCCGCACCGGTGAACGCCGCCGCCGAACCGCGCACAGCATCGAACGGTTTGACCACGATGTCCTGCTGCCCATCCAGCCGGTCGACCTCGATCGCTGCGCGCCGATCCGTCACCTCGACAATGACGATCTGAGACCCTCCCTCGTCGCGAGGTGGAAGGCCAACCGTCGCCCGCAGCGTGTGCAGGGGGAGGACCTGGTCGCGAAGGATGAAACCGGGTCGACCGCGGAGCCTCCGGATCGTGCCAGCGGCGGGCTGGACCGTTTCCGTGATGTAGGTCAGCGGAAGGGCGTACGCTTCGTCACTCACCCGGGCAATGATCGCGGGGATGATCGCGAGCGTAACCGGGAGGCGCAGCTCGAAAATGGTCCCCTTGCCTTCCACCGTCGAGAAAACGACCGCGCCGCCGAGGGCCCTCACCTTGGCCAGGACGGCATCGATCCCGACTCCGCGGCCTGAGACCTCGCTGACACGTTCCGCCGTTGAGAATCCGGGACGCGAGATGATCCGGAGGATGTCGTCGTCGGACAGCTCGTCCATCTCTTCGGAGATCCAGCCCAGCGCTTTCGCCTTTTCCAGCACGCGCGCCCGATCGACACCCCGCCCATCGTCGGCCATGACGATCACGACCGCGCTGCGCTCGCGGCGGGCGATGAGCGCGAGACGGCCGACAGGAGGCTTGCCGGCCCGCTCGCGCCGTTCCGTGGACTCGATCCCGTGGTCCACCGCGTTCCGCAGCAGGTGCACGAGCGGATCGGCGATCTGTTCGAGCAGCGTGCGATCGAGCTCGATTTCGCGGCCTTCGAGGGTGAGGTTGACCTCCTTGCCGACCAGGCGCGCGGCGTCGCGCACCACCCGAGGAAAGCGATCGAACACCTGCCACACGGGCACCATGCGGCTACCCAGCACACCGTCCTGCAGTTCGCCGATCAGGCGCGAAGCCTTGGCCATCACATCGTCGAGCACCGGATCAGTGTGCGGCGCCGCGAGCGTTTGCAGGCGACCGCGCACCGTGACCAGCTCTCCGACCAGGTTCATGAGGTGATCGAGTCGTCGGAGTTCGATCCGCACGTATTTCTGCAGCGGAGCTTTGAGATTCTCGGTGGACCAGGCCGCGTCGAATGTGGTCGCCGATCGGCTTGCCGAACGCTCCCGCGCCGCTACGTCGACGCGAACGTCCTGCACGAAGCCGCATGAGCGGGCGAGCTCGCGAATCGTGTCGGATTCCTCACTCGTCTCCAGAAACACGGTGAGGCGCCCGTCAAAGCCGTCGGCCGCCATGACGGAGTCAGACGGATTCGTCCCGTGCACGCGACCGATCGTTCCCAACTTGTCGACGATGATGCGGGCTCGCGCACCAGGGAGCGGCGTCTGCGGTTCGAGTTGAATGCGAACCGGCGTCCCGGGATAGGGCAGTGCCGGTTCGACGACGTCGGCTCCCCGCGTGCTGGTCGACGCGGTCAGACGTTCGAGCAACGACGAGACATCGAGGACGCTGGCCCGTCCGGACGTCGCGACACCAACAGCGTGAGCCAGGGCATCGGCGGCCTCGAACAGCGTGTCGATGCCCTCGCCGCCTAACGCTTCCTCCCCAGCGCGCACCCGCGCCAGGAGCGACTCCATGGCGTGCGCCAGCTCGGTGATGCTGTCATACCCCATCACCCCACTCATGCCTTTCAACGTGTGAACGGCTCTGAAGAACTCGTCGAGGGGTTCGCGGGCGTGCGGATCCGCCTCCAGCTGCAGGAGGGCATGCTCCATCGCCGTGAGGTAGTCACGGCTTTCGCTGGCGAAGAGCTCCGCGTACTTGTTCACGGTGGCGGGAGTGCCCGCCTAACCGAGTACGCGCTGGACGGCCTCGAGTACGCGGCTGGGCTGGAATGGCTTGACCACGAAGTCCTTGGCGCCGGCCTGAATGGCTTCGACGACCAGGGCCTGCTGTCCCATGGCACTGCACATCAGCACCTTGGCGCTCGGATCGGACTGCGTGATCTCGCGGACCGCATCGATTCCGCCCATGTCGGGCATGACGATGTCCATCGTCACGAGGTCGGGCCGCAGGTCCCGGTACTTCTGTACCGCCTGGGCGCCCGTTTCAGCTTCACCAACGATCTCAAACCCCGCTTGGGAGAGGATGTCTCCCAGCATGGTGCGCATGAAGATCGCGTCGTCGCAGATGAGTACGGAGTGGCTCACGTGGGTCCTGTTTGACGCCGGCCCGCGCGCCTCCGCTGCCCTTATGCCAGCGACTGCCGCACGAGCTCCTTCACGTCCACCTCAATGACGACTGCCTCTCCAAAATGTCCCACGCCGGCCACAAGCCCACCCTTCACACCCTGGGTCTCCAGTCCCTCTGAGGCGGACTCGTCCAGCGCAATGACCTCGCGCACGTCGTCGACGAGTACACCGAGCGTCTTGCCCTCTGCGGAGAGCACAACAACGTCCGGTTCGGAAGCCGCGGAGGCGGTGCCGGAGACGCGGTGAGCGAGATCGAGAACCGCGAACAATTGCCCCCGAAGGTTGACGAGGCCTCGGACATCGTCGGCAGCACCCGGGATCCGGGTGGCGGGGAGCATATTGGTGATCTCCCGCACGAATTCGGACGGGAGGGCATAGAGCCTGCCGGCCGCTTCGACGACCAGGAGCTGTCGCGTCACGCGTCACCACCCTCGTCGAAGAACCCGAAGCGATCCAGGGCGCGCTCGTCATCAGCGAGCGAGGGGTCCGACGCGACCGCGGCGAGCGCCCACGAAAGATCGGGCGGAAGCGGCGAACGGAAATCGAGCTCCGCGCCGGTTTCGGGGTGCCGGAAGCGCAGTCGCGCCGCGTGGAGAAAGTGTCGGCGGGGCGGAAGCTGTACGAGCTTGCGGCCGCCGCCCCCACCATAGACGTCATCGCCGACCACCGGATGCCCGATGGCCAACAGATGGACGCGGATCTGATGCGTGCGACCCGTGTGCAGGTGCGCGCGCAGGAGATCGACCGAATCGAAGCGCGCCAGACGCGTGAACGACGTGCGCGCGGGCTTCCCACCGGCGACCACCGCCATGCGCTGTCGGTCTTTGGGGTCGCGGGCCAGCGGCTTGTCGACGGAAATGCGGTCGGCCTCCACGTGTCCCCAGCAGAGAGCGGCGTAGCGGCGCACGACGTGCCGAGCCGCGAGCGCGGCGCCCAGGATGCGATGTGCCCGCTCGGTGCGGGCCACCAGCAGGAGGCCCTATGTGTCCTTGTCGAGCCGGTGCACCAGTCCCGGACGGTCGGCGCCGCCGAGCGGCGACAGCGCGCCGCCACGGCCGACGAGCGCATTGACCACCGTACCATCCCAGTTTCCGGGAGCCGGGTGCACGACCATGCCGGCGGCCTTGTCGATCACCAGCAGCTCGGCGTCTTCGTAGATCACACGGAGCGGGATGTCCTGCGGCACGATGTCGCGCGCCACCCGGGGTGGAATCCGAACCGTGACCGTCTCGCCTGCAGTTGGCTTGTAGGCCGACCGCTCCCGGCGGCCATCGACCTGCACCTGCCCCGCGGCGATCAGCGTCGCGGCCTGGGTTCGGGAAATCTCCACGCGCGTCGCCACCAACAAATCGAGGCGGACATCGCTGTCCGCCTCGAGTACGATCGTGTGGGTCGCGCCCGGGCGGGGGTCGCTCACGTCGCCGGCGTGGAATCGCTGGCGAGTGCGGAACGTGCCGCCGCACGGTCTTCACCCCAGAGCACGATGGCGAGCAGGATCGCGCCCGTACTCACCGCCATGTCGGCAACGTTGAAGGTGGGCCATCGCCGTTCTCCGATCCCGACATCGATGAAGTCCACCACGCCGTTGGGCGAAATCACGCGATCGATGAGATTGCCGACTGCGCCCGCCGTGACCAGTCCAACGGCCAGGAGGCGCCAGCGATCGCCGGGCTGCGTGTTGCGATAGAGATTGGTGAGGATGGCCAGTGCCGCCACCGTGAGCCCCATGAAGATCCAGCGCGAATACGGCCCCAGATGCAGCCCGAAGGCCGCGCCGGGATTGTAGACAAGGGTCCACCGCAGGAAGTCGCCCCACACGTCACGAGGAACGTACCGCGGCCACAGGGTCTGCTCGGCCACGATTTTCGTCACGCGATCGGCCACCACCAGCAACGCCACCACGGGCCAGAAGATGCCCACCTTCCAGCTACTTCTTTCCATCTTCTTCCTTCTGCTTGCACTTGATGCAGTATCGCGCATGCGGGAGCGCGTCGAGCCGCTCAAACGCGATCTCCTCCCCACAGTTGTGGCACTTACCGAACGTTTCGGGTGATTTGTAGAGCCGTCGCAGCGCCTGATCGATGTGCCAGAGAAACCGTCCTTCCTGGCTCGCGAACAGGAATGCCTTTTCGCGCTCCATGGCATCGGTCCCCTGATCGGCCATGTGGAAGGAATACGAGCTGAGGTCTCCGTCGGCCGACTGGGGCGTGGCGCCAAACACGTCGTCGTAGTGGCCGAGCTCCTTGAGCACGCGTCTTCGCTCCTCGAGCAGTCGCTTCTCGAAGTGCTGGAGATTCTTCTTATTCATCGCCTTCGGCTTCTTGGCGCCGATTGGTGTCGCCATTGTCACTCGTCCACAATCAGGGCAACGCTTGCGTGGAGTCCATCGAGCTCCACGGCGTGCGCCGCATGTTCGACCGGTGGGTTCTGCTGGCCAACGAGCAGCTGGCGCGCCAGAACCTCGCCAGCCATCCAATCTATATACTCGCGAACCGCTTGTTCGATTTCCGGGTCTCCCGAAATCCACAGCATGATTCGGTCCGAAACGTCGAGATCCCCCTCCTTCCGCATCCGCTGGATCCGGCTTACGAGCTCGCGAGCGAGTCCTTCCCGGCGAAGTTCAGGTGTGACAACGGGATCGATCGCCACAAACCGCCCCCCGGCCTCCTTCACGACCAGCTCGCCGACCGCCCGTCGCACGATCGTGACATCGTCCGGGTCCAGGTGATGCGAGGCCCCCTCCACCCATACGGCAACCGGCTCGCCCAGCTCGAAGCGCCGCAGATCCTCGGATGACAGGGACTGAACGGCCCGGGCTGCAAGCGGCGTCACCTTCCCGAAGCGTTTACCTAACGACTTGAAATTCGGCTTGGCCTCGAGCGTCACGAGCTCGTCAGCGGAGGTCAGCAGCGACACGACCTTGAGGTTGAGCTCGACCTGGAGAATCGAGAGCAGTGGTTGCACCGCTTCAGCGATGTCGGCAGGCACCACGCAGAAGGCGCGCGCCAGCGGCCGCCGTACGTTGATGGACGCCTCCTCGCGAGCCGCCCGACCAAGGCGCGACAACTCCCGGACCTCCTCCATCGCTCGCTCCAACCGCTGATCGGGGGGCGATGCCGTGGGACGCAGATACGCCGCGAGGTGAACGGAGGTCCCGGCGAGCTCCCGGTGAATCCAGTCGCTCACGTACGGCGCCATGGGCGCGAGCAACCTCGAGACCGTCACGAGCACCTCGTGCAGCGTCGCGAACGCGGCCGCGTTGTCCGGCGTCGCGACATCATAGAACCGACTGCGCGATTGGCGCACATACCAGTTGGAAACGTCGTCGACCACGAAGCTCATGATCAGCCGCGCTGCCGCCGTAGCGTCGTATTCCTGCAGTGCCGCATCGACCGTGCGTTCCACCGTCGAGAGGCGAGACAGAATCCACCGGTCGAGCGGCGGCCGCTCCGCCGCGACCGGCGACGGGGTGTCGGGCGACCATCCGTAATTGGCGTACTGCGCGAAGATTCCCGAGTAGATGTTCTTGAGCGTGAGGAGGAATCCGGATGCAGTATCCCGGAGCACGTTCTCGTCGAACCGCTTGGGAATCCCCAGTTGCGAGGACGCGACGAGAAAGAGCCGCACGGCATCGGCGCCGTGACGCGCGACGACGTCGAACGGATCCACGACATTCCCGCGACTCTTTGACATCTTCACGCCCGTGGCATCGAGCACGAGGTCGTTGACGACGACCGCGTTGTATGGCGCCGTACGTCGGGCGACGGGCGACGGGCGACGGGAGACGGGAGGGCGCGCGGCGGCGCCGCCGCTCGCCGTACCCGGCGACGCCGATGTCACGTCTCCCATCTCGTGTTTCCCGTCTCCGAGCGCGTTGTTAGGCAGCGCGTCACCCAGTCCGGCGGCGATGGCCAACAGCGAATAGAACCACCCACGCGTCTGATCGAGCCCCTCGGCAATGAAGTCGGCCGGGTATTGCTGCGCCACGACATCCCGATTCTCAAACGGGAAATGCCATTGAGCAAACGGCATTGAGCCCGAGTCGAACCAGGCATCGATCACCTGGCTCACTCGCTGCATCGTGCCGCTGCAGTGCGTGCACGGCCACTGCCACTGGTCAACGAAGGGCTTGTGCGGGTCAAAGTCGGCCGGCAGGGGCTCCCCCACCCTTGCCGCCAGCTCCGCATAGGAACCGATCACGTCCAGGTGGTCGGGTTGCTGATCGCACACCCAGACCGGCAACGGTGTGCCCCAGTAACGGTCGCGGGAGATGGCCCAGTCGATGTTGTTCTCGAGCCATTCGCCGAATCTCCCCTCGCCGACTTCCCGAGGATGCCAGTCAACGCGCTCGTTACGCGCCAGCATGTCGTCCCGAACCGCGGTCGTGCGGATGAACCAGGATTCACGCGCGTAGTACAACAGCGGCGTCCCGCAGCGCCAGCAATGGGGATACGCATGCGTCAGTGTGGCCGCCTTCCACAGCACATCGCGACGCTCGAGCTCCTGGACGATGAGCGGGTCGGCGGCCTTGACCCATTGACCGCCGATCACGGGAATCCCCGCGTCGAATTCACCGCGAGCGTTGACCGGCTGCAGCAAGGCCAGTCCGTGTTTCCGACCCATCGCATAGTCGTCGGCGCCGAACGCGGGCGCCATGTGGACAATGCCGCTGCCATCCTCCGCCGATACGAAATCCGCGGTGATGATGACCTCGTGTTGACCGCCACCGTCCGAGAACGCCACCCAGTCGAGAGGCCGACGATATCGCTGCCCCGCAAGCTCCGCTCCCTTCATGCGACTGACCACGTCCCAGCGATCGCTGTAGTCGGTGCCGAGCACCGCACCAGCGCGCGCTTCCGCCAGGATGATCGTCCACTCCGCGCCGGTCTTCTTCTGCAATTCGACGTACGAGAGATCCGGGTGCACCGCCAACGCCACGTTGGAGACGAGCGTCCACGGCGTCGTGGTCCACACGATGAGACGCCGGCGTGACCTGCCCGCTTCCCTCTCCCGTTTCCCGTCTCCCAGAAGATCCAGCGCCACATACACCGACGGGTCCTCCACGTCCTCGTAGCCCTGCGCGACTTCGTGCGAGGAGAGCGAGGTACCGCAGCGCGGACAGTACGGGAGGATCTTGTGCCCTTTATAGAGGAGTTCGCGCTCGTGCAACGTCTTGAGTGCCCACCACTCGCTCTCGATGTACTCGTTCTGGTACGTGACGTACGGATGCGCGTAGTCGAGCCAATGGGCAATGCGCTCGCACAACTGCTCCCATTCGGCGCGATACTTCCACACGCTCTCGCGGCACCGCCGATTGAACTCCTCGACGCCGAGCCGCTCGATGTCCTGCTTCCCCTTGATGCCGAGTGCCTTTTCGACCTCGATCTCGACGGGAAGCCCGTGCGTGTCCCATCCGGCTTTGCGCGGCACGTTGTAGCCATGCATCGCCCGATGCCGGCAGAACAGGTCCTTGACCGTGCGCGCGAACACGTGATGGATGCCCGGACGGCCATTGGCTGTCGGTGGGCCGTCGAAGAAGATGAACGGTGGTCCGTTCCTGCGCGCCTCGAGGGAGCGCTCGAACAGCCGTTCCTCCCGCCAGAGCGCCAGGACCTCCTGCTCCAGCTCGTCCGCCTTGCGGTCCGGCGGCAGCAGTCGATATCGCGCGGTCTTCACATGCGCTCCAGCACGCCCGCGATGAGCGATGTGAGATGTGGCTCCGCCCGTGCGGCGATCCCGATGATCCGCTCCAGACTGGCCGGCTCCAGCGCGTCGGGAAGGCACATGTCCGTGATGATCGAGACGCCTAACACGCGCATGCCGCCGTGGACGGCCACGATCACTTCGGGCACCGTGGACATTCCCACGACGTCGGCGCCGATGCCGCGGAGGAACCGATACTCGGCTCGCGTCTCGAGGCACGGACCGGTCACGGCGACGTAGACGCCTTCGCGAAGCGTGACACCCTGCCGTTTCGCCTCGGCACGCGTGAGCGCGCGCAGCTCGGCGCTGTACGGCTCCGACATGTCCGGGAACCGTGGGCCGAGCCGGTCGTCATTGCGGCCGATGAGGGGATTGTCCCCCAGCAGGTTGAGGTGGTCGGCGATCAGCATCAAGTCCCCGGCCTCCCACAGCGGATGCATGCCGCCGCAGGCATTGGAGACCACCAGCGTCTGCGCACCTAACGCTCGCAGCACGCGCACCGGAAACGTCACCTGCTGAAGGGAATAGCCCTCGTAGCGATGGAAGCGGCCCTGCATCGCGATGACCGTCTTGCCGGACAGGGTCCCGCAGATCAGCCGGCCGGCGTGCGATTCGACGGTGGACAGCGGGAAACCCGGAATGTCGTGATAGTCGATCGTCGCCTCGGCGGCGATCCGCTGCGCGAGTCCGCCAAGTCCGGTGCCAAGGACGATGCCGACGACGGGGGCATGGGCGAACCGCAGGCGAACGGCATCCGCCGCGCGCTCGATGGTCTCGAACGTGTGAAGCGAGGAGTCCATGTCCTGACGTGAAGACGGTTTGGCGCCGGTGGCTCAGTCCTTGACGACGGAGTCCAGCCAGAGCGGCGTCGACGATGGAACCGCCGCCGCCTCGGCCGATTGCCGCACCGGAAGCGACGTGGTGCTCGCATCCGCGGCTTCGATTTCGGCGAGCTGACGCTCCACCATGCTGCGGAGCTGCAGGAGATAGGCCCGTCGCTGCCTGACGAGGGTATCGAGGTCCGCCTCCACCTTCTTCGTCTCGTTATGCGCTGCGGCGACAATGCGCTCGCCCTCGGCCTTGGCCTCGCGCAGAATGAGCTGGGCCTCGCGTTCGGCCTGTTCCTTCACTTCGGCGCGCAGCTGCTGAGCGGAGATGAGGGCTTCGTTGATGGCTTTGTCCCGCTCTCGAAAGGCACGGAGTTGCTCATGGAATCCCTGCGCCTTGGCTTCCAGGGCCTGACCCTGCTTTACCAATCGCTCGACCTCGTTGGCCACCTGCTCGCGAAACTGATCGACGCGCGCGCGGTCGTAACCGCGGAGCGCGCTGCCGAAGTCGAACCGACGGATGTCGAGCGGTGTGAGATGGAAGGAATCGTCGGCCATTACGCGCGTGCTCCAAAGAGAATCGTCCCCAGCCGGATCATCGTCGCCCCTTCCTCGACGGCGATCTCGAAGTCACTCGACATCCCCATCGACAACTCACGCGCCGGCATTCCCGCCGCTGCCAGAATGTCGCGCGCCTTGCGAGCGCCCGCGAACGCGTCCCGGAGCACGCGCTCCGGCGCGTCCAATGGCGCCATCGTCATCACCCCTTCCACACGAAGGCCACCTAACGCGGACAGCCGCTCGGCCTCGCGCTCCAGCTCCTGCAGGCCAAAGCCCCCCTTCGTCGCTTCGCCCGACGTGTTCACCTGTACGAGGCCCCGGATCGGCGTTCCCTGCCCCGCTCCTTCCGCCGCCACCGCATCCGCCAGGCGGGCGCTGTCGACCGAGTGCACCAGGGCAAAGCGCCGGGCATGCTTGGCCTTGTTGCGCTGCAGGTGACCGATGAGGTGCCACGCCACCGGAACCTGGACAAGATCCATCTTGTCCAGCGCTTCCTGCACCCGGTTCTCCCCGACCGCACGAATTCCCGCGTCCCAGGCTGCCTGCACCGACTCCGGCCCATAAGTCTTGGTCACCGCAACGAGCTCGACCTGTTGCGCATGCCCTCCTCGACCCACCGCCGATGCGACGCGCTCGCGAATCTCGGCGACGCGGCCGGGCAGCCCTGAAAACGGCATAACGCAATAAAATATCAGTAGTTACAGGTCGTTTCAAGTAAGCCGGTGAGCTCCTCTGCGCGCGCACCGCTCGGTCTGGCAGCCGCCTCGACACAGAGCAGAAGGCGCTGGACGTATCTGGCCGCCGGATCCCTGCCGCCGGCGCTGCGTACCGTGAAACCCTGACTCGCCAGTGTCCCCCTGAGTCGGTCCACCACTAAGGTGTCAATCTGTGCGCTGTCGGCGCGACCTGTCTGAACGTAGGAGATCCCCGTGAATCGCCATCTGGTTGCGATGCCGCGTCGTTCCGAGCGGCTGATGCCCGCGGAGACAACGAACGGTCGCCCCCGTGCCGCCGCCGCGGCGGCAGCGGCACGAAGCGTGGCACTCGTCCCGTACCACCCGCTGGCGTACGCCGAGTCGAGCAGCCGGTGCCGGCGCCGCAACTCCTTCCGGTACCAGTCCGCCCCTAACAAGGGGACGGTGATCGGGACCACGTCGGAACGCATCCCCAGCACCTGCTGCGCGTACCACACGGCATAGCTGTCGTTGTCGCCGGCGAGTATGAGTACGGCATTGGCGGGCGCGGCGTCGAGCAGTGATACGCCGAGTGCTCGCGCCAGCCGCGCTTCGGGCATGCGCCGTCGGTCCGTTGCGCTCCAGTTGAGCAGCACCGGCATGAAGGCCAGAGCCCACACGACCCTCCGAAGGACCCGCGTGTTCACCACCCGGCTCAGCGTCACGATGCCAAGACCTGCCCACGCACCCCAACTGGCGAAAGCCATGGCAAAAAAATAGTCCCGCTCCCTTGCTTCGCGAATCGCACCCGCGGGCAGTACGCCCCAACCATATGTCGGCCCGGCCCTCAGGTTGAGGACGGCGACCGCGCCTAGCGACGCACACACGAGGAACGCAGTGTGCCCGCGGAACGCGCGTTGGTTCTCCCTGTACTGAACCGTTGCGCCGACGGCGCCCAGCGTGACGAAGACCAGCGTCACGGGGGTTCGCAGCAGGGACATCCCGGGCGCATCACTCAATCCGAAGGCGACCTGCCAGTCCGCGTACTGGACCACGTTCCCTACCTGGAGCCAGAGAGGCGCCCGCCGCGGCCAGAGGGGTGGAACGTCATACTGCACCCGTCCCACGACGTCCCACAGGGCGTGCCACGTAGATGGGTCACCCTGGTTCACGCCCGGGTCGTGCGCGGCTCGCACCAGCATAACGAGGACAAAACTTGCCCCCGCGAGGGACAGCAGCACGGCGACCAACCCGTCGCCAACGCGCCATCCGGACGGGGACCCCGAAGGCAGGAACGCGGCCGCGATCCCGACGATCAGGCCGAGGACCGTAAGCAGCGGAGACACCGTGCCCACCCCAACGGCGACGAGCCAGCCTGCCAGCGGCACCAGTGATGCCCGGAAGGAGAATGAGCCGCCGGCGTCCATTGCGGAGAGCAGGATCGCGGCGGGACCGGCGATCAGCGCACTGATGTGCAACGGCACAGCCAGGCCTGCGAGAAACGCCAGGAGCAGGCGATGCCGCCGGGACCAGCGCCGCCCTGCGTGGTCACCGACCGCGAGCATCACGGCCGCGAGACAGAAGGCATACCCGTACACTTCCGTCTCGGTCGCGCTTTGCCAGACTGCCGCGTATGAACCCGCACACACCCCGGACAACAGCAGGGCCCCCGGACCAGCCCACGACAGAAACGTGCGGACCAGCAGCGCGACCGCGACCGCCGTCGCGACCGCCGATCCGAGGTTCACCGCTACGGTGAAGTCGAGCACGCCCAGCAACGAGGACCAGGCCCTGGCGGCATGGACAAACAGGGGTGTGCCGGGAGGATGGGGGATGCCCAGCGTCCGCACCGCGCTCAGGAATTCACCGCTGTCCCACCGGGTCACCGAGGGCGCCAGCGTGATGGCATACAGCGCGAGCAGCACTGCCGCCAGGACGGTGGCCGGGTGCCGCTGGACAGGCGCAAACAGTCGCGAGCGCATCGCGCGCAAGCTAATACGACACCGCCTCCGGCACCCGAGCGGGCGCCGGAGGCGGTTGGTTCGTTAGGCGACTCAGGCCGGCGAGGGCTCCGGTCCGCCGAGGAGCGGCGGCGCCGCCGGTTTGAGCGGCGGCAGCACCGCGGTCGGCGGCGACGACGGTACCACGGGAGTGGCCGGGGCACGCGGGGGGAGCGTCTCCCCACGGATCAGGAGCTGGAAATCAGAGCGAGTGAGCGTCTCCCGCTCGAGCAGCGCCTTGGCCGCTGCGTGCAGCAGCCCGAGGTGCTCGGTGAGTGTCTGCGTCGCGCGCGAGTACGCCATGTCCACAACGCGTTTGACCTCGGCGTCGACCAGCTGCGCGGTTTCCTCTGACACCTCGCGGCGGCTCATGATCTCCCGCCCGAGGAATACCTCTTGCTCGTTCTCGCCGACGAGGATCGGTCCGATTGCGTCGGACAGGCCCCACTGCGTGACGTACCGCCGCGCAATCCCCGTCGCTTGCTGAATGTCACTCGCCGCGCCCGTGGTGACGCGGTCGCGGCCAAAAATGATCTCCTCGGCCACCCGGCCACCGTAGGCCATAACGAGGCGCGCTTCGATCTGTTCGCGCGTCACCGACACCCGATCGTCTTCGGGAAGCGTGAACGCCACGCCTAACGCACGCCCACGCGGAACGATCGTCACCTTGTGGAGCGGGTCGTTCCCCTTGACCATAACGGCGCACACGGCATGACCCGCCTCGTGGTAGGCGGTCAGGCGACGCTCCTCTTCCTTCATGACGAGCGACTTGCGCTCCGTGCCAAGCATGACCTTGTCCTTGGCATCCTCGAAATCGACCATGTAGATGCGCTCGTGCGCGCGGCGGGCGGCCAGGAGCGCC
>JBQTIW010000066.1:0-15688 GCA_052387735.1 Gemmatimonadaceae bacterium
GGGCGTGTGGGGGGGGGTGCGGGTGGGTTATTCCCCGGGCCGCGCCTACCCCACCGCCGACGACGCGGTGGACTTTCGGCTTCGCGGGCGCCGGCGCCGGCGCCGTCTCCGCGGCGATGAAGGCACGCCTCCACCCACTCCACCCAGCTAGAGGACTCCGCAGGATGTCCCGTTTTCGTGTCGCCATTCACATCGTGCCCCGCAAGGGCGTGTTGGATCCGCAGGGCAAGGCCGTCGCCGACGCCCTGCATGCCCTCGGCTTTGCCGCGGTCTCCGAAGCACGTGTTGGACGCCACCTCGTGCTGGACGTCGACGCCGCCAGCTCGGAGGCCGCATCGGCCAGCGTGCGCACCATGTGCGACAAGTTGCTCGCCAATCCTGTGACCGAAGACTACGAAATCGCCGGAGTCACCAGCACATGAAGTTCGGCATTGTCACCTTCCCCGGGTCCAACTGCGACGACGACGCCTACCTCGCCGTGACCGACGCGTTAGGCGCGCAGGCCGTGCGCCTCTGGCACAAGGACCACGACCTGCAGGGCGCGGATGTGGTCATTCTCCCGGGAGGCTTCAGCTACGGCGACTACCTTCGTGCCGGCGCGATCGCCCGGTTCAGCCCGATCATGCAGGAAGTGATCGCACATGCGAACGCCGGCGGACCGGTGATCGGCATCTGCAACGGGTTCCAGATCGCCTGCGAGGCGCATCTGCTCCCTGGCGCACTGCTGCGCAATGACAGCCTGCAGTTCCGCAGCCTGCCCGTGACGCTGCGCGTCGAGACGGCGGAAACCCGGTTCACCAACCAGTACAGCCCCGGTCAGCTCCTTCGCATTCCGATCGCGCACGGCGACGGCCGGTTCACCATCGACGCCCCGGACCTGCAGCGGCTGGAGGACAACGGCCAGGTCGTGTTCCGGTACGTGGACTCGTCAGGCAACGTCACGGCGGACGCGAATCCCAACGGCTCGCTCGACAACATCGCCGGGATCATCAACGAACGTGGCAACGTCATCGGGCTGATGCCGCACCCCGAACGCGCCGTGGAGCCGCACCACGGCTCCCGTGATGGCCTCGCATTCTTTGAATCCGTCCTCGCCCGCGTGGAGGCCTAGCGACGACCCCCTCACGCGCTCACGCGCTTACCGTTTCCCTTACCCCGTTGGCCCTAACCCGTTTGCCCCCCATGAGCGACACCAAGCCCACGCGAAACGAAGACGAATACTTCGTCAAGCGAGATGCAGAACTCATCAAGGAACAGCGCGCCAGGCTCGACTCCGAACGGGCAAGAGCGGAGCGCCGGTCGCACTTCATGAAGTGCCCCAAATGCGGCGCAGACCTCGTGGAGACCGAGTTCCATCACATCAAGATCGACAAGTGCCCCGAGTGTCACGGCATGTGGCTCGACAAGGGCGAACTGGAGATGATCGAGCACGTGGACCAGAGCGCCATTCGCGGCTTCGTTCGATCCATGTTCGGGCTCAAGTAGGTGGGCGCGACTCCCCGACCGGGCGATCCGGTCATCTCGCCGGCCCTGGTGGCCGAACACGGGCTCACCACCGATGAATACGATCGTCTGGTGGCCATGCTCGGGCGCACGCCCACGTTGACGGAGCTCGGTGTCATCTCTGCGCTGTGGAGTGAACACTGCTCCTACAAGCACTCGCGACCCGTGTTGCGGACCCTTCCCACCAAGGCGCCCTGGGTGCTGCAGGGCCCGGGGGAGAACGCCGGGGTCATTTCGGTCGGGGACGGGCTCGCCGTCGCCTTCAAGATCGAGTCGCACAACCATCCGTCGGCCGTTGAACCGTACCAGGGCGCGGCGACCGGTGTTGGCGGCATCCTGCGTGACGTCTTCACGATGGGTGCGCGTCCCATTGCGCTGCTCAACTCGTTGCGCTTCGGATCGTTGGAGAGCGCGCGCGTGCGCTGGCTGTTCGGCGGCGTGGTGAAAGGGATCGGTGACTACGGCAATTGCGTCGGCATCCCCACGGTCGCCGGCGAAGTCGTGTTCGATCCGTCCTATGAGGGCAATCCCCTCGTCAACGCCATGTGCGTCGGTCTCCTCAGGGAAGAAGAGCTGATCCGCGCCAAGGCCCAGGGAGTCGGCAACCCTATCATCGCGGTCGGTGCGCGCACAGGACGAGACGGTATTCACGGCGCATCGTTCGCCTCCGAGGACCTGACCGAGGCCAGCGAGGCCAGGCGGCCGCAGGTGCAGGTGGGCGATCCCTTCACCGAGAAGCTGCTGCTCGAAGCGAGTCTCGAACTGATCCGGAGCGGCCACATCGTGGCCATCCAGGACATGGGCGCCGCTGGCCTCACCTCGTCCTCGGCCGAGATGGCGGAACGCGGTGACGTGGGCGTGACGATCGATACGACCAGAGTGCCGGTGCGGGAGAGCGGCATGACGCCATACGAGATTCTGCTCTCCGAGTCTCAGGAACGCATGCTGGTGGTGGCGAAGCAGGGGCACGAAGACCACGTGCGCGCCATTCTCGAGAAGTGGGATCTGGTGGCGGCCGTGATCGGTGAGGTGATCGCCGAACCGGTGTACCGTGTCACCGAGGGCGATCACGTGGTCGCCGAATTCCCCGGGTCACGACTGGTCACCGACTGCCCGGTGTATTCGCCAGACGCCCGCGAAGGCGACGAGGTACGGACACTGCGGGCCGTCGACGTGCACGCAACGCCGGTGCGACCCGAGGAGCGAGATCCGTTCTGGACGCTCGCGCAACTGTTGTCGAGTCCAACGATCGCCAGCAAAGAATGGGTGCATCGGCAGTACGATTCCACGGTTCGGGCCAGCACGATGGTCGGCCCTGGTCATGGCGACGCGGCCGTGGTCCGATTGCAGGGGACGCGGAAGGCGTTGGCGCTCAAGACGGATTGCAATGGCCGCTACGTCTATCTCGAACCGCGGACCGGTGGTCGCATTGCGGTCGCCGAGTGCGCCAGGAACGTCGCGTGCACCGGCGCGCGCCCGATGGCCATCACCAACTGTCTCAATTTCGGCAATCCCAAGCGACCGGAAGTGTTCTTCCAGTTCCGCGAGGCGGTGGCCGGAATCGGCGAGGCCTGCGAGGCGCTAGGCACCCCGGTCACGGGTGGCAATGTTTCCTTCTACAACGAGAGCCAGACCGGCGCGGTCTTTCCCACGCCGACGATCGGGATGGTCGGACTCATCGATGACATCGATCAGGTGGTCGGCGGGGCGTTCCAGACTCCGGGCGACGCTGTCATCCTCCTGGGCGAGCCCACAGATGAGCTGGGTGCGAGCGAGTACCTCAGCCGCATTCACGGGGTGACGGCCGGGGCGCCGCCGCACGTGAACCTGGAACGTGAACGCGCCCTGGTCGATACGTTGGTCGAGGTCATTCGGGCAGGCTCCGTGCGATCGGCGCACGACTGCAGTGACGGTGGACTGGCCGTCGCGATCGCCGAGAGTGCGATGCTCGAATCCGGTTCGACTTTCGGTGTCGAGGTCGATCTCTCGGCGTTTCACTCACTGAGACTGCGCGCGCTTCTGTTTGGCGAAGCGCAGGGTCGCGCCATTGTCTCGACGTCCGAGCCGGCGTCGGTGCTTGCCACCGCGTCCAGGCACGGCGTGCCGGCGTGGCAGATCGGAACGGTTGGGGCAGTGGGTGGTGACTACGTGCTGACAGTGGGAATGACCCAGTGGCGCACGCCGATGGCGCGACTCGCGGCCGCGTACCATGAGGCAATTCCTCGACTGATGACAAAGGTCGCGATTGCGACCGACGAGGTGGCGTTGGCGACCTCGGGAGACGACTGACATGTGCGGCATCTTCGGGGTCTACGGCCTCGACAACGCAGCGGAGATCACGCATCTCGGTCTGTATTCGCTGCAGCACCGGGGGCAGGAGTCGGCCGGCATCGTGTCGGTGGACGGCGACGCCGTGGCTCGTGGTTCCCGGAAGATGGGGCTCGTCTCCGAAGGGCTGAGCCCGAGGGAACTGGAAGCGATGCCCGGGCATGTGGCGATCGGTCACACGCGCTACAGTACGGCGGGTTCCTCCACGCTCGACAACGCGCAGCCCGTACTCGCGCGCTTCAAGGGGGGCTACGTCGCGCTCGCGCATAACGGGAACCTCACCAACGCGACGCAGATCCGGGATGGGCTGGAACAGTCGGGGTCGATCTTTGCCTCGACGATGGACTCGGAGGTCATCGTGCACCGCCTGGCTCATGCGAAGAGCGCCGAGCCCGAGCGGATGCTCGCCGAAGCCCTCGAGGGAATCGAGGGCGCGTATTGTCTCGTGGTCCTCATGGGCGAGACGCTGCTGGCCGCCAGAGACCCGCGCGGCTTCCGGCCGTTGGTCATCGGGATGCTCGGCGACGGGTATGTGGTCGCCTCCGAGACCTGCGCCCTCGACATCGTAGGGGCGCTTCTGGTGCGTGAAGTCGTGCCGGGAGAGATCGTCGCGATGGACAGTCGCGGTCTCCGCAGCATTCAGGCCTTCCCCGCCAACAAGCCGCTGTCGCGATGCGTCTTCGAGCACGTCTACTTCGCCCGTCCGGACAGTTACGTGTTCAGCGGGTCGGTGGACCGGGCCCGTCGAGCGTTAGGCAGGCAGCTGGCGCGGGAGCAGCCGGCGCCCCATGCCGACCTGGTTTTCGCGGTGCCTGACTCGTCCAATGCCGCCGCCCTGGGCTATGCCGAGGAATCCAATCTTCCCCTCGAACTCGCCCTTATTCGCAATCACTATGTAGGTCGGACCTTCATCCAGCCGACGCAGTCGGGCCGAGACGCGAAAGTCAAGGTGAAGTACAACGCGGTGAAAGAAGTGCTGGTCGGGAAGAGCGTGGTGATGGTGGATGATTCCATCGTGCGCGGCACCACGACGCGCGGTCTCGTCGCGCTCGTTCGCGCTGCGGGGGCGCGCGAGGTGCACATGCGCGTCTCCTCGCCCCCGATCACGGGACCCTGTTACTACGGCATCGACACGCCGAACAAGGAAGAGCTCATCGCGGCGACGCACTCCCTCGAACAGATTGCGACGCGCATCGGCGTGGATTCCCTCGGGTACCTGTCCCTGCAGGGCATGCTGCACGCCGTCCCGGGTGGCCCGCATGGTTTTTGCCATGCCTGTTTCTCCGGGGAGTACCCGACCGCACCACCCCTGGTGGATCTCATGAGGGCCGGAAAGGACGCGTAAGCCAAGCGACGAACCTCCAACACGAGCGGAGTTCATGGGCAGGCTGGTCTACTTCTTCGGCAACGGCGCCGCCGACGGAACCCGCGACATGAAAGCGGTTCTGGGCGGCAAGGGCGCCAATCTCGCCGAGATGACCAACATCGGCGTCCCGGTGCCTCCCGGATTCACCATCGCCGCCTCCACGTGCATGGACTTTCTTGCCGCCGCGACCCGGCCGGAAGGTTTGACCGAAGAAGTCGAGGTACACCTCGCACAACTGGAGCAGGCCACCGGTCGGGGATTTGGCGATTCGCGCAATCCGCTGCTCGTCTCCGTGCGCTCCGGCGCCGCCGTGTCGATGCCCGGTATGATGGAGACGATTCTCAACCTGGGGCTCAACGACCGCACGGTTGAAGGCCTGGCGCATCAGAGCGGGAATGCGCGGTTCGCCTACGACTCGTATCGCCGGTTGCTGCAGATGTACGGTGACGTCGTGCTTGGCGTCCCCCTGCATGATTTCGAGTACCTGCTCAAGGCCAAGCGCATCACCGCCGGCGTCGCGACAGACGCCGAGCTGTCGGAAGAGTCGCTGCGTAACCTCGTGGAAGAGTACAAGGCCCTGAGTCGACACACCGCCGGCCGCCCGGTCCCCATGGACCCGCGGGACCAGCTCTGGGGCGCGATCGACGCGGTGTGGATGTCCTGGACCCTCAAGAAGGCGGTGGACTACCGTCGGGTCAACGCCATTCCGGAAACGTTAGGCACGGCCGTGAACATCGTGGCCATGGTGTTCGGGAATCTGGGGAACGACTCCGGCACCGGCGTGGCCTTCACCCGGGATCCCAGCACCGGCGAGCGGGTCTTCTATGGCGAGTTCCTCGTCAATGCCCAGGGCGAAGATGTGGTCGCCGGCATGCGCACGCCGCTGCACATCGACGAGATGCGGGAGCGACTGCCCGGGGCCTACACCGAGTTGCTCCGCATCCAGGACACCCTCGAACAGCACTTCCGCGACATGCAGGACCTCGAGTTCACCGTCGAACGCGGCAAGCTCTTTGTCCTGCAGACCCGCACCGGCAAGCGAACGTCGGCGGCGTCGGTGCGCATCGCGCGGCAGATGGTGGACGAGGGCCTGATCTCCACCACCGAAGCGATCCAGCGGGTGAACGCGGCACAACTGGATCAGTTGCTGCATCCCGTCATTGATCCTTCGGCCCGCGCCACGCCGATCGCCGTTGGGCTGCCGGCCAGTCCTGGCGCAGCGTCGGGGCTGGCGGTCTTCGACCCCGATGTCGCCGAGCGGCGCGCCGCCAGCGGCGAGGCGGTGATTCTCGTCAGAGAAGAGACCACACCCGAGGATTTCCACGGCATCGTCGCCGCGCGCGCGGTGCTCACCTCGCGAGGCGGCATGACGAGTCACGCCGCCGTCGTCGCTCGCGGCATGGGCAAATGTGCAATCGTCGGCTGCAAGGAGCTGGACGTGTCCGCCGAGAAGCGCGAGTTCAGCGTCAACGGCACGGTCGTCAACGAGGGCGACTGGATCACCCTGGACGGCGCGACCGGTCGCGTCTTTTCCGGCGACTTGCCAACGGTGCCCAGCGAGATCGTTCGCGTGATCAGCGGTCAGTTGCCCGCCTCCCGCGCACCGCTCCATCAGTCCTTCTCTCGCGTGCTCGGATGGGCCGACGAATGCCGCCGTCTCAGGGTGCGCGCGAATGCCGACACACCTAAAGACGCGAGGATCGCGCGGCGTTTCGGGGCCGAAGGGATTGGCCTCTGTCGCACCGAACACATGTTCTTCGAAGGTGAGCGCATCCACTCGATGCGCGAGATGATCGTCGCCCGAGATGAAGGCGGACGCCGGCGCGCGCTCGCCGGGCTCTTGCCCATGCAGCGAACGGACTTCGAGCAGATCTTCGAGGAGATGAACGGCTTCCCGGTCAACATCCGGCTGCTCGACCCTCCCCTGCACGAGTTCCTGCCGCATGGCGGCGAGGAGTCCAAGCTGCTGGCCCGACAGCTCAAGCTCACTCGCGAAGAGCTGACCCGCATCGTGGACGGCCTCCGCGAGACCAATCCGATGCTCGGGCATCGCGGCTGCCGCCTTGGCATCACGTACCCCGAGATCACGGAGATGCAGGGCCGCGCCATTTTCGACGCGGCCGTGCGCGCCAGCCGGCGAGGCATCGACGTGCAGGTGGAGATCATGATCCCCCTGGTAGCAACGCTGAAGGAGTTCGAGCATCAGCGCGCCATCCTGGAGGAATGTCACACCCATGCCGTGCGCGCGATGGGCTACCAGATCAACTATCAGATCGGCACCATGATCGAGTTGCCGCGGGCCGCGCTCACCGCCGGGGAGATCGCCGGGCAGGCCGAGTTCTTCTCGTTCGGAACCAACGATCTCACCCAGACCACGTTAGGCCTGAGCCGGGACGACGCCGGTCGCTTTTTGCCGGGGTATGTGGAGCGCCACCTCCTGCCCGACGATCCCTTTCAAGTGTTGGATGTCCCTGGCGTGGGGAAGCTGATCCGAATGGCCGTCGAAGACGGCCGGAAAGCGAGACCCGGCCTCAAGACCGGAATCTGCGGGGAGCACGGAGGCGAGCCACGGTCCATTGCCTTCTGCCACCAGACGGGACTCGACTATGTTTCCTGCTCGCCGTTCCGCGTGCCCGTAGCTCGGCTCGCTGCCGCCCAGGCCGCGATCGCCGGCTGAGGGATGAGTTGGCCCCGGGCGAAGGCCGGGGTCCAGTACAGACGAAGAGGTCCGTTGACGACACCCAAGAAGGCTCGCCCCTATCCTCTCGCCGGCCGTTCGGACCCGTCGCACACGACAGTGGTGCGTTTCGCCGAAACCGAGATCACGCTTGGCGGGAACGGCGTCACGGTCATCGCTGGTCCCTGTTCGGTCGAGGGCTATCCGATGCTCAGCGAAGTGGCGATCGCTGTGAAGGCGTCGGGTGCCGCCCTGCTTCGCGGTGGCGCGTTCAAGCCACGCACGTCGCCGTACACCTTCTCCGGCTTGGGTGTCGACGCGCTGGAAATGCTGGCCACGGTCCGCGCCGAGACAGGACTGCCCATCGTGACCGAAGTCATCGATACTCGGCTGGTGGATACCGTCGCGATGTATGCCGACGTGCTGCAGGTCGGCGCCCGCAACATGCACAACTACGCCCTGCTTTCCGAAGTTGGTCGCCTCCGCAAGCCGGTGCTGCTCAAGCGCGGATTTGCCGCGACCATCGCCGAGACGGTCATGGCCGCCGAACACATCATGACGCAGGGCAACACGGAGGTGATCATCTGCGAACGCGGCATCCGCACGTTCGAGACAGCGACACGCAACACCTTCGATGTCGCCGCGATTCCGGTGCTCAAGCAGGAGACGCATCTTCCCGTGATCGTGGATCCGAGCCACGCCGCCGGTCGCACCGACATCGTCGCCGCGCTGTCCAACGCCGCGATCGCGGCGGGTGCGGATGGTCTGATCATCGAGGTGCACCCGCGTCCCCCCGAAGCGCTCTCCGATGCCGATCAATCGCTGTCGACGTCCGAATTCGATGACCTGATGCGCGGCCTGGTGCCGTTCATCCATGCGGCCGGCAAGCAACTGATCAGGGCAGGCGCGGCGATACGAGCGCCGCATCCGGATCACGTCGCATGAACCGGCCGGCCACGCCCCAGGACGCCGTACGCGAGCTCGCGCGATTGCGCGAGGAAATCGAACAGGTGGACCGGCAGGTCATTGACCTCGTGGTCCACAGGGCCAAACTCGCAGAAGAAGCCGGAGACGCCAAACGCGTCGCCGGTCTGCCTCTGCTGGATCCGGTGCGGGAAGCCCGTGTGATGGAGACCGCCGCCGAAGCGGCGCGTCAGGCGGGGATCCCCGATGCCGAAGTGCGCCAGATCTTCCGATTGCTGATTACGATCGCCCGCAAGTCCCAGGAAGCCGTCCCATGAGCACCCACGCGGCAGTCCATCTCCAATCCCCAATCCCCAATCCCGAATCCCCATCGGCGAAGCCGATAGATCGCATCTTCAACGAGCCGCAGCCAACCACGGATTTTGCCTTCGACTCCCGGACCGCGGGGGTGTTCGACGACATGGTGGGGCGCTCGGTGCCGTTCTACCATGAGATCCAGCGGATGACCACCGAGCTCGCCGCGGACTTCGCGGTGCCCGGGACCAATCTCTACGACCTTGGATGCGCCACCGCCACGACCCTGATCGCCTGCGAACCGTTTGTCGATCCGCGAGTGCGGTTCATCGGCGTGGACAACTCGGCCGAGATGCTGGACAAGGCGCGGAGCAAGCTCGATGCGCTCCCGTCGACGCGTGAGCGGCAGCTGGTGCTCGCCGATCTGCACGAGGATCTCCAGATCGAGAACGCGTCCGTCGTGATCCTCACGCTGACGCTGCAGTTCGTTCGTCCGTTACACCGCGAGCGCGTCATTCAGACGATCGCCGATGGAGTCAACGCGCAGGGATGCCTGATCCTCGTGGAGAAACTCACGGAGAACGATACCCTCTTCAATCGCCTGTTCATCAAGTACTACTACGACATGAAGCGGCGGCACGGGTACTCCGAGTTGGAGATCGCCCAGAAGCGCGAGGCGCTGGAGAATGTGCTGATTCCCTACCACTTCGAGGAGAACGAGGCACTGGTGCGCCACTGCGGCTTCACGAAGGTCCAGACCTGGTTCCGCTGGTACAACTTCTGTGGGATGATCGCCGTCAAGTGAGCCTGGCGGACCCCGCAGCGCCCGGGTCGTCCGCGCCGGACGACAGTCATGGTGCACGACTGCCGGCCAATCCCGCGTGGCTGGTGTCCCTCGGCAATTTCTTCTTCAAGGTGCGGGATGGGCTCTTCCCCGTCGTACTGATCGGGCTCCTGCTGCTCACGACGCCCACGATCCCGTCAGGCAGCGTGCGTGTTGCCCGGGCCCTGGATATCGTGGGCGTCCTCGTGGCGATGGCCGGTCAGCTTCTCCGCATCGCCGTCATCGGCTACCGGTACATCGTGCGCGGCGGTCGCAATCGTCAGGTGTACGCCGAAGGCCTCGTCACGTCGGGGTTCTTCGGCCTGAGCCGGAACCCCCTCTACGTGGGGAACCTCCTGATTCTGGCCGGACTGCTGATCATCTGGAACAGCCCGATGATGTACGCGGTGGGCGTTCCCTTTTTCCTGTTAGGCTACCGCGCCATCGTGGCGGCGGAGGAGGCATACCTGGGTAGGAACTACGGCGCGGAATACGCGAGCTACGCGCAACGCGTGCCGCGCTGGTGGCCACGGTTAGGCGGCATCGGTCCCGCCACCGAAGGGATGACTTTCAATTGGCGGCGCGTCGTGCTCAAGGAGTACGGAAGTGCCGCGTACTGGATGGCGGGCGCGGCCGTCCTGCTGATGTTGAAAGCGCGACGCTACGCGGAGCTGGAGGGACGGCAGGTCGCGCTCTGGCCGTACTGGATGGTGGTGGGCCTGGTCCTGCTGCTCTGGGCGTGGGCGCGGTTCCTCAAGAAGAGCAAACGGCTGAGGGAATAGAGCGAGCAGTGTAAAAGGCAGGCTCGCACGTGCATCGACCCTCGACCCGGCCACACGCCCCGGCTCGCTCTCGCTGCGCGGCGCTTGGCGGGGGATTCGCACGTGGTCCAGCAATCCAGAAGCTCCAACTGCTGAGCTTGCGTTGCGGCGACCTCCGTCCAAGAGTGAAGGAACGGCTCTCGGAGCGGTTATGTCGAAACTACACTTTGGCATCCCGGGTGTGCTCGGCGCGCTCATCCTCCTGGTGTGGGCGATCGGCTGGATCTTCTTGGAGTTACGCGACGGCCTCTATCACCTGCTCGTGCCCATCGGCGCGGTGTTGATCCTGAGCCAGGTGGTTCGGCGGATCGCGGCTCACTGACCGGCTGGGGGCCCGCCGGCAGTCCGGCGGGCACCAGTCACTTCACCAAGCGAACTGCTCAGGGAGACTCGTTGCTGATCGCCTTCGCGCGCTTGAGCACGTGCTCCGAGAACCACTTCTCCTGCTCGGCGTCGAGATGCAGCCGATGCACCGGTTCGGTGATTCCGTGGCCCTCACGCGGGTATCGCAAGAATTCTACCGTTTTGCCCAGCTTCTTGAGCAGGCGGTAGTACTCGTCTGCCTGCGGGATCGGCACCCGCTGATCGTTCTCGCCGTGGGTGATGAGGAGCGGCGTCGTGACCTTGGACGCGTGCTCGATGGGTGACCACCGTTCGTACGTTGCCTTGGACGCCGACGGCAAGCCGCCGAAGCCAAATTCGAGAAGGTTCGGGATGTCTGTCTGACCAAAGAAGGAATACCAGTCGGAGATGCCGGCGTGGCCGATGGCCGCCTTGAAGCGCGGCGTCTGCGTGACCGTCCAGAAGGTCATGAATCCGCCGTAGCTTCCGCCCATGACGGCGAGCTTCTCGGGGTCCGCGACACCGCTGGCGATGGCATGGTCGACACCCTTCATGATGTCGGTGAAGTCCTTTCCGCCCCAGTCGTTCTGGTTGGCGTTGCTGAATGCGAAGGTGCGTCCCGAACTACCACGGGGATTGCCCTGCAGCACGGCGTAGCCGCGCGCGGCCCAGATCTGCGCGCTCGCATTGAAGTTTGCGCTGAACCGACCATGGGGACCGCCGTGAACCTGGAGCACCATCGGATACCGCTGCCCGGACTGGTAGTTCAGCGGATAGGTAAGGACGCCTTCAATGGTCCAGTTGTCCGCGCCTTTCCACGTGATCGTCTCCGAGCGCGCGACGTTGTAGTCGTTGAGCTGGTCGTGTTCCGGCAGAATGCGGCGCGGTTGCGCGCCCTCGGCAGCGGAGAGGTAGACAATCCCGGGCTCCTGCAGGGTGCCGCCGGTCACGAGCCACTTCGCTCCGTCCGACGACGTGCTGAAGTCACCGAACACGAAGTCCTTTCCCAGGGATAGCTCCACCGGGTTGCCACCCGACGGTGCGACCTTGTACAGCTTCGTCGTCAGCCCTTCAGCCGCGGCGAAGTAGACCCACTTTCCGTCGGTTGACCAATCGATGTTCGACACCGAGTAGTCGAGGTCGCCCGTGAGGTTACGCGGCTCTCCGCCCTGGATGGAAATGACCTTGAGGTCGGTCTGGTCGGCCGAGCTGTTGCGGCGGTCGCTGGACGCATAGGCAATCCACTGGCCGTCAGGGGAGAACGTCGGCGCATTGTCGGGGCCAGGGTTCGTCGTGATCGCCCGCGGCTCGCCGCCGTCAGCCGACACGAGAAAGAGATCGCTGTTGTTGCTCCAGTTGGCGTCCCGCGCGGTCGTGCCCGTGCGGTTTGACGAGAACGCGATCCACTTTGCATCGGGCGAGAACGCCGGCCCTTGATTGTCCGTGGTGCCGGTCGTGATCTGTTTTCTCGCTTTTGATTCGAGATCGTAGACCCAGACGTGCGTCCACGTGAGCTTCTTCTCGGCGTAGTAGCCGTCATCCTTTTTCTTCACCTTCTCGTCCCACTCCTTCTTGTCGGCGCGCTCGGTCTCCTGCGTATAGACGAGTCGCCGGCCATCGAGCGAGAAGGCGCCGCCTGAGGGAACGCTGTCGCCCTCGACCAGCTTGACCGCTTCCCCGCCTTTGGGCGAGATCACATACCATGCCGTCTTCCCGTCGCGATTCGACGTGAAGGCCACGCGGCCATCCGGGAGGAAGCGCGCGTTGGACTCTCCACGGGGCGAGTTGGTCAGCTGAATCGACCGGACCGTGGACAGGTCATGCAGCCAGATGTGGCCCGTCGCGGCCCAGTCTTTGGGGTCACGGTCGGTGCGCGTGTACAGCACCGTCTGTCCATCGGGGGAGAGCCGATAGCCACCGTAGGTGGGCCGGGCGAGCATGTCCTTCAGCGTGATGTTCTTCTTCTGTTGGCTTCCCGCCTCGGGCGCCGCCATGAGCAGCGCGAGGGGGAGACCGAATCGGACGAGCGTCAGTTGAGAGATCTTGACCATGGCCGGCCTTGGGGGCTGAGGTGGACGGAGGACGCTGATTCGTTACGCGGTGCGTGAGCCGGCCGCTGAAGTTGCTCCGGGCTGCGCCGAATGTTGGCGCCGGATCTCGAATCTCCCGTTTCCGGGCCCTTCCACGTCGAGCGCTGGCGCCCGGTGTGTGTCGTCGGGTACGTTCCCGTCGATGTTCGCCGCGGCCGTGGTCAGGCCGGTTCGATCGCCGGCATGGCGCGTGGATGTGTGCGCAAGGCGCGCGCCGCGAGGCAGACGTCTCGATACCAGTGTCCCGATGCTTTGAGCGTTCGGCGCTGCGTTGCGTAGTCCACGTGCACGAGGCCGAACCGCGGGCGATACCCGGAGGCCCACTCGAAGTTGTCATAGAGAGTCCAGGCGTGATAACTCCGAACGTTCGCGCCGCCCGCGATCGCGTCGGACACGGCGCGCAGGTGGGCCTGATGATAGGCGACCCGCGCCTCATCGTGCACCAACCCGTCGGGTCCCGGCACGTCGGCGAACGCGCACCCACTCTCGCAGACTTCGATCGGCATGCGACCGTACTCTCTGGTGATCCCAAGCAGGACGTCACGCAAGGCCTGCGGCCAGACCTCCCACCCCATCTCGGTGCGCTTCCCTTCCCCCCGTCCAAAGGCCTTCTCGATGCGCACGCCCGGCGGCGCTTCCGTGAAGTCGGCGTGTCCGCCCGTCGTGCGGGCATCGGACCGCACGTCGAAGACGAAATACGGCAGATCCGGTCGCTGGTTATCGCCGGCGCTGACGACAAGCCGGTAGTAGCAGTTGACCCCGATGAAATCGAGGGGGACGCACAGACGATCCTCGTCGCCAGGTAGCATTCCCAGGGCCTGGTGCGGAATGCTGGCGAGGAACGCGCGCGGGTACCTCCCATGCGTCACCGGCCCGAGGAACAGATGATTGACCAAGGCGTCCGCGTACACCGCCGCCTCATGATCGGCCGGGCTGTCCGTCGCTGGTTCGCAGGGGGCCATTGCGAACACCGATCCCACGCGCGCGCCAGGCCGGCGCGCCTTCGCAGCACGGAATCCCTCGCCGTGGGCGAGCGTGATCACGTGCACGGTCCGGAGAAAATCGCGCAGACTGCGCCGTCCCGGAGCATAACGCCCCATGAGGTACCCGCGGGACGAGAAGATGAACGGCTCGTTGAACAGGGACCAGTCATGCACGCGGTCGCCTAACGCCTCCACGACGATCCCGGCGTACTCGGCGAACCGCGCGGCGGTGTCGCGGGAGGTCCACCCCCCGGAATCTTCCAGCGCTTGCGGAAGGTCCCAATGATAGAGCGTCGGAAAGGGACGAATCCCGGCGTCGAGAAGACCGTCCACCAGACGGTCGTAGAACGCCAGTCCCGGCCGATTGACAGAGCCAGATCCGGTGGGCTGGATGCGCGGCCAGGCGATGGAAAACCGGTAGCTGTCGACGCCCAGACTGCGAATGAGCGCCAGATCCTCGTCCAGCCGGTTGT
Organism: Gemmatimonadaceae bacterium; assembly: GCA_052387735.1. Lineage (GTDB taxonomy): Bacteria > Gemmatimonadota > Gemmatimonadetes > Gemmatimonadales > Gemmatimonadaceae > RBC101. Next base: position 14,625 of record JBQTIW010000066.1, read on the forward strand.
AGTGATCGCAAGCCTGCGATGCGTCTTCCCCGCGTTCGATGGCCCCTGGCTGCTCACTGAACGTCTCCCAGATCGAACGTCCCCGACCGTCGGCCGTCAGGGCACCTTCGATCTGCAGCGCTGACGTGGCGACTCCCCACAGGAAGTTCCGGGGAAACCGCGCGGCGACGTCTGCAGGGTCCTCCATGGGCACCAGCGGATTCTAACGACTCGCCGCCTGCGCGTCGACGATCTTACCGGCGTCTGCCGGTGCATAGAGGCAGCGCTCGCTACTTGCTGTGCGCAGGCACCGCGTGTAACTGTCCGGCGACCTGTCAGCCCTCCCGGCGTCCGCGTTCACACGTTGCCCGCCTGCCGTTCATCCCGCCTGCTCGCGTTTCTCTGCCTGTCGCTCACGACGGCGGGAACGCGGACCGTTCTCGCTCAAGCCGATGGCCAGCAACCCATGCCGCGGCTGCATCACGTGGGACTCAACTCGGTCGACCCTGACCGCGCGATCGAGTGGTATCTCCGCGTGTGGCCTGCGGCGCGCAGAACCGTCGTCGCCGGCCAGCCGGCAGTCGAGGCTGACATGCTGCTGCTCTTTGAGAAGGTGTCGCCGCCGCCGCCGGGCGCGTGGCGCAACGACCTGCAGCGGTCGGAGCCGCAGAGTGCATTCTGGCACATCGGCGCGTTCACCAACACCACGCACCTGGCCGCGCGACTGGCGCCGGTGGGCGTCACTCACCTTCCGCTCTTCACCGGGCCGGACGGCACGCAGAGCGTCTGGCGTTCCGGCCTTGCGCCCTATTCGGGGACGCTGACCCGCGCGCAGCTGCCGGCGGCCAAGCCGGCACAACCGCGCGATGGGGGATTCAGCTACGTGGAGGCACCGGACGGCGTCCTGCTCGAAGGTCCGTACGCGTTCGGCGAGACCCGCGCCCTCATGATCGAGGACCCGGACGGCCTGGCGATCGAGCTGATCGAGGGAGCGGGAACGCCGCCCGCAAAGGAAGCCCGCGCACGTTAGGTCGGATCGGACCTGAGCCGCACCATGTGTTCTCTACCCTCACCGTGCGCGCTTC
>JBQTIW010000067.1:0-3808 GCA_052387735.1 Gemmatimonadaceae bacterium
GTCCAAAGACCCAGAACAGGTGTTGCCAGAGCAGCGGGTCGGCGCCGGCCGACGTCTGATAGAAGTTCGTGCCGAAGAACCGGTCGAACTGGAGGAACACGAGCGCGATCGTGATGACCGGGAACGCGAGGATGATCAGGAACTGGGTGATGAACGACATCCAGGTGAACATCGGCATGCGCATCAGGTTCATCCCCGGGGCGCGCATGTTGATCACGGTCGTGGCGAAGTTGAACGCTGCGGCGAGCGACGAGATGCCGAGGATCTGGATGCCGAGCACCCAGAAATCCATGTTGACGCCCGGCGAGAAGGTGCGGCCCGAGAGCGGAGCGTAGGCGAACCAGCCGCCGTCCGGCGCCACCCAGGCAAAGATCGGCAGCGTAATGAACAGACCGCCAAAGAGATACACCCAGTAGCTGAATGCGTTGAGCCGCGGGAACGCGACGTCACGCGCGCCCAGTTGGAGCGGGATCAGATAATTGAAGAACGCGGCCGACAGCGGCATGATGGCCAGAAAGACCATGGTCGTCCCGTGCATCGTGAACAGCTGGTTGAACTGTTCGGCGGTGACGACGGTCTGGTTGGGGCGCATGAGCTGCCAGCGCATGAGCACCGCTTCGAGCCCGCCAAAGATGAAGAAACCGAGCGCGGTGTGGAGATAGAGCGTCCCGATCTTCTTGTGATCGGTCGTCTTCAACCACGCCATGATCCCTTCTTGCTCGTAGCGCTTGGGAGTTGCGGTCGGGAGGGATGGTGCTGCTGTGGCCATTGCGAATCTGATGATCGGGAGAGAGGAAACGCGTTGATGGGTAGACGAGTTGACGAGTGGCAACCGGTACCAGCGACTCGCCGACTCGCCCACTCGTCACTTGAGCGTCCGCAGGTACGCGACGATATCGGCGATCTGTTCGTCCGTGAGGCGGCCAGGGCCGGTGGTGCTCTTCATCAGCGGGTCGAACTCGCCGGTGCCCAACACGTTCATCTTCGCACCGGGCTTCATCTTCACGGCGTTCTTGATCCAGTATGCCATATGGCGATCGTCGTTAGGATAGAAGCCGGCGGCAATGGTGTGCCGCGAGGCGACGTGTGTAAGGTCGGGCCCGAGAACGCCAATCGACGACGGGTTCCCGCGGACCTTGTGGCAGCCGATGCACGCTGACCTCGAATAGGTCTGCATTCCACGCTGCGCATCTCCGTTGGCCAACAAGCTCTCGTTGAACGCCAGTCCGGCCGGCAAGGGTGTTCGGGGAATGATGTGCGTCCCGAGACGGTCAGCCGGGAATTCGTAGCCGGCACTCGGTGCCGGGGCGGGGCGTGCGGCAGCGGGAGCTTGCGCTGTCCCCGTGTTGCTGGCGGGAATCGTCGGCGAGGCGCCGGGCGTGGCCGCGGCGGGTGCGGCAGGCGCAGGCGGGAACACCGCGTTCCCCGCCTGATGCCGGGCCCAGCTCTCGAAATTCTCCGGCGTCACCGTGTACGCGCGGAAGCGCATGTTGGCGTGCGACGACCCGCAATACTCGTTACAGCTGCCGTTGAACGCATTCTCCCCGGTGGAATCCGGGGTGAACCAGAGGTAATTGGTGCGGTTGGAGATCAGGTCGCGCTTGCCGCCTAACGCGGGGATCCAGAACGAGTGCAGCACGTCGACGGTCCGCAGCTCGAAATTCACTGCGCGGCCGATGGGGAGATACAGCTCGTTGGCCGTGGTCAGGTCGTATTGCGGATACCGGAACTCCCACCACCACTGGTGACCGATCACCTGCACCTGCAGGGCCCCCGGAGGGGCGGCGGCCTGGTACCTCCAGATGTTGCGGACCGTGGGGACCGCAATGATCGCCAGGATGAACATGGGGAGCACGGTCCAGGCGATTTCCATCGCCGTGTTGCCGTGTACGTGCTTCGGTTGCGGAGAGTCCGGCCGCCGGCGGTAGCGAACGATGGCAACGACAAGAATCGCTTCGACGATCACAAACACGATGGTGCCCCAGAGCATCATGGTGTCCCACAGCCCGGTCGTGTCGCGATTGAACTGCGTGGTCGGGAGGAACGTCGAGTTCGGATAGCTCTCGCCGCAGGCCACCGCGACAACCATGACGAGCGCCGGCCAAAGGGTGCTTGCGAGCTGACGCGGGCGAAGAATCCGTGTCATTCTCTTATCTGAGGGTGGGATCGGTGGGGGAACGCGCACGTCGCGCCCGCTGGGCCTAAAAAGCCGCCTCAAACTACCCGTGATGTCAGGGTGCAAGCAAGCGTGCCAGGAAGTTTCTGACGCGTTGAGCGGCAAGGACTTAGCTGACACGCGAGACGGGAGACGGGAGACGGGAGACCGGAGAGACGACGGTCTTCAGCGAGTGCCTTCTCCTGCCTCTGAACTTCCCTCTCCCTGCTCGACCAAGTGCTGGTCCTTCACCCGGTTCACCGAGATCTCGAGCGAGGTGCGCGCCTGCGCGACGTACTCACGCAGCGCGCGAAGCCGCGCCTGATCCCCACCGCCACGGGTGAGCACGAGCAGCAACGAGGCGATCAGGTCGGCGATCATCCCGAACTGTGGTTTGAGCAGGCCAACGAGTGGTGTCGCGGCACGCTGAATTCCCTGTCTGGCCTGCGACGTGTTCCGCTGGCCACGCACGTCGATCGCCATCCGCTCGACGAGCGAGTGGACCCGCTGGAGCTGCACCGTCGCCGCCTCTAGTGTGGCCATCTTCGCCAGGCCGGCGCCGTCCATCTTCTTCATGCCGAGACGGGAGACGAGAGACGGGAGAGGGGAGCTCGGTGACGCGCACTGCCGATCACAACACGTGTCCTGGCACTCGAGACAAGGAAACGCGCGCAGGTCATGTGTGGGCCTTGCCCGTCTCCCGTTTCCCGTCTCCCGTCTAGACGGTTCCCACCATCGCCGCCGGATTCAGCACCTCATCCAGCTTTTCGCGCGTCAGCAACCCACGCGATGTGACCACGTCGTACACGCCCTTCCCGGTGGCCAGCGCTTCCTTGGCCACGTCGGTCGCCGTCGCGTAGCCAAGCACGGGGACCAGCGCGGTCACGATGCCGATCGACTCCTCCACAAATCGCTTGAGCCGGTCCGGATTCGCCGTGATTCCTTCGACACAGCGCGTGCGCAGGACCTGACAGGCATTGCGCAGCGACTCGATGCCGCGCAGCAGTCGATAAGCGATCACCGGCTCGAAGGCGTTGAGCTGGAACTGTCCCGCTTCCGCGGCCATCGTCACGGTGACATCGCCCCCGATGATTTCGAAGCAGACCTGGTTGACCACTTCGGGAATCACCGGATTCACCTTGCCCGGCATGATCGACGACCCAGGCTGCATCGGCGGGAGCTTGATCTCGCCGAACCCGGCGCGCGGGCCGGACGAGAGCAAGCGCAGGTCGTTACAGATCTTTGAGAGTTTGACCGCGCACCGCTTGAGCACACCGCTCAGTTGCACGAACGCGCCCGTGTCCGACGTCGCCTCCACCAGGTCGGGAGCCGTGATCAGTTCGAGTCCGGTGATCGCCGAGAGATGCCGCCGCACCGCCTCCGCATAGCCACCCGGTGCCGTGATCCCGGTGCCGATCGCGGTTGCTCCCATGTTGATTTCCCTGATCAACGACAGCGATTCGCCAAGACGATCCACATCCTCGAGCATCGTGTGGCCGAACGCGGCGAACTCCTGTCCCAGTGTCATCGGCACCGCGTCCTGCAGCTGCGTGCGGCCGATCTTCAGCACGTCGTGGAACTCGCCGGCCTTGGCCTCGAAGGCGCGGCGCAGGAACTTCATCTCCGAACGCAACCGGCGAATGCCGAACTGCA
>JBQTIW010000068.1:0-10034 GCA_052387735.1 Gemmatimonadaceae bacterium
CCGGTCGATGCCGGTGGTCGCGCGCTGAATGCGGAGAGAATTCAATGGCGATCGAGCAATCCGGCCATTGCGTCGATCAACGCGTCGACCGGTGAGGTGCGCGGGATTTCCGAGGGCGATGTGGAGATTCAGGCCGCCGGAGCCCGCGCCACCGCGACCGCAAAGCTCGCCGTTCGGGGCAGTGTCGCCGGGCGCGTGGACACACGCACGATGCCTCCGCCGGAAACGGCAAAGGCTCCGCCACCGAATCCACAGCCGGCGGTGGATCCCGCGCGGGCCAGGGCTGACGATTCGGACGCCGGTGGAGTCGTGGCCGCCCAACAATCGATCGCTTCGTATTTCGCCGCGGTCGCCTCCCGCGATACCGGACGCGTCCATCGTGCCTTCCCCGGGGCGTCAGCGCAGACGCTGTCGCAGTGGCAGGGCATGTATGACGGGACGGAGCAGGTGCGGGCGGAGGTGCTGGACACGAGCCCGCTGGATCCGGTACCACCGTCGGGCGGGACGATGCGCTTTCGTGTCCGGTGGCGCATCTCGTATCGGACACGCGGCGACCGGCGAGACCGGGTGGAAACGCAGGAGCACACCGCCACGGTTCGACGCGACGCTGGATCGTGGATACTCACCGGTCTCGACAAGCGGTAAGTTCTCGAGGTCCACGAGACGCGCTGGCATCGCCGCGCTTTCATCAGAGGAACACCATGCACCGCCGTCGCATCTCGCTTGATCGATTGCCGTTAGGCGCGTGGGTCCTGGTTGGCCTGCTGGCCTGCGGGCGGGACCTCGGATCGCCGCCGCGGGCCGCCTTGCTGGAGATCGCGCCCAGTGCGGCGGCCATCGACGTGGCCGAGACGCTGCGACTGTTCGCCTCGCTCAAGGATGCGCAGGGCAACCTCATCTCCGGCAGCCACGCGTTTGTGTGGCGGTCGCGGGACGTGGCCATCGCCACGATCAACGCCAGCGGACAGGTGACGGGCGTGGCTCCCGGCACTGCTCAGGTGGAGGTCTCGGTGGGGGCCCTGACCGGTTCGGCGGCGATTACTGTACGCAACCCGGCTCCGGCGCGCGTGGTGCTCGAACCGGCGACCGGTTCCATTGCGCGCGGCGATTCGCTGCGACTGCAGGCGCGCGCGCTCGCCGCGTCAGGCACGGCGTTCACTGGGCGGCGCTTCACGTTCGAGTCGAGCAACCCGTCGGCGGTCACCGTCACCCCGGACACGGCGGGGGCGTCGGTGCGCGTCACCGCGATCGCTCCGGGCTCGGCGACCATCACGGCCACGAATCTGGGAGTGAGTGGCACGGCCCTGATCACCGTGCTCCCGGACCCGGTAATCAGCTTTGCGTCACCCGTGGTGGCATTTCAGGCTGCCGTTGGCGGTGCCGACCCCGCGACGCAAGCCCTGCGGGTCCAGAATGCGGGGAGCGGCACGTTGCGGGGACTCGAGGTGGGCGGGATCAGCTACGGCACCGGTCAACCCACCGGCTGGCTTCGCGCCGCGTTTCCCGTCACGCCCGCCACCGGGCCGGTCGACCTTCAACTCACGGCCTCGGTGGTCGGGCTGACGACCGGATCCTACACGGCCACGGTGCTGATTCGTTCCACACAGCCGGGGGTCGCCGAGTCGCGGCTCACGGTGACGTTCACGGTGAGCCCGCCTCCGGTGCTGGTGCTCAGTGCCACCTCGTTGTCGTTCAGCGGCGCGGCGGGCGGCGCCAACCCACCGGCGCAGACCATCGCGGTCACCAACGGTGTGGCCGGCGCTCTGAATGGTTTGGCCGTCTCGACACCGGTGACAGGGACGGGCCAGCCGGCCCCCTGGGTCACGGCGGTGCTGGGCAGCTCGGCGGCCCCCACCTCGATCACGGTCAGCATCAACACGGCGGGGTTGGCCGTGGGCACCTACTCCGCGAGCATGAGCGTGTCGGCGCCTAACGCACAGAGCTCGCCGCGCACCGTCAGCCTCACGCTCACCGTGAGCCAGAACGCGATCATCGTGCTGACGCCGGCCAGCGTTGCCCGGACGGCACAGGTGGGTGCGCCCCCGACCACGGGGGTGATCGCCGTCACCAACGGCGGTGGCGCGACCCTGGCCGGTCTCTCGTTAGGCCCGACGCAGTACGGCGCCGGCCAGCCCACGGGCTGGCTCATCGGACGACTGGTCGCCCCCCAGGCGCCCACGCAGATCGACCTCACCCTCGGCGCGGCGACGCTGCCGCTCGGAACGTACACGGCGACCTTCCAGGTGCTCTCGTCCCAGCCCGGCGTGCCGGCGGTCACCGCCACGGTGACCCTGATGGTGAGCGTCGCGCCGGTCATTGTCGCGAACCCGGCCAGCGTCAGCATGACCGCCGCCGGTGGCGCGAACCCGGGAGTGGAGCTGGTGAACATCAGTAACGCCGGAGGGGGCACGCTGAGTGGTCTCGCCGCGGCCGTCTCGTATCCGCAGGGCCAGCTCACGGGATGGCTCTCCGCGTCGTTCCCCGGGGGCACGACCACGGCTCCGACCACCCTCGCCCTTCAATCGAGTGTGCTGACCCTCCCCGTCGGGTCGTACACGGCCACCGTCACCCTCACCGCGCCTAACGCGACGGGCCCGCTGGCGATCCCCGTGTCGCTCACCGTTCCAGGGTCGCTGCAGGCCGGGAGCCTGTCGGCCCTGCTGTCGGCCGCCCAGGGCGTCGGCGTGTTCGCGCCGGGCTCCATCACGCTGAGCAGCGATAATCCGAGGCCCATTGCCGGACTCGCGGTGAGTGTGCTGACGCCCGGTGCGACCTGGGTCCAGGCATCCCTCAGCGGCACGACGACCCCGGCGACCTTGCAGATCGGATCCACCGCCGCGCCCCAGGCCTCGCCCCGTGGTCCGATCGCCGGCTCGGCAGTGGTGCGCGTCTCCGGGAACAGCGTGTCACCGGTGGATATCACGGTCTCGCGACGCCTGATCTACACGTACAACCAGCACATCGAGAACGCGACGGCGAACATTCATTTCTTCAGCGTGCCCACCGTCTGCGGATCGTGCCACGGCAGCTTCCAGAAACCCACCCAGTTCAGCTATGGCTATCTGACATCGACGTTCTCCAACGCGCAGCCGGCCCTGCGGTACGTCAACGCCGGCAGCACGAATCCGGCCGCCAGCTATCTATATGTGAAGCTGAGTACCACCGGGGACAGCCATAAGGGCCGATGGACGTCGACACAGGAGGGGATCGTGCGTGACTGGCTCAGCGATGGGGCCCGCCTGACGATTCCGTGATTGCGCGCGGCGAATGGGGCAGGCGGCATCAGCAGGTCTCGAAGCGGGGCGGGATGAAGCACGCAGGCGTCATAGACGACGGTGAACGCCAAGGCCTCAAGAATCCGCCTCTATCCTCTGCCCCAATTCCGCAAGTTCTCTCGCAAATCTAGAATGACCTCTCCAGCCCGAACGTGAGAATCGACCACGGGCGCAACCCACCACGATTGAGCGGTGCGAGTCCGTTGACCACCGTCGTCAGGCCGTTCTTCGCCGCGTACTTGATGCCGATCGAACCGCTGAAGAGGTTGTCCTTGACGTCGGGGATGTTCGTCAGTGACACCGTGCGACGGTAGGGCTGGGTGAACGTCACCGGCTGCGGCAGCTTGAGGTTCGCGTCTCCCATCTGCCACTCCGTGATCACGTCGAAGGCCAGCGTGAAGCTCGGCGACAGCAGGTGGTCGAAGCCGCCCGTGGCGAGCATGGCGTTGTTCTGATTCACGCCCGTGCGGATGGCCGTACCGAAGTTCAGGTGCGGGGAGAAGTTGCCCATCTTGCCCGACAGCACGGCGTACGCACGAGATGAAACTTCCCCGGTGCCGAGCAGTTCCTCTTCGCTGCCGGTGGGGAGGCGGATGTCCCCGAGGACGGCGAATCCAACGGCGCCGCTCGTCGGCCCCAGGTTCACCTTGACGCGCGCGGCAACGTCACCGATGCCGGCGGCGGATCCGCTGGTCGTGGCGATGGCCGACAACTCCGGATTCTGCGCGGTCCCCCCGAAGAAGTGCACCGCCGTCCCCCCGAACGGGGTGATCTCCGCGCGGCTCCGGCCCTCGAGGTTCGTCACGACGAATGGCACCGCCACACCCACGTCGATGCGGTCGGTGATGCCGTAGGTGAAGAACGCCGACGTCACGATCGTATTGAGCTGCAGCGCCATCGTCACGTCGAGGAGGTCGTTCTCGAAGACCGGGTTTCCGATCTCGTTGGGCACCTGGCTGTTTTCGTGCAGCGCCGTGAACTGCAATCCGTTGAGTGGTACCCCACGCAGGGAGCGAAAGCGCAACGACGAGACGTTGGCGCCGAGCAGCATCCGTCCGCTCCCCAGGGTCTGGGCCCGTTCAGCAAAGATCGGTCCCGACGACACCGTGGACTTCTGGGGGGCACCGCCCACGAACGAAAACGTCACGCCACTCGACGTCGCGCTGATCGGTACGTTCGTCAGCGCATTGCCGATCGCCTGCGTCAGAAAGTCGAGCACGAGCGCCCCGCTCGCCTCGGCTGCCGGTATGTAGTGCCGTCCATGGACGTTGTTCTGCAGCACGAGCGAGGGCAGGCACAGCGGCTCACCGCAGTCGCCGAATGAAAAGAGCTCGCGCACGCGCTCGCGAAGGCCCTGCGCCGCGGCGACGGACGGTACGAGAAGGGCAACTGCGACTAACCGGCGAAAGCAACGCGGCATGGGGAGGTCCAGATGCGGAATTGTCCAGCCGGAGGAATGCGGAGTGCACGAGGGACCGGCTGGACGTTGGCAGCGCGCAATCTTACAAGGCGGAGGTGGGGATGACTACGGGACCGGGTCGTGGAGCGCGAACCAGGCAACGACCCCTTCGGCGCCCGACCGCCCGCCCCCGACTACCCACGACGCGCTACCCACCAATCAGATCTTCGGTACCGCCGGCAGTTTCGGCGCCGCCGGTGCCTTCGGCAGCGCCTTCGGAATCGCCTGTGGCGCGTCAGGCAAAGGCTCTCCCGGTGTCGCCGCGGGAGGGGACGGGCGCAGGACGAAATACACGACCAGCGCGAGGGCGAGGACCAGCACCACGTTCAACGCGATGATGAGACCGAGGGGAATCGCGCGCTTCTTCGGCGCCAGAGGCGTCGCCGCCGCCTTCGGCGCGGTGGGGAGCGCCGGTGGCGGTGTCACGGATTGCTGAATGAACCTGGTATAGTCACTCGCGCCCGCCGGCGCCCCGCCTCCAGATCCACCGGCGACGGGCGAACCCGCGCGCGCGCTGAAAACCGGGGGCGCTACCACGGGAGGCAACGGTGGAGCTGCTGCGCCTCCCTGTGGCGGTACGCTGGCGAAGGGCGACGCCGTGGAACCCAGACCAATCGGCGAAGCGCCCAACATGGGAGACGCGACTCCGGGCGACGACGCGGGCTTTGCCGCTGGCGGTGGTATCGTGAGCGGGACGAACGGCACTGGCTGCGGCGGTGGTGGCGCGGCTCGCCGCGGCGGTGGGGCGGACGGCGCAGACGACAACAGCGGGGTGTCGGAGTGGCCTAACGGGGACGACACAGGAGCCCGGAACGCAGGCTGGTCTGGCGGCCCACCCATCGGCTCACGCGGCGTCGCCTGGCGCGGAGTTTCTCCCCGGGCTGGAGCCCTGGCGACAAATGGGGACGCAGCAACCTCCCCGGGCGTCGGCGTCACCGCGGGCCGAAACAGCTCCGTGAACTCACCGGGTGCGAGCGTCGGGGCCTGCAGCGGCGCCGATGGGGCGGGGGTCGGAGGAGCTGGGGGAATGATCGATTGAGGTGCCTGTTCGACTGGCCGAACAGATGGCGTCGCCGCGGGCGGAGCTGGCGACGCTGGCACCGCCCGTTGGCCAAAGAGACGAGTGAAGTCCCCCGGTTCTTCTTGCGGCTGCGACACTTTCGGCGTTTCCTCGATCACCGGCTGACGGATCTCGCGAGCGCTATCATCGGCAACCGGCGACGCGTTGCTGACGGACGCCTCGGGAGGCACTCGCGCCTGCAGCCAATCCGGGAACGACGTGAGCCCCTGCAGAAACTCCGTAACCAGCGCGAAGCCGGCGGGAACCGTTGCCAGCTCGAGGACCCGGGCCTTGTCGGTATCCGGCAGGCGAGCCAGGCGCGCTCGCAGATCATCTACCTCCTCTGGACCGGCGGCGTCCAGCAGGTGCACCATGACCACCCGGCCACTGGTTGCCTCGAGCGCGTTATGGGTGCGGATTCCCTCTGCGACCGCGACGCACTTGAGCAGCTGGTAACGGGCTTCGAAGCTGGGATTGGTCATGAACGAGGGTGGCAGTGATCGGAGGGACGGCCGTCGCGGCCATCGCGCAACTCACGAGCGCGCCAGGAAAACGAAGCAGTCGGCGGCAAGGCTATATTGTTCACCGCATTCCCCCTCGATGCAATCGCATGCCTTCGACGTCCTCCAACCCATTGTCCGACATGCGACTCCCTCCTCGCCGCCACAGCCGCGTCGTTTGGGAGGAGGGAATGTACCTCGCCCCCCACCATTTTCAGGCGCAACGCCGGCACTGCGAAGAGGCAATCGCCGGCGCTATCGATGCGTTGTTCCCGTTTGCCTACGGGTTGACGTCGGTCGCGCTCGATACGGAAGCGCTGGCTGGGGGGACGCTCGCCCTCGCCTTCGCGCGCGGAATCTTCCCGGACGGAACCGTTTTCTCGGTGCCTGACGCGGATCCGGTCCCGCCACCGGCGCCCCTCGCCGAGCGTTTCTCCCCGGACCGCGATGCACACGTCGTGCATCTCACGCTCCCCGCATGGCGAAGCGAGGCTCCCAATGTCCGCATGGAGGAGAGTGCCGCGGAGGGGAACTGGCCGGCGGCGGTCAACGGCGAGTCCAATGGGACCGAGGCGCGCTACGTGGCGGTCGTCGCTAACGTGCGCGATGAAACAGCGGGCGAGGAGAGCGCCGAAGTTCGCTTCGCGACCAAGCATCTCCGGCTGGTGCTCGACGTGGAAGTGTCGGCCGGCGAGGTCTCGCTCGCGGTGGCGAGGATCCGAAGGGACGGGGCCGGCCGCTATGTGCGCGATGCCGAGTTCATCCCCCCGTGCCTCAAGTTGGGAGCCAGCGAACGATTGCTCGGCATACTTCGGAACGTCGTCGGAATGGTCGAAGCAAAAGGCGCCGCCCTCGCTGCGTCGCTTGCACCCTCCGCACGGGCAGAGGGTGGGATGGCGCCCGCAGCATACGTCGGCAACGAGCTCGCGACTCGCTGGTTGCTGCATGCCGTCCGGTCGGCGGAGGCGCCGCTGCGTCACCTGCTCGCGACGCGCAACGCGCACCCGGAGCGTCTCTGGCTGGAGCTTTCGCAGCTCGCCGGGGCGCTGTGCACGTTTTCTCTGACCACGCAGGCACGCGAGTTGGCCGTGTATGCACACGATGATCTGGGAACGTGCTTCGGGAGCCTTGAACGGCATCTTCGCGCCCACCTGGACGTCGTCATCGCGGCCCACGCTGTTGTCATTCCGCTGACGCGCGCGACGGAAGTCCTCTTCGCCGGCAATGTCAGCGATCCGCGCTGCTACCAGGACGGGGCCCGCTGGTTCCTCGGTGTCCGGTCGAGCGTGGGGGCGAGAGAGACGCTCGTGCGAGTCCCACAGCTGTTGAAGGTCTGCGCGCGAAAGTTCGTCCTCGAGCTCGTGCGTCGCGCATATCCAGGACTCGATCTGGAGCATGTGCCAGCACCCCCGAGCGGCCTGGCACCTCGCGCCGAGCTCTCGTACTTCGAGATCGTGATGGCGGGCGCGTGCGCGCAAACCCTCCGAGAGACTCGGGAAATCGGCGTCTATGTCCCCGACGGCCTGCCGGACGCCACGCTCGAGGTCGCGGTCCTCGTCCCGAGCTAACGGAAACTAAAGGCGGAATACGTCGCTCCCCAGTGACGACGGGAGAGCGGCCTGCTCCGCGTATGGCGCACCGGCGGTAGCGGCTCTACTTTCGCGTGAGTCCTCGCTCCCCGGTTCGTCGTACCCGTTGGCCCGTTACCCGTTCTCACCCGCTTACCCGCTTGACTCTCCCCAGCCCCACCCCCGCTTCCGTCACACCCGTTGGCTCCGGGCGACTCGCGCTCCTGCTGCAGGAGGCGCTGACCGCCGTGACGCGACTGCGGGCCGACAAGCAGGCGGTCACGGACGGCGCCGCCTTCCGCGCGCAGATGCTGCAGCTCCTCCGCCGCGCCGAGGAGGAAGCGCTCGCTCTTGGCTACGAACCGGGCGACGTGCAGCTCGCGGTGTTCGCGGTAGTCGCGCTGCTCGACGAATCGGCGCTCAACTCGCGCAAGGCCACGCTCGCGGAATGGGCGCGGCGCCCGCTCCAGGACGAGCTGTTCGGCGGACACATGGCGGGGGAGTGGTTTTTCCAGCACATCGACCGCCTGCTGGCCCGCCCGGACACGGCCGCGCTCGCCGACCTTTTGGAAGTTCACCATCTCTGCCTGATGTTGGGCTTTCGCGGACGCTATGGTGCCGACGACCGTGGCGCGCTTCACGCGATCGCCTCGCAGATCTGGGATCGGCTCCGACGTATCCGGGGCGCGCCATCGGAGCTGGTGCCGGGGTGGAAGCCGCCGGATGATGCCGTGGCGATCCGCGACCCGTGGATCCGCCGACTCGCGCTCGGACTGGCGGCGAGCGTCCTGTTTGCAGCGATTCTCTGGGGCGCCGGAGCGCTCTCGCTGCGGAGCACCCTGGGTGGTGTGGAGAACATTGCGGCGACGGTCGCGGAACCAGGCGCGCCAAAATAGGCTGCGACGCGCCAGCCGATCTGCACGGCCTTTCTCGTTCCAGGAACGTCCATGGCTCGCAGTCCCTCGACTCGTTGGTATAGCGCACTCGCGGCGCTGATCGTCTTCGTCCTGCTCGCGTGGTTGCTGGGCGCCGTTCTGGCGCTCACGGATGGCGAGCGGGTGACCCTTCGGGTCGGGCTCGTGGCGCTAGGGCTGATCGCTGCCTGCCTGTTGCTGTGGTACCTCCGACCGCAGGAAGAGCAGCCGGCGGCACCCCCGTCCGACAAGGGCGGTCCCGACGTGCTGGCGGCAGTCACCGCTGCCCGGGCGCGCCTGCCACGCGGGGTCTTCAATTCGAGGGCGATGGTGCTGGTCCTCGGGCCAGAGGGAAGCTGCAAGACGACGTTGGTGTCGCAGTCGGGTCTCGACCCCGAGATCCTCGCCAGCGACGCCGGTGCGCGCGGGCGAGACGCTCCCATACCGACGGGCGCCGGAAACTTCTGGCTCGTCAAGGACGCCGTGCTCGCCGAAGCTGGAGCGGCCGCTTTCACCGACGCCGCACTCTGGAGGAAACTCATCCGGGCGCTGCGGGCGCCACGGTTCGCCGCGGCGTTCGGGCGTGGCCAGTCGGCGCCGCGCTCCGCCGTCGTTTGCGTCAGCTGCGATCTGTTCTTCGGAGGCAACGCGCATGCCCAGATGGAGGGGTTGGCGCAGGTCACGCGGCAGCGTCTCACCCAGGCGGCTCGTGAATTCGGCGTGGCCCTTCCGGTCTACGTGGTGTTCACCAAGGCCGACCGGTTGCCGAACTTCGAGGCGTGGGTTGCCCCGCTGACAAACGACGAAGTGCGTGCCCCGGTGGGCGCCGCGCTGCCGTTCGACGAATCCGCGGGTGGTGGAGCCGCCCGCGCCAGGGCCGCCGGCACCTATGCGGATCGCATCGTGCCACGTCTCGAGGCCGCGTTCGCGCGCGTCACGTCTGCCCTTGCCCAGCGTCGTGTCGACCTGCGGGGCCGTGAAAGTGTAGGGGACACACGACTCCAGGCCTACGAGCTGCCCCGGGAGCTCGGCAAGCTCACCCAGGAAGCGACCCGGTTCCTCCTCGAGATCTGTCGTCCCATGCAGCTCGGCGTGAGTCCGCAGCTGCGAGGGTTCTACTTCGTCGGCGCCCGTCCGATCGTCGTGACCGACCAGGCGCCTCCGTCGACTGCCGCCGCGAAGGCGTCGTCATCGGCAAAGCTGTCAGCGTCGGACGCGACCGCTGTCTTCGTCTCGGCGGCGTCCCCCGACGCCGAGG
>JBQTIW010000069.1:0-11057 GCA_052387735.1 Gemmatimonadaceae bacterium
CTGCTGTGCGGCCTCGATCTGCTTGAGGGTCTTCTGCAGATCGATGATGTGGATGCCGTTGCGTTCGGCGAAAATGAACCGGCGCATCTTGGGGTTCCAGCGACGGGTCTGATGCCCGAAGTGGACGCCGGCTTCCAGCAGTTGCTCGAGGGTAGGCTGACTCACAAGTAGACTCCTGTCGGGTTTGACCACCGCGGCCGTCATCATCGCCATCGACCGGTCGAGCCGGCACCCGAGGCGACTCGGGACGCGTGAGGAATGAGGTACTGCAACGACGAGCGGGGAGCAGAGAGCGCCGACGGGTGATTCCCGCTCTCCGCTCCCCGCTTTCCGCCCGTGCTATCTCTTGCTGAACTGGAACCGCTTCCGCGCCTTCGGCCGACCTGGCTTCTTCCGTTCCACCGCCCGCGCGTCGCGGGTCAGGAGGCCGAGATCGCGCAGCTTGCGACGATGCGTCTCGTCGACGCTCACCATCGCCCGGGCGACGGCCAGGCGAAGCGCACCGGCCTGCCCGGTGAGGCCACCGCCTTCGATGAGCGCACGGACGTCGAACCGGCCGAGCGAATCGGTCGCGGTGAAGGCCTGCTGAATCGCCGAGACGAGTGATGGGCGCGGGAAGTAGTCGCCTAACGTGCGACCATTCACATCCCACTTGCCCGACCCGGGCCTGAGGTACACGCGACACACCGCCTCTTTCCGGCGGCCCACCGCGCGGATCTGCGACTCAGCCATGCTTATTCACTCGTGGTTTCAAAGGTCAGCGCGGTCGGCTTTTGCGCCGCGTGCGGGTGCTCGCCGTTGGCGTACACGCGCAATTTGAGCCGCAGCACCTGACGGGCGAGTGCGGACTTGGGGAGCATGCCGAACACGGCCTTCTCGATCACGCGCTCCGGATGCTTGGCCTGCACCTCACGGAAGGGCGTGTGCCGTTCGTGGCCCATGTAGCCGGTGTGCGTGAAGTAGTGTTTCTGCTCGCCTTTCTTCCCGGTCACTCTCACCTTCGAGGCGTTGATGACAATGACGTTGTCACCGGTGTCCATGTGCGGGGTGTAGATCGGCTTGTGCTTGCCGCGAAGGATCTTCGCGATTTCGGATGCGAGGCGACCAAGCACCATGCCATCGGCATCGACGATGAACCACCGACGCTCAATGTCCTGGGGGGTCGCGCTGAATGTTTTCATTGGGGCTGAACGCCTGAAAGCGACGCGGCTGGCACCACCGTGGTGACAACCGCGCAAAGTCCTCGGAAATCGTGCTTTACGGCAGAGTCGGAAGGTAGACGGGGCGGAGGGGTGTGTCAACGGAGCGAGAGCGAGGGAACGACCGCGTAACGCGCTGGGGCGCAGCCTCCGCCAAGGCTACCGAAAAACGGGTGGGAGCCGAAGCTCCCACCCGTCAACGTCGTGAATCCCCGCTCCCCCGCTCCCCCTACGACCCCCGCAGGTTCGGATTGTTGTCCTTCTCCGCCAGCGGCAGCGGATAGCACGTGCCATTCGCGATCGACGGGAAGCCTGGCTTGAAGTACGGCTGACCCGGGACCGGCACGCCCGTGATGCTGGTCGGACGGCGCCGGAAATCTCCCATCCGCTGTCCTTCGAGATAGAAGTCCAACGTCTTCTGCCAGAGGAGCTCGGTGAGGACGGAGCCCGCATCGGTGGGACCGGCATAGGCGGGCCGACCGTTCGCCGTGCGGCGAGCAGCGATCAGCGCCAGCTGTGCGGTTGTGCCCGCCACTTCGGCGGCGATGTAGTCGGCTTCGAGTCTGGACGCCACGCGGATTGGCGCGTCGAACCCCGGATACTTGTCCTGGATGAAGAACGCACCCGTGGACGGATCCTGTGGGGCCAGGCTGTGCTGCCCCGGCGCCTTGAACTTCACGCGGGGATCGTTGATCCGGAGGAAGGTGGGCACACCGATCGAGCCCCGATCGAGCGTGAACTGCCACATCCGGTTGCCCAGCCGATTGCGCTGGGCCAGGTTGTCCACGTATGCGAGGGTGAACGTGAAGCCAGCGGGAACCGCTGCGGCGTCGGCGGCGGCTTGCGCCGTTCGACCAGCCTGCAGGTGCGCGCGTGCGCGGCCCACCAGCGCCGCGTTGGCGAGCGCACGAGCGTCGGCTGTGCCGTTCGCGGTCCCGATGGTGATGGCAGTGGTGAAGCGGGCCACGGCTGAATCCAGCATGGCAGCCGTTGTGAGGAGCGGACCGCTATCCACGGTGCCCGAACAGAAGCTCTCGGCCATCAGGACGAAGCTGTACGCGCGCCAGATGTTGGTGCGGACGTAGTTGATGTTGGTCGTCGGCGTCGGCAGCGTCAGGTCGAGCACGATCTTCGTGGACGCGGCCGCCAGCGAGAGATTCGTCCACACATCGGCGTTGAGGGAGCCGTTGGCCTCGGCCACATCCCGGCGCCCGAACTCGTTCCGCGTGGGAAAAGTCTCGGCCACGATGCTCTCGCCGTTGAACCACGAGGAATACATGATGTGCCAACCTAACGCGGCGGCGTAGTTCTGCTGCGCCGCATTGGCTAGCGTGCTGGCATCCCGGACCGGATCGACGACACTGACGTCGATCACGTTCGGGTTGTCCACGCTCAGAAAGTCCGTGCAGCCCGCACTCGCCACGAGGGCGGCGGCACCAAGCAGGCGCCGGGTGGCGCACTGATATGTCGTCATGGAGTCCTCGCCTAGAAGGAGAAGTTGAACCGAAGGAGCGCGCGCTTCGGACTGGGTTGGGTGAGGAAGTCCTGCCGCCCGAGGCCGAACGCGGCGTTGGGATTGGTGATGACTTCGGGATCGGCGCCTTCGTAATCCGACCACAGCGCCACGTTCTGGAACGCGAGGCCGATGGACAGCGCCTGGCCGCGCAGCAGGCCGAGCCGGTTTCTGGGCACGTCGTACACGAACGACAGCTCCCGGAAGCGAATGAAATCACCAGGCTGCAGGTACGCATCGCGCGTCTGGTCGACGGTGGTGCCCGCACCGTTGAGCTGTACAAAGGCCGGACGGCCGGGTGTCTGGTCCCCGTAACGCCGCAGACGCTCGCGCGGGGTCAGCGCCGTGGGATCGAGCCGGCGGTTGCTGCGGACCAGCTGCGTCTCCCGGAAGAAGTCCGTCAAGTTGTTGATCAGGAAGTCCTGCTTGGTGTCGACCAGTCCCGACACGCGGAAATTGCGGAACAGGGTAAACGTGTTGCTCCACGAGGCCTCGAACGTGGGCAAGACGTTCCCCATGACCTCGAACGTGTCGGCCACCGTGACCCGGCTCGCCGCCTCGTCGATGGTCTTGATGCGCTTGGAGACCCACGACCCCAACTGGTAGCCTTCGGTGAAACGGTTGAGGGTGCCGAAGGGGGCAATGCCCCCAAGATCCGTCAGCTCGTTATGCAGGGTGTTGAAGCTGACGCGGCTCTCCCACCCGAAGTTCCGCATCCGAAGTAGTTCGGCGTTCAACCCCACCTCGAATCCGCTGTTCAGGACTTCGCCGACGTTCACGAAGGGGTTCTGCTGGAAACCAAGGGACGGGGGCAGCGGCTGTTGGAGGATGAGGTCCTGCGACCGCTTGTGGAAATACGTCAGTTCGACATTCGCGCGATCGTTGAGGAACGACGCGTCGAATCCGGCCTCGAACTCCACGCCCTTCTCGGGCTTGAGCAGCTTGTTGCCGGGATTGAGCGGAATGGCACCCGATTCGACCGACGTCGTGTTGCCCACGGTGATGGCCGATGGTGCAGCCTGGAGCGTTTGGAGCGACGCGCCGGCGCCCGGTGCCCGCCCGGTCGTTCCATACGCGACTCGCGCGCGGAACGACGAGAAGAGGCCGGAAAGCGGAGAGAAGAAGCTCTCGTCGGACAGCACCCACGAGAGACCAATTTTTGGCAGCAGGATGGCATCCGACTCCTGACCAAACGCCGAAAAGTCGTCGAGACGGGCGCCGGCCTGCAGGAAGATCCGGTTGCGATATCCGACCTGGAGTTGGCCGAGGAGTCCGTACTGCCGTACCTCGTTGCGCTGCTGGGTCGCCGAGGTCACCGACGCCGCCGAAATCACGTTCGACGAGTTCGTGGTGAACCCCTGCCCCGTCGCGCCGACGTTGTCGGTGCGGGTGGCAATCGCCTGGAACCCGGCCGAGGCATTCACCTCGAACTGGTTCTCGGAACCGTATCGCTGGTTCGCATCGTTGATCCAGTCGAAGGTATAGCGCTGGATCCCGATGCGCGTCTGCGCGTTGTTTCCGGTATTGAGGGCACCGGCGTAGTTGGTCCCGTCGTTCCTGGGGAAGAACCGCGTCGCCTCGTCGTGGAGCAGGTCCGCTCCCACCGTCACGCGGCTCTTGAACCAGGACGTGGGGATGTAGCTCCCGCTCGCGTTGAGGATATTGCGCCCCGTTTCCAGCCGGTTCTGGATCGCTTCGATCTCTTCCACGCTCCGATTGAAGCCGAACCAGCCGTTCTGTGACGCCGCACCATCATCGCGGCGCGTGAGCGGTGAACCCAACAACGCACCGCCGAGGAACCCGTAGATGTTGTTGTCGTTGTCGGGCAGCACGGCCTTGGACAGAATCGACGAAATGCCCGCTTCCAGGGTCACCTTGGAATTCGGAATCCAGTTGAAGTTCGACCGGAACGAGTACCGGCGGAAATCGTTGTTCGTGAACGTTCCCAGCGTGCGGTCGGCGGCCCCGGAGACGAAGTAGCCGTAGTTGGCGCCACCGCCGCGTCCCGTCCAGCCGAGGAGCTGGTCGGAGCCGGTGCGGAACGCGTCTTCACGCATCAGGGGGTTGTCGCTCACCAGCGCGCCCACCGCCTGGCCGCGGCAGAGCGGGTTCGCCGATGTCTGGGCGACTAACGCTGCGGTGCAGTTGCCATAGTTGGAGGGCGGCGTCCAGTCCTGGTCGATCCTCCCGTATTCGGCGCGAAGGCTCTGCTGGAAGGAGCTCTGGCCGGACCGCCCCTTCTTCGTGATGATCTGGATGACACCGGTGGAGGCGTCAGCGCCATACAGCGTGGCCGCGGCCGGGCCCTTCACGATCTCGATCGATTCAATGTCGTCGGGATTGATGTCGTTCATGCGATCGGTCAGCTGGCCATTCATCCCGAGGTTGACCGTCCCCTCGTTGAACCGGACACCGTCGATGAAGATGATCGGGTCGTTCGACAACGAGATCGACGACGCCCCGCGGATCCGAATCGTGCGGCTGGTGCCCGCCGTGCCTGACGCGGTGTTCACCGCGATGCCCGGCACACGCGACTGCAGCATGTCATTCACGCTGTTGACCACCGCGAGCTTCTTGATGTCGGCGGCCCCAACCGACGACACCTGTGCGGGCTGCGCGCGACGTTCCTGATTGCCAACCGTTCCCGTCACGACGAGCTCCTGCAGCGTCGTCACCGTCTTCTGTAACTCGAAATCCCTGGTCGCGTTTCCCGCGGCGGGAATGCGAACCGTGTCCGACGCGGCGCGATAGCCGATGCGGAGGACACCGAGTTGAACGACACCTGACCGAACCTGGAGAAAACGATACTCACCTCGCGTGTTGGTTTGGGTCTCGAGCGCCGTTCCGGTGATCACGAGACGGGCTCCTTCGACTGGCTGCTTCGTTTCACGGTCGATGACCGTTCCGCTCAGCGATCCGGTTTGCGCCTGTGCCTGCGCCGCACTGAAGACGACTGCGCATGTCAGGGTCCGGATGACCAACCTGTGCAAACGACGTTTCCGTTGCATCAGCGGCTCCTTGGGATGAGGGGTGGGAATGTGCGGCTCTGGGACGGCGCGCGATCTCCCTCTGATCGGGCGCGCAAGACGGTCCCCGCCAACGGTAGCGGTAGGCTAGCGACTGTAGCAGCGTTTCCGAAAGGTCGAGGGGGCTACAGGTGAAAAGACACTGTGAGTCGTGCGTGACCAGCCGGATGGGACGAGCCGAACGTCAGTCCAACTCGACCAGCAGCGTCCCCTTGTCCACGGGCTGCCCCTGTTGCACGTGAATCTTCTTGACGTGTCCGGCCGACGGCGACCGTAGTTCATTCTCCATCTTCATGGCTTCCATGGCGACGAGCCCCTGCCCCGCGTCGACGTGGTCGCCCTCGCGAATGTGAATGCGAACGATCAGCCCCGGCATCGGCGCGACCAGCGGCCTGGGACCCAGCGGCGTGCCTGACGAGCCCGTGAGGTCCCGGATCGTGCGCGTGCGCTCGTCGAGGGCTTCGACCTGGTAGCGATACCCGTCGATCCAGAGCGTATAGGAACCGCGCGTCTCGCCTCGACGCACCGCGACACGGTGCACCGCCTCTCCGACCGTCACCAGCTGAACCGGAGTGCCCTCCACGTCCGCCAGATGCGCATGCAGGAACTCGTTGCCGAGACGGACCCCACCTTCCTCGAGCGCGAGGGCGATCCGCTCGCCGTTGACCTCGATGACGTACTTCACGCAGCCCCCGCCATCAGCGTGCACACCGTCTCGACGTGCGCCGTCTGTGGAAACATGTCAAACAGGGTCATGGATGCGATGCGATAGGAGGGGAGCCTGCCAACATCGCGGGCCAGCGTTGCCGCATCACAGCTCACGTAGACCACGAGCGACGGCCGGGGGAGCGCGTGCTCGAGCGCACGGCAGACGAGCGGATCGACGCCGGCACGCGGGGGATTGAGGATCACCGCGTCCGCCGGGAGCGCCCGCGGCAACTCGTGCTCCACGCGGCCGGTCACCACCTGAATCTGGCTGCCTAGCGCACGACCGGCGAGCCGAGTGGCCTCGGCATCGAGCTCGATGAGGACGATCTCGCGCCCCGGGGCCCGGATCCGCCCGGCGGTGGCGCCCCGGCCCCCGTACGCGTCGATCACCCGACGGGGTTCGGCGCGCTCCACGATCGCCGCTACGTCGTCGTGCAACGCCTCGGCAACGCCAGGATTGACCTGCTCGAACGAGCTGAGGGTCGCGTCGGGCGCGAGCTCGTCGCGAACGACGTGCGTGCCTCCGGCGGCGTCTTCACAGAGAATCGCCGACAGCGAGGGACACCGGGCGGCGAACCCCGCGGCGCGCGTCCACCGCATCCCACCACTCAGCGTGCAAGCAAGCCCCGCTCCGGCAGCGCGGACCATTCCGCGCAGCTCGTTGGCCTCGGGAAGGTCCGCGGCCGCCGCAAACACCTCGCGCCACCCGGCGAGCACGCGGTCGGACGTGATCGGGCAATCCTCCAGCTGAAACACCTCGTCAGGCGCATCGTACGCACGGAGCCCGCCGCGCCACCTACCGTGCACCTGTCGCAAGGTGAGCGTGAGCTTGTTCCGGTAGCGCCACTCCAGGGGTGAGGCCCGAATGTCGTCGATCGCGACCTCGCGCCGGCCGATGCGCCGCAGCGCCTGCTGCACCACGTTCCGCTTGGCCTCGAGTTGCGCCGTGTACGCCAGATGCTGCAGCTGGCAGCCGCCGCAGCGGTCGCGGTCATAGTGGTGGCACGCCGCGCCCACCCGTGTCGCGGACGGCGCGACCACGCGGAGCAGTCGTCCCTCGGCGTACCGCTTGTGCAGGCGGAGGGACACCTCGACCCTGTCACCCGGCGCGGTTCGCGGAACAAACACGGCCATGCCACCAACGCGACCCACGCCCGCGCCTCCCGCCGCGATGGAGTCGATGTCTACAATGACGGTGTCGCTCACGGCGTCATCGCAGGGCCTCGCGACGCGCGACCGCCTTCCACTGATCCACGACCGGCCCGACGAGGTCTGGGGGCATTGCACCGATGGTCGGCCGGCTTCTGCCGCGATCCCGTTCGGCGATGAGCGCCGCCGCGATCGCCGCCACCCGCGTCTGTTCCGGCGGCGCCGGGACATTCACCAGCGATGCCAGGCGGCGCTCGAGCCACTGGATCTCGATGTCGCCGCGCCGGAAGTCCACGTCTTCCATCACGCGAAGGTGGAACTCGCGCGAGGTTTCGATGCCGACGAGCGTGAGCTCGGTCAGCGCGCGATGCATGCGGGCGATGGCTTGCTCCCGGTTCGCACCCCACACGATCAGTTTGGCGAGCATCGGATCGTAGTGCAGGCTCACCACACTGCCCGTCTCCACACCGCCATCCCAGCGAACGCCGGGCCCGGTCGGCACCTGGAGGAAGTCAATGCGACCGGTGGACGGCAGGAACCCGTTGGCCGGGTCCTCACTCGTTATGCGGCATTCGATCGCCCACCCGCGCGGGGTCATGTTCGCCGGAAAGGGAAGTGGTTCACCCGCGGCAATGCGAATCTGCCACTGCACGATGTCGAGCCCCGTGACGAGCTCCGTCACCGGGTGCTCCACCTGAAGCCGGGTGTTCATTTCCAGGAAGTAGAAACTCCCGTCGCGGTCGAGCAGGAACTCGCAGGTGCCGGCATTCACGTAGCCGGCTGCGCGCGCGACGGCAACTGCGGTGTCCCCCATCTGCTGGCGCAGTTCCGGTGACACGGCGATGCTCGGGGCCTCTTCGATCATCTTCTGGTGACGCCGCTGCACGGAACATTCCCGCTCACCGAGTGAGAGCACCGTGCCGTGCTGGTCGGCGAGAATCTGGATCTCGACGTGGCGCGGACCTTCGATGTACTTCTCCACGTACACCGCGTCGTCACCGAAGGCGTTCCTCGCCTCCCGCCGCGCTGCGTCGAGCGAGGCTGCGAGGTCGCGCGGATGACGCACGATGCGCATACCCTTCCCACCACCCCCCGCCGCCGCCTTGAGCAGCACCGGATAGCCGAAACGCTCGGCCGCCGCGCCTGCCTCGTCGGCATCGGCCAGGCCTTCCGTCGTCCCTGGCACGACCGGGACGCCCGCCGTGATCGCGAGCTGACGCGCCGCGGTCTTGCTCCCCATCGCCGCAATCGCTTCCGGGGGCGGACCTACAAACGCCAGCCCCGCATCGCGCACCGCCCGCGAGAACCTCTCGCGCTCACTCAGAAAGCCGTAGCCGGGATGAATCGCCGCAGCGCCCGTGGCCTGTGCGACCTCGATGATACGATCGCCCTTGAGGTAGCTCTCCGACGAGGGCGCCGGTCCAATGTGCACCGCTTCGTCGCCGGCGCGAACGTGCGGGGCCTGCGCATCGGCATCCGAATAGACCGCGACGGTGCGGACACCGAGCTCGCGGCACGCGCGGATGACGCGCAGGGCGATTTCGCCGCGGTTGGCGATGAGGAGTTTGCTAAACACGAGACGCGATTCGGGAGACCGGAGACGGGAGATACGGAACTAACCACCAGCGGTGGTCGCGTGGCGAAAACGCGTGAAGGTTTGGGGCAATGGTCCAACGCTCATCTCCCGGTCCCCGTCTTCCGTCTCACAACGGCAGGTTGCCATGCTTCTTCGCCGGATTCCGATCGCGCTTCCCCGCCAGGGTCTCCAGGGCATCGATGAGTCGTGGCCGCGTGTCGCGCGGGTCGATGATGTCGTCGAGGTAGCCTCGCGACGCCGCGACATAAGGGTTCGCGAACTTCGCCGAGTACTCCGCGACCTTCTCATCCATCGCCCGCTGCGGATCACTGGACTCCGAGATCTCCTTCCTGAACAGGATCTCCACCGCGCCCTTCGGTCCCATGACGGCGATCTCCGCCGTCGGCCAGGCCACGTTGAAGTCACCACGGATGTGCTTGGAGCTCATCACGTCGTACGCGCCGCCGTAGGCCTTGCGTGTGATGACCGTGAGCTTGGGCACCGTGGCTTCGCAGAATGCATAAAGCAGTTTGGCGCCATGCCGGATGATGCCACCGTGCTCCTGGGCGACACCCGGCAGGAAGCCCGGCACATCCTCGAACGTCACCAGCGGGATATTGAACGCATCGCAGAAGCGGACGAACCGCGCGGCCTTGACCGAGGCATTGATGTCCAGGACGCCGGCCAGGACTGCCGGCTGATTGGCGACGACTCCGACACTGAAGCCGCCGAGATGGGCAAAGCCGCAAAGAATGTTCTGTGCGTAGTCGCGGTGCACCTCGTAGAAATCACCGTCGTCCGCGATCCGTCGGATGACGTCGTGCATGTCGTACGGTTTGTTCGGATGGTCGGGCACGACGTCGAGCAGCGCTTCGTCGCGGCGGTCGCGGGGGTCGCGGCTCGAACCACGGGGCGGATCGGCCAGGTTGTTCTGCGGAATGAACCGGAACAGCTCGCGGATCGCCTGCAGGGACTGCAGTTCCGAGTCATGGGCAAAGTGCGCGACCCCCGAGGTGCCGGCGTGCGTGTCGGCACCGCCCAGGTGTTCCATCGTCACGTCCTCGTGCGTGACGGTCTTCACCACGTTCGGGCCCGTGACAAACATGTAGGAGGAGCCACGCACCATGTAGACGAAGTCGGTGATCGCCGGCGAGTATACGGCGCCGCCGGCGCAGGGGCCGAGGATCGCCGAAATCTGCGGAATCACCCCCGAGGCCAGCGTGTTGCGGAGGAAGATCTCGGCGTAGCCGCCTAACGACACGACTCCCTCCTGGATCCGTGCCCCGCCGGAGTCGTTGAGACCGATCACCGGGGCGCCATTGCGCATGGCGAGGTCCATGATCTTGCAGATCTTCTCGGCGAAGGCCTCGGACAGGGATCCGCCAAAGACCGTGAAGTCCTGTGAAAAGACATACACCAGTCGGCCCTCGATCTTGCCGTGACCGGTCACGACGCCATCGCCGTAGAACTTCTGGTGGTCGAGCCCGAAATCGGACGACCGGTGGGTCACGAACCGATCGGATTCCACAAAGCTCCCCTCGTCGAGGAGGAGGTCGAGCCGCTCCCGTGCCGAGAGTTTCCCCTTGTCATGCTGCGCCTTGATGCGGGCGGGGCCGCCACCCTGTTCCGACTGGTCGCGACGGGCTTCCAGGAGCTCGAGTTGCTCACGATTGCTCATGGGCGCGAAAGGTAGCCGTCCCACACGGGCCGGACAGCCCGGTACGACCCCGGAGCTGCCTGAAGCCTCAAGGCAACCGGGATGGGGGCCGATCCTCAGATCAGACGGATCAGTGACCCCGGTCTTCTGCCTTCCGTTTCATGCCACACCGCGGCAGGTTCGCAGCGGCACGGGCGACCTCGTCCCAGGGGGAATGGTGCAGGAACCC
>JBQTIW010000070.1:0-32855 GCA_052387735.1 Gemmatimonadaceae bacterium
ACAACTTCTGGCCCGTAAACACCACCAACGACGCGTACAAGTTGGCGATCAATTACCTCATCTACGGCCTGACGCACTAAAGACGGGCGCACAGACAGGCCCACACGCGGCAAGGCATATGCGTGCACAGACGTTGCCTATGCCACCCGCGCGGTTACTCGCAGGAAGCCAACCACTTCATCGGGTGTGTTGAAGAGCGCTGGTGATACGCGCACCTGTTTGAGCGCGTCACGAACCGTAGCGTCGATGTGCGCAGCGTCGAACGCCGCGCGCAGCTCGGCTGGTGGTCTGGTGAAGAAAAACGTTACGATCGATGACCGGTTCCCGGCGGGTGTGAACAGTCGATATCCCTGGCCGGCGAGCCCTTCGCGGAGCCGATGAGCCAGTGCAACCGTGTGGGCTTCCACGCGTGCAACCCCGACCCGTTCCAGATACGCCAGGCCCGCGCCGAGCTGGTAGACCTCGGCGAACGGGAGCGTTGCATAGTCGAACCGCCTGGCCGTCTTGAACAGTTCGAACCGGTGATCGGGAAGGTGCCGCTCGACATGGAGCGCCCCAAAGCGGTCCAGCCGGATGCGCTCGAGCAACTCGCGACGGATGAAGAATGGAGCTACACCAAAGCCGCCCAACAGCCACTTGTAGGTCCCACTGCAGAGAACGTCGACGTCTGACGCTCTCACATCGATGGGGAACATTCCCACTGCCTGGATCGCGTCCGTGTAGAGCAGCGCGCCGTGTGCATGGGCCAGGTCGGCCAGGAGACGCACATCGTGCCGGAAGCCATTCTGGTGCGACACCCACGCGACCGATACGAGCCGCGTGCGCCGATCGACATGCGGCTCGAAGTCGCGCACGCTCTCGGCGCCGTCACGGTGCCTGACGATGCGGAGCTCGATGCCGCGCCGCGCTTCCAGCTCACGGTACAAGACGAACGCGGTGTCGTAGTGCAGCTCGTCGATCACGACGTTGTCGCCGCGGCCGAGGTCGAGCGCGTTGGCAACCACGTTCTCCCCCTCGCTGGTGGAAAAGAGAAAGCCGATCTCGTCGGGCGAGGCGTTGATCAGCTGCGCAAACTGGGCGCGCACCTCGTCGGTCTTCCGCTGCATGTCGCCGAGCGGGATTGGTTTGAGCGCCTTGCTCTCGAGAAACGCCTGGCCGGTGGCGAGGACCTGTCGAGGGACGGGTGCGATGTAGGCCGAGTTGAGGTAGGTGCGATTAGCCACGATCGGGAAGTCGCGCCGGACGCCAAGCGGGTCGTCGTCCCCGACGACAGGCAAGGCGGGCAGGCTGCCCTGGGCCGACGTGCTGGCGGCGGACGCCGCGAGCGATGCTGCGGCAGCAACAAAGGAGCGGCGATTGAGCGGCATAGGGGGTGGCAGCTGCGACCGGGAGTACGAAACGGCCGTTGGCCCGCGTCGGCAAGGAGTACTGCGCAGTTCTCTGAGCGCCCGCAGATCTCACTCTTGCCACGACTCACTCGATGCCGCAGCCTCTTCGATGTTCCCGTCTCCCGTCTCCCGTCTCCCGTCTCCCGTCTCCCGTCTCCCGTTTCCCGTCTCCCTTCTCCCGTCTCCCTTCTCCCGTTCCATGCATCGCCGCCATTTCGTCGCTTCCGCCGCTGCCGGTGTTGTTGCGTTCACGCCCTCGGCGCCGCGGATCGCCGACCAGCTCGCCGTTTGGTCGCCCGCCCTGAGTCCTGAGACCATCGCAGATGACGAGGACTTCTGGTTTCAGGTGCGCCAGGCCTTCACCGTGGACCGCAACAACATCAACCTGAACAATGGCTCGGTCGCACCCTCGCCGCGCACGGTGCAGCGCGCCCAGCTCGACTACCTCACGATGACGAACATGAGCCCCTCGTATTACGTGGACGAGATGCTCTACCCCGAGTTCGAGGTCGTCCGACGTCGTCTGGCCACGCGCTTTGGCTGTGACCCCGAGGAGCTCGCGATCACGCGCAACACGACGGAGGCGCTCGAGGCAATTCAGCTTGGGCTTCCCCTGGAACGTGGCGACGAGATACTCACCACGACGCAGGACTATCCGTCGATGATCACCGCGTGGCGCCAGCGGGAACGGCGCGACGGCGTCGTGCTCACGTTCCTCTCCTTTCCGGCGCCCTCGTTAGGCATGGACGACGTGGTGACGCGGTTCGAGCGGGCGATCACGCCTAGAACCCGAGTCATCCACATCTCGCACGTCTACTTCACGACGGGGCAGATCTTTCCGGTTCGGCGCATTTGCCAGATGGCGCGGGCAAAGGGAATCGAGACCGTGGTCGATGGGGGGCACGCCTTTGCCCAGTTCCCGTTCACGCGGGATGAGCTGGACTGCGACTACTTCGGCACCTCCCTGCACAAGTGGCTCAGCGCGCCAGTGGGCACGGGATTCCTCTACGTGCGCAAGACGAAGATCCCGCGCCTCTGGTCGCTGTTCGCCTCCCCACCGGAGATGCAGGACAATATCCGCAAGTTCGAGGCGATCGGCACCTTCCCGGTCCACATCCGCAACCCGATCACCGAGGCGGTCGATTTCTGGGAGAGCATCGGCCCCGAGCGAAAAGCAGCGCGACTCCGGTTGCTGCGCCGTCGCTGGACGAATGCAGTGAAGGATCTGCCCAAGGTAACGATCATCACGCCCGACAACGATGCGGAATCGTGCGCCCTCGGTGCCATGACACTCGCTGGAGTCACCGGACCGCAACTGACAGACTGGCTCATGACGAAGCACCGCGTCCACGTACGACCCCGCATAGTGCCCAACGAGTTCAGCGCCATCCGCATCACGCCCAACGTCTACACCACGCTCGAGGAGGTCGACGTGTTTTCGCGCGCCATCCGGCAGGCCGCGACGCGGGGGATCGCGTGACGAAGTTCTGGGGATTCATTGGACTGCTCACGCTCCTGGCGCTCGCCGGCCTGTTCGTCGAATCGCGCGAACCGGGTCGCGTCGCGAGGGTCAGCGCCCCCGCGTCGTCGTACGGGACCACGACCCCAGCCGCGCGGGCGTTCGCACACCTCGTCGATGAGTACCTCGACACCTGGGCAACGCGGCATCCGTCGATCGCCGCTGGCAACGGGTTGCACATGCACGACGGCGCACTCGAGGACTACAGCGCGAGCGGCGTTGCCGAAGAGGTGGCCTGGCTCAGGACCGTGAAGCAGCGGCTGCGCGATTTGCCGCGGAGCGACCTGCCATCGGATGAGCTGGTCGATCACCGCATCCTCGAGGGCATCGTTGACGGCTGGCTCCTGGAGCTGGATGGGATCAGGAACCACACCCGCAATCCAATGATCTACGCCTCGGCCATCGCCGACGGCGTGCACAATCTCATGACCATGGAGAGCGCCGATGTCCAGACGCGAATGCGGCGTGCGACCTCCAAACTGCGCGGCGTGCCGCAATTGCTCGATGCAGCAAGAGCCAACCTCGCCAATCCCCCGAAAGTTCTCGTCGAACGCGGCATCACGATGTTCGAGGGGGCCAGCGCCATGCTCGGCGACGATCTGGCGCAGGCGTTCCCCGGTCCGCGTGGCGAAACATGGAACGCGCTGTTCGTCGAAGCCAAAGCTGCCCGCGCCGCGATCGACGCGTTTACGCGGTGGCTCAAGACCGACCTCCTGGTGCGGACCAACGGGAAGCATGCGTTAGGTCAGGAGTACGTGGAGGCGCGTTATCGTGCCGAGGAGCTGTTCGACATGCCGCTGCAGCAGATGCTCGCCATCGGCGTGCGCGAGCTCTCACGTGAGCAGGCCATGTTCCGCGAGAAGGCGAAGGAGGTGGATCCTGGCAAGGACTTCCTGACGGTATGGCGCAGCGTGCAGGCCGACCATCCGGCGCCAGGCGGGTTGGTGGCAGCGGCGCAGCGCTCCGTCGACGAGTTGCAGGCGTTCGTGACCACGCAGGCCATCGCGCGGATCCCCGAGGGGGAGCGAGTCGTGGTCGAGCCGTCGCGCCCCTTCGACCTCGGTCTGGCCTCGATGCACGCCTCGCCGCCCTTGGAGCCCACGCCGGTGAAGTCGATCTACTACGTCACCGATGCCAATCCGACCTGGCCGCCCGACCGCCAGAACGCATGGCTCGAGCGCTTCAACACCGCGTCGCTGACGATCACGTCGGCGCACGAAGCGATGCCGGGGCACTTCCTGCACTCGCTCTATATGCGGGACACGCCGGGCAGGATCCGCCGGATCTGGATCGGGCTCAATCCGTTTCCGCAGCCGTCATCGGGACAGGATGGCTGGGCGCACTATGCCGAGTTCATGGTGGTGGAGCGGGGCTTTCGTCGCGATGACGCTCGTTATGCAATGGCGCAACTGGCCGAGTCGATGACACGTATCTGCCGGTTGATCGCGGGCATCTATACGCACATCGGCGCGTGGAGTGTGGACGACGCGGCCAGGTTCTTCGAGGAGCAGGCCTTCGTTCCGCGACCAGCGGCGCGACAGGAGGCGATCCGCGTGGTCTACGATCCCACCAACGGTGGGTACTTCCTGGGAAAACACGCGTTGCTCAAACTGCGGGACGATGTGCAGGTGAAGGACGGGCGTGGGTTTCGCCTTCGCGACTTCCACGAGCGGGTCATGCGGAACGGGATCGCCCCGTGGTGGGCGCACCGGTTCCTGCTGCTGGGCGACTCGACCGGAACGGTCGTGCAGTGACGTCGCTGAGCCCGAACCAAACTCGACGATGAGCCTCTCGCACACCCGGCCCAATCGATCGCTGCTGGACGCGTTACCACGACATGGCTAACTTCGCCAAACACGCAGGCAACGGCCTCGTGGAGCCGATCCGAGCGACCAACGGGGCGGGGGTTGCCGGCGCCTGCATCGACCCCGCCTGATGCGGCGCCCGGTCCTCGGAATGGTGCCACGGAGCGCGTCGCAGGAGGTGTCCATGACCGAACGCGGAAACATCAGCAGACGCGAGGCGCTCAAGGGGCTGTCGGCCGCTGCCCTCGCGACGCTCGCCGGGTCGCGCCCTGCCGCAGCCGATTCCTCTGGCCTTTCCTTCGAGCGTCCCGGCGTCCAGCTCTATACGCTGCGGAGCGAGATGCAGAACAGTGTGGATCGCACGCTCGCGCGTGTTGCCCAGATCGGCTACCGCGAGGTGGAATTCGCCGGCTACTTCGGTAAGACGCCCACGCAGATCGACGTGCTGCTCAAGAACCTGGGCCTGGCTGCCCCGTCGGCGCACGTGGATCGCAACACACTCGGCGTCCGGTGGCAGAAGACGCTCGACGATGCCCGCGCCGCGGGTCACACGTATCTCGTCGTGGCATTTGTTCCAGAGGCCGATCGGCGTTCCGTGGGTACCTACCAGCGACTGGCAGCAGAGTTCAACAAGGCCGGCGAAGCGGGAAAGTCGCATGAGATCACGTTCGCCTACCACAATCATGACTTCGAGTTCGCGCCGCTCGGCGGAACGAACGGACACGCCGTCCTCCTGCGTGAATGCGATCCGGCGCTGGTGAAGTTCGAACTGGACCTCTACTGGGTGGCCAAGGCCGGCCGGGACCCGGTCGCGTACATCACGCAGAATCCCAATCGGTTCGCGCTTGTGCACTTGAAGGACATGGCGTCCGATGGCTCGATCACCGAAGTGGGCAGTGGCACGATCGACTTCCAGAAGGCATTCGACGCGGGCAAGCACAGCATCAGTCATTTCTTCGTGGAGCACGACCAGCCGCAAGGAGCGTTCGAGTCGATCACGAAGAGCCTCAGTGCGATCCGGCGGTATCGGTGATGAGACGACGCGAGGCGGTCGCGACGCTGGGAGGAGTGATGGCGTTCGGCGCGCGCGGTGCTGATGTCGCGGCGCTCGAGCGAACCACGCGCTCGACGCCAGGGCGCCTCAGACAGAGCGTGTGCCGGTGGTGCTACGACCGGATCCCCCTTGACGAGCTGTGTGCGGCGGCGAAGCGCATCGGCCTCGAGTCGGTGGAGCTCCTTGGCGAGAACGACTGGGCGACGGTAAAACGGCACGGGCTCACCTGCGCCATGGCCAACGGCCCTTCTCAAATCCGCGTCGGCTTCAACCGACCTGACCAGCACGACCGGCTCGTCGCCGAGTCGGAGCGATTGCTCCCCCTGGTCGCAGCCGCGGGACTGCCGAACATGATCGTGTTCTCCGGGAACCGCGACGGCATGTCGGATGGTGAAGGCCTGGAGCACTCCGTCCGCGGCCTGCAGCGCATCACGCCTGCCGCCGAGCGGCTCGGCGTCACCGTATGTATGGAGCTGCTCAACTCCAAGGTCGATCACAAGGACTACATGTGCGACCGGACCGCCTGGGGCGTGGAGCTCGTCAGGCGCGTCGCGAGCCCCCGATTCAAGCTCCTGTACGACATCTATCACATGCAGATCATGGAAGGAGATGTGATCCGCACGATCCGGGACAACTTCGCGCACATCGGTCACTTCCACACGGGCGGCGTGCCCGGCCGCAACGAGATCGATGAGAGCCAGGAGCTGCACTACCCGGCGATCATGCGGGCAATCGCCGACCTGGGGTTCACGGGCTTTGTGGGCCAGGAGTTCATTCCCAAGCGCGAGCCGCTGGCCAGTCTCGAGCAGGGGGCGAAGATCTGCGCCGTTTGAGGAGCGGAACGCGGCGAGGAGGGGCGAAACGGCGGCATCTCGTCTTCTCCCTCCCCGCTCTCCGCTCCTAGAGCGTTCTCCGCGCCTCCCTCCACCTCCCTCGCGTGAAGTCAGGAAAGGCAACGGGCGCGCTGCCCTTCTTCACCGAGGCTTCGCTCAAGGGGCCCGGCACGCTCCACGACGCCGCATCATAAACGTCCATATCGGGCACGAGACCTTCGCGCATGCAGTGGACGAGTCGCCAGGCCATCACGAAGTCCATGCCGCCGTGGCCGCCGGTCCGTGCGCGTTCGCCTAACGTGCGCCAGAGTTCGTGCTCGTGCTCGGACCTGAACCCATCGATGGCCTGCCAGCGGTGCGACGGCTCCATCCCGTCCAGGTAGATGCGGGGCGGATAGTCCTCGAAGATGCCCTTACTGCCCTGGATGCTGTTGACGCGTGAATAGGGACGCGGACTGGACACGTCGTGCTCCAGGCGGATCGTGCGCCCGTGCGCCGTCCTGATGAGGGAGACGTTGAGATCGCCCGTGACATAGCGCTCGGAGTTCTTCGACATCTCTGTGGCCTGGTGGTCATCGCGCCACTTCGTGAGCCCCATCTCGATGGTGCTCATCGAGACCATGTACTCGAATCGGTCACCTCGATTGATGTCGAGGTACATCGCCACGGGCCCGAGGCCGTGCGTGGTGTAGAGGTTACCGTTGCGCAGCGTGTGATGCGCGCGGCGCCAGAGTCCTTCGTCCCTGGTCTCGAACAGGATCTCCCGTAGGTCGTGGTTGTAAGCCGCGCCCGCGTGCTTGAGCTCCCCGAACAATCCAGCGCGCACCATGTTGAGCACCAGCAGCTCGTTGTAGCCGTAGTTGCAGTTCTCCATCATGATGCAGTGTCGCCGCGTCTTCTCCGATGCATCGACGAGCTTCCAGCAATCGTCGATCGTGTATGCGGCGGGGACTTCGGTCGCGACGTGCTTGCCATGCTGCATCGCCGCGAGACACACGGGGACATGCCATTCCCACGGAGTGGCGGTGTAGACAATGTCGACGTCGTCGCGCTGCACGAGCTGTTCGAAGGCGCGCTCGCCGCCGGTGTAGGTGGCGATGTCATAGTCGTGACCTGCCTTCCTTGCCTGGTCGGCAGCTTTCGTCACCTTGTCCGCAACCACGTCGCATAGCGCAACGATCTTCACGTTGCCGGCGCCCAGGAACTCGTGGAGCACACTCCGCCCGCGAAGACCGGTGCCGACGATCGCGATGCGTGGTGCTTCGTGGCGCTCGAACGGAACACCGATCATGGAGTCACGGAACGGTGGCCCCGGCGTGATCCGGGAGGGTGCGGCATCAGCGCCCGAGGCCCCGAGCGCTACCGTCGCGCCGGCAACCGCCGCCGCTCCGCGCTTGAGGAAGTCTCTCCGATCGAGGTCGGTCTGGTCAGTCATCGCAGGTCACCGGTAGCGTCGTGGGAGTCACCAGAAAAAAGCGCGGCCGGGGGGGTGACGCAATCGGCCGCAGCTCCCGGGCTCTCTGGCGGGCGATGGGACCTCGCACACCGGAGCGCGAGAATTCTTTCCCTCACGGAGCAGTGCAAGGCCACGACGTCGGCCACTGTGGGGTCGTCCGAAATACCCGACGCTCGCGGAGGTGTCGTGCGGCCTCACCACTGCATCGCGCCCGGGCCGGCCGCCGATAGGAAGAAGGCGGAGCGCGACGCTCGGTCGGGGAACGCGGCGCGATACGCCGCTTCCCAGGCCGCTACGTAGTCGGGCGCCACACCAGTCGGTACGAGCGCCCAGACACTGCCGCCGAACCCTGCACCAAACGACGACGCGGCGGTCGCGCCGAGTTCCCGCGCAATCCGCGCCAGCGCGATCGTTTCGGGCACCTGGTTGCCTAACCACTCTTCCGCGGCGCGCTGCGATCTGTCGGCGAGCGGTCCGAGCTCGTCTACTGCGTCGCGTGCGAGCGCACTCCCGACCGCGGGGACGAGGTCGAAGGCCTCGAGCACGAATTGATCGAGCCGCCGTACGAGCTGCGCGCCCGTGAACCTGGCAGCGTCGGCATTTCCCGCCATGTGGCGGAGCATGCTCACGCCCTCGCCGGAACTGCGCACGGCATCGGCCAGGGTTCCGTCCCGGCGTCCGGTCGCCGCGTTCCAGGCCGCAAGGAGGTGTCCCACCATCGACGACGCCCGGTTGTACGCCTCGCGCGCAGCACCCGTCTTCTCGGCGACCACGCCTGATGACGCCACCACGAAGGTGTGTGAGGGGGAGAGACGGTACACGGCTTCGCGTCGCACCGGCGAGAACGAGTACTGAATCACGCGTCCCGCCGAGCTGCACAGGATCGCGGTGTGGTCCTGGCTCCCGCCCTTCGTGCCGACGCCGGCGTCCCCCTCGAGCGAACGGAAGGTCTCGCCGTTTTCCATGCACCCGAGATAAGTGGCCAACTCTTCACGCGTAAACACTTCGCGACGGAACTCCTCGGAGCTCCGCAGGTCATTCGCCTTCCCCAGCGACACGAACACCGCGATCATGAGCGCGCTCGAGCTGCTCATGCCGGCCGCGACCGGGAGGTCGGAATCAAACGCGAGATCGACACCGCGGCGCACACCGCTGAAGTTGCGGGCCAGACGTCGCGCCACGACGTCGACGTAGCGCGGCCAGCCGGAGGCGGCACCGGCGCCTAACGGGTCGAGCGCCGTTTCGGTACGCTCGCCGGTGCTCACCTCCACCGCCCGGACCCGAGCGTCGCGGCGCGGTGCGGCGCGGACCACGAACCCCCGCTCAGCCGCGCACAACAGACTCCGGCCGCCGCCGTAGTCGGTGTGCTTCCCGAAAATCTCGAGACGGCCCGGGACCCAGATGCTCCAGCGTGTCCGGTCCGCTCTGACTTCGTCGAGCGCCTGGTCACACCGCACAAGCATCTTCGCTTTGGCCGCTGCCTGACCCTCGGTCATGCCGATTCGCCGAAAGTGCTCGAAGGAGTCCGCCATCGTGCAAACCTAATGCCCCGCCTTGCGGCGATGCCGTGACCCCGACGGGCTCTGCACTGGTCCAAACTGTACCAGCGCCCACCGACTCCGGCCGCTTGACTTTCGGTCGTCTGTGATAAAAACTTATCACATGCATCGCTTCGGCCTTCGAGCCCGGTGAGCTCGGCTCCTCGTACCGCGGCGCTCTCCCGTCGCGAGCGCCAGATCATGGACGTCGTATACCGCCTGGGTGGTGCTACGGCAGTGCAGATTCGTGAGGAGTTGCCGGAACCGCCCCACGCGGCGGCTGTTCGCACGCTCCTGCGCATCCTCGAAGGCAAGGGGCAATTGCGGCATGTGAAGGACGGGCCGCGGCACGTCTACCTGCCGACCACGCCACGCACCGTCGCCCAGCGATCGGCGCTCAAGCACCTGCTGAGCACCTTCTTCAATGGCTCGCGTGCCGCAGCGGTGGCCGCGCTCCTCGACGAGGAAGATCACCCGCTCTCGCCGACAGAACGCGCCGAGCTCGCGACGGTGGTGCGTCGCTTGCGTGCCGAGGGTCGCTAAGGACGCCATGCCTTTCGCGACCGGTCTCACGCTCACACCCTCCGACAGCGCGCGCGCGATCGGCGAGGTGTACAGCGTGTCGTTGCTGACGACGATTCCGCTGCTGATCGCGGTGCTGGCGTTCGTCGTTCTGCGGAACACAGGACCGGGCACGCGCGTGCTGATCTGGCGCTCGGCGATCGCCGCGCTGGTGGTGGTTTCTGCTGGACGCGCCCTTCCGTTTCACTGGATGGCCTGGGTGATTCCGGAGGGTCTGGCCGCTCCGCTCATATCGTTAGGCAAGGCACAGCTGGGAGTCCTCGAAGGGGGGGCATCGGCGCGAGCGGCGACCGAGGGTGGTCCGTTCCACGCTCCCACGGCTGCTCTCGTGCACGCGATCCTGATCGTCTACTGGCTGGGCGTTGTTGCCGTGCTGCTTCCACTGGTCGTGGCACGTGTCGGGCTGTGGCGCGCGATGCTGCGCGCCCGCGTGCTCGAGGGGGATGATTGGTACACATTGCTGGCCAGCGCTCGGCAAAGCACGAGCACGCGTACTGCGGTACGCCTGCGCATGTCCGATGAGGTGCGCCTGCCCGTGACGTGGGGCGTCATACGGCCGGTGATTCTCCTGCCACGCCAGGCCCTCGGCTGGACACGCGTACAGCGCGAGGCCACCCTGTTGCACGAGCTCTCTCATGTCCGCAGCGCCGACGCACTCTTCGGAACGGTCGGCCGTGTCGTGTGTGCACTCTACTGGTTCCATCCGGGGGTGTGGTGGGTGGCTCGCCGATTTGTCGCCGACGCCGAGATGGCCTGTGACGACCGTGTGCTGATGGCTGGCGTCCGGCGGAGCGACTACGCGGAGCTGCTGGCCAGGGCCATGCATGGGAACGTCAACTGGTCACGCGCCGGTGTCGCCAGTCTCGTCAGGCGCCGGGGGATTCGCGAACGACTTGCCGCCATTGTCGATGGACGACGCGTGTTGAAGGGCCCGCCGAGGTCTGCCGTCATCGTCGCGGCTGTCCTCACGCTGGGCGTGTCACTCCCGGTGAGCACCGTACGCGTATCGCCGACGCGCGATGTTCTCACGACG
Source organism: Gemmatimonadaceae bacterium (assembly GCA_052387735.1). Classification (GTDB taxonomy): domain Bacteria; phylum Gemmatimonadota; class Gemmatimonadetes; order Gemmatimonadales; family Gemmatimonadaceae; genus RBC101. Next base: position 11,209 of record JBQTIW010000070.1, read on the forward strand.
CTGATGCGGGATGTGCAGTGGCAGGCGCGCGCGTACGCGGTCGTGCGGCTGGCGCAGCGTCGCGATTCGGTGGAGGTCGCACGCGCGGCGGCGCGCCACGACCCGAGTCCACGCGTTCGCGCGTGGGCGGAATACGCGTTGGCGCAAGGCGTCACCTCGGCCGCCGTTCTTCATCCGTTCACTCGACACAACTGAGCCATGCGGCACATGCCACCTCGAACCACGTCCACAAGTGACAAGTTTTTATCTTCGCGCAGTTTGCCGATGGCGGCGGTTCTGGTCTGCCTGGTGGTCGGCTATGCCGACCTTGCGAGGGGCGGCATCACGCTGTCGGCGATTCTCCTCGCCCTCGGGTACTGCGCGGCGATACCCTGGGCGATTCTGACGATCGGCGCGCCGCGACGTGCGCCACGGTTGGCCGAGGGGTCGCGGCTGCCCGACGAGGGGTCGCGGCCGCCCTATGTCGCGGCCGGCATCGCCGCGCTCGCGATCTTCGGACTCTACCTGATCACGCTCTCGCCGTCCACTGCCATGTGGGACGCGAGCGAGTACATCGCCGCTGCCCACACCTTTGGGCTCCCTCATCCGCCCGGCAATCCTCTATTTGTCATACTCGGCAGAGTGTTCGCGATGCTGCCAATCGCGCCCAACGTCGCCATGCGCGTGAACGTGCTGGCGGCCGTCGCCAGCGCCGTTGCTGCCGGTGTGTGGTTCCTGGTGTCAGAGCGCGTGACGTGCGGGTGGTTCGAGTCGCGCTGGCGGCGCTACCTCGCGGGCGCACTGTCCGCGGTCATCGGCGGTACGGCCTTCACCGTGTGGAACCAGTCCGTGGTCAACGAGAAGGTGTACACGATTTCACTCGCCGGGATCGCCATCGTCTCGTGGCTCATGCTCCGGTGGAGCGACCGTCCGGATGGCCAGCGCGCCGACCGGTTGCTCGTGCTCGTAGCCTACCTGCTCGGACTCGGCTACGCGAATCACATGGCAGGCATGCTGCCGCTGCCGGCGGTTGGACTCGTCGTACTCGTGCTGCGACCGAGGAGTCTCGTGCGCTGGCGATTGGTGCTCGCCGCGCTGCTCGCAACGGTCATCGGCGTGACGCCGTTTGCCACCCAGCCGATTCGCTCCGCATACCATCCGCCCATCAACGAGGGCGAACCGACCGCCTGCCGCGAGGGATTCGCCCTCTCGTGCACCTTCTCCGAAGGGACCTACCGCGCGTTCGCCTACAACTTCAATCGAGAACAGTACGGCAAACCCGCGCTCGTCGAGCGACAGGCGCCGATCCAGGCGCAGATCGGCATGTGGTGGCTGTACTTCAGGTGGCAATGGATTCGCGATGTGCACCAGGAGCGCCCGGAGCTTCAAGCGGTCTTCGCCGCACTGTTCCTGGTGTTGGGATTCGTAGGAGGCGTGGTGCACTATCGTCGCGACCGGCGCGGGTTTCTCTATTTTGGGCCGCTCATGCTCCTGACGACACTGGTCTTGATCTACTATCTGAATTTCCGATACGGTGCGTCTCAGCACCCCGGACTCGACGTCCTCCGCGAGGTGCGTGATCGTGACTATTTCTACATCTGGAGCTTCTCGGCGTGGGGCGTCTGGGCGGCGCTGGGGCTCGTGTACGTGTGGGAATCCCTGGCAGGACTCGTAAGGCAGGCGCACTCCAATCCGCCGCGAGGCCGGCTCGCCTGGGTGGTGGGGGCGCCTGTTCTCTTCGTGGGACTGGTCCCCCTCGTGGCCAACTGGTCCGCGGCGTCGCGAAGAGATGACGATACGACGATCGCCTTCGCGCGCGACCTCCTCAATTCTGTCGAGCCGTATGGTGTGCTGGTGACCGCGGGTGACAACGACACGTTCCCGCTCTGGTATGCCCAGGAGGTGGAAGGCGTCCGCAAGGACGTCGTCGTGGCGGTGCTGTCTCTCATGAACACCGACTGGTTCGCGCGCGGGCTGATTCGGCGGCCGGTGTTCGAGTATGACTCCGTTCGCGGACCGGCCTCGTATCGCGGGAGGTCGTGGCCGAAACCCGACGGTCCGCCGTTGCGCATGACGTTCGACGAAGCCGACTCGGTGCCGGCGTATCTGCCCGTGCCGCAGCCGCTCCGCTTTCAGCAGAAGGGCCTCGACCTGACGATCGATCCCCGCGCCCTGCCGCAAACGGGCGTTGGACCCATTCTCGAGCGCTCGGACCTGCTGGTACTGCGGATGATCGCCGACAGCTGGCCGCAGCGACCGATCTACATCAGCCGAACCGCGGGAAACTATGCGGAGCAGCTGGGACTCGGACACCACATGCTGGCACAAGGTCTGGCGAGAAAGGTCATCCAGGCACCGCCGGTTGCGTCGGCCGACACGGTGTACGTACCGGGAAGCGGCTGGTTCGACGTTCGGAGGTCGCGCGAACTGTGGAGGGATTTCACGGGCCCGGCAGCGATCGTGCGCCGCAACGACTGGGTGGATCGTCCGTCACTGAGCACCGTGTTCTCGTATCTCCTCGCCGGAGGCGAGCTCGCGGATGCCATGCGCGCGCGGGGGGATCTGGTGACGTCCACACAGACAATTGACACCGTAACACGGCTGGCGCGGGCAGTGCGCGTGGAACAGCTGCTGCAGGCCGACGCGCTGCCACCAGTGCTGGGGGGAGACACGGCGCGGTAAGGCATGGGCGCACGGGCGGCCTTTAGAGTCGCACCTCGACTCCCGAGAGCCGCGTGGCGACCTCGGGAATGTCACGGCGGCTGGACAGGTCCAGTACACCACCCTTCCACGCAATCACCCGGTAGACCTCACCAAACTCTTCGCGCGCGATGCGGACCGCGTCCTGTAGCTCGAGCTCTCCGCGCGCCGATGGCTGCACTCGGGCGCAGGCGTCGAAGATGACTGGCGTGAACGACCAGAGATTCATGCTGACCAGCGCATGCGATGAGAGCCGGGCGTAGGTAACGTCGTCGGGCTTCTCGACGATGGACTGCAGATTCCCGAACCTGTCCGATTCCACCAGCGCGAAGTGCCGGATGCGCTCCTCGGGGATATTGCTCTCCGCCACCAGCGTCGCGGCATCGAATCCGGCGAGTCCGGAGGCGCCTAACGCGACGAGGGCGCGGTATGCATCGACCGGATAGTAGTTGTCGGCGTTCAACACCAACACGGTGTCGTCTCCCGCAAACGCGACGGCTGCGGCCACCGCGTCGGCGGTTCCTCGCGGCTCGGCCTGCGTTGCGAAGTGCACCCGCACGCGGGACAACGTGACGACTGACGAGTAGTGATGGCGCACCACGTCGTGTTCCGGACCCACGACAAGACACACATCGGTGATGCCGGCGTCAGCCAGCGCGCTGAGCACGTAGTCGAGGAACGGCCGATCGATCGGGATCATCGCCTTGAGGCCGGCGTCGGCAGACCGGCGTTGCGCCTCGGTCAGCATGGACTCGGCCCCGGCCTTTTTCATACGGGTGCCGAGTCCACGGGCGAGCACCACGGCCTTGGTCGTGCTCACGTCCCCGACGGTGGCACGGGAGGGAGCGTTTGCAGGTACGCCCAGATCGCGTCCACCTCGTCGGGGCGGAACCGCCTGAAGCGGCGCAGGCCGGTGCTGGTCACGAGGCCGAGGTCGCGGCCATCGCGCGACCTGGCCTCATGCAGCAACCCGCGGACCTCCGGCAGCGAACGGTCCAGCGCCTGGAGCCCCTGGCGCGCATGGTGAGCGCCAGCCATCCGCCTGCGGGAAGCACACCCAGGATCGCGAACACGGCCCGCGCTCTCCGCACGATGCCCGGGCTCAGGCTCGCGCTGCTGCTTGCCTAACGGGCGGATGACTGCCACATGCGAGGCATGAGGCGTAGCAAGGCGAGCCCCGTGACGCCGAACACGGCGAGCCACGCCAGGCCAATGCCGGTCCGCCCGTACAGGAAACTGCCCGTGCCGAACAACGCGGAATACACGAACGCGCATCCGAGAATCCAGCCGAGCATGGCCTGGGTGAGCGAGTCGGGAGACGGCCCGAGGCCGGTGGCGCGACGGATCGGCTCCCATCCCGGCCCACTCGGCCGGATCAGCGTGTAGAACGATTCGAGGCGCGCAGGGTCTGTCTGCGGTCCGAGCAACGACACGGTCACCCAGACCACCGTGGTGGTGACCACGCCGATGATGAGTGAGATGTGGCTCGGTACGGGATGACCCATGCGGCCCGCGACGAAAAAGGCCACGGCCATCCCGAAACTGGTGACCATTGCGGCGATTTCGCTCCACGCGGTCACGCGCCACCAGAACCACCGCAAGATGTACAGAAGGCCGGTTCCGGCACCGATGGAGAGGATCAGATCGAAGCTCTCCTTGGCGGTATCGAGGGCGAACGTGAGTGCCGCCGCGACGATCATGAGGGCCGCTGTCGTCAGGCGGCCGACCAGCACATAGTGCTTCTCGGTTTTGTCGGGCTTGAGGAAACGGCGGTAGAAGTCGTGAACGAGATACGAGGTGCCCCAGTTGAGGTGGGTCTCGATCGTCGATCGATAGGCGGCGAGGAGTCCGGCCACCATGGCGCCCAGGAATCCTGCCGGGAGGAACTTCAGCATGGCCGGGTACGCCATGTCGTGTCCGATCAGCGACGCGTCGACATACGGAAAGGCGGCGGCGATGTCGGCAAGCTGCGGATAGATCAGCGTGCTGCAGAGTGCGACGATGATCCAGGGCCACGGGCGGAGTGCGTAGTGCATCACGTTGAAGAACAGCGTGCCGATGACGGCGTCCTTCTCCGTCTTCGAGGCCAGCATGCGTTGCGCAATGTAGCTGCCGCCGCCAGGCTCGGCGCCGGGGTACCAGACGGACCACCACTGAATGGTGATCGGAATGATCAGCACCGACAGGGCCACATTCCAATTGCTGGAGAAGTCCGGCAGCAGGTTGAGCCGTTCCGCGGGAATCTTGGCCATCAGACCACTCAAGCCCCCAACTGCGGGATGCTGTAATGCGTAATAAGCCACCGCGAACGTGCTCGACATCGTGATCAGAAACTGGATCGAATCGGTGACCAGCACGCCCCAGAGCCCTGATACGGACGCGAAGAAGATCGTCATCGCGGCGCACACCAGAAGCGTCTGCCCCAGCGGCCAGCCTAACACGATGTTCCCGATCTTCCCTGCGGCGAGGTTCACCGTGGCCATGATCACGCAGTTGAACAGCAGGCCCAGGTACACGGCGCGGAATCCCCGCACGAACGTGGCGGCCTTCCCCGAATAGCGGAGCTCATAGAACTCGAGGTCGGTCATGACGCGCGACCGCCGCCAGAGCCGCGCGAAGAAGAACACGGTCATCATCCCCGTGAGGAGAAACGACCACCAGAGCCAGTTGTCGGCGACGCCGTTCTCCCGGACCATGTTGGTCACGAGGTTGGGCGTGTCGGTGCTGAAGGTGGTCGCGACCATGGAGACGCCCACCAGCCACCATGGTGCCGCACGACCGGACGTGAAAAACTCCTCGGTGCTCGATCCCGCCCGCTTGTAGAAGAACAGGGCCGGGATGAACGAGATCACAATCGAGAACGCGACGATCGACCAGTCGAGGACGGTCAGGTTCATCTGAAGCGGGGAAACGGGGGCAGGGGAACGGGGAGCGGACGACCGACGGGCAAGATCGCCTGGGTGGACTGGCCGCGCCATGGCTCGATCTTCACATTGACTTCATGCGCTTTCCTTCGCTGCTCCTCGCGCTCCTCGCCTGCCTCGCCCCCGAGGCGCGTGCCCAGATCGGGTCGCTCCTGCCCGTCCCGCGATCCTTGCAAGAGGGCGGCGGGCGCTTTGTCATCGATACGTCGTTCCGCGTAGCGACCACCCGGTATAACGACGACCGTCTCCGACGCGCGATCGAGCGCGCGCTGACGCGGCTCGAGGCCCGTGTCGCGTTGCCGCTCTCACGGCGGAGTGGCGGCGCGATCACACCACCCGGTCTCACGGTGGAGATCGCGGGGGCCGGTGATCCCATCCAAAGCGTTGACGAGAACGAGAGCTATCGCCTCGAAGTCAACAGCGCCGGAGCAGTCCTTCGTGCCCCGACCGTGGTTGGCGGCATTCGGGGTCTGGAGACATTGTTGCAGCTCGTCACCAGCGATGTGAGCACACACTTCCTGCCGGCGGTCACCATCGACGACGAGCCCCGGTTCCGCTGGCGAGGGTTGCTGGTCGACGTCGGCCGCCATTTCATGCCGGTTGAACAGATCAAGAAAACGCTCGACGGCATGGCCATGGTCAAGCTAAACGTCCTGCACTGGCACCTGAGCGAAGACCAGGGCTTTCGTGTGGAAAGCAAACGCTTCCCCCGGCTCCACCGACTCGGGAGCGATGGGCAGTACTACACGCAGGATCAGCTGCGCGATGTCGTCGCCTATGCCCGTGATCGTGGGATTCGCGTGGTCCCGGAGTTCGACATGCCTGGTCACTCCACCGCGTGGTTCGTGGGATATCCGCAGTACACCACACGACCACCGCCGATCGCGATCCGTCGCGAGTGGGGCGGAGCCGACGCGATCTTCGATCCGACGCGCGAAGAAGTCTACACCTTCATCGACCGCTTCATCGGCGAGATGGTGCGCATCTTCCCCGATGCGTACTGGCACATCGGTGGTGATGAGGTCGAGGCCAAGCACTGGAATGCCAACCGCCGCATCGTGCGGTGGCGCCGTGCCCGCGGATTTCGCAATAACGAGGAGTTGCAGGCCTACTTCAACCGTCGCCTGACGAGGATTCTCACCAAGTATCGCCGGCGCATGGTCGGCTGGGACGAGATCCTGCACCCGGGACTTCCGCAGCAGACCGTCGTGCAGTCATGGCGTGGCACCAACTATCTGCGGGATGCGGCAAAACGAGGCTTCACCGGCATCCTGTCCGCCCCCTACTATCTCGACCACATCAAGCCGGCCACCGAGTTCTACCTCGCCGATCCGGTGCCGCGAACCACCGACCTGCTGCCTGACGAGCAGAAACTCGTCCTGGGCGGCGAGGCCTGCATGTGGTCGGAATACGTCTCATACGAGACCACCGACTCCCGGCTCTGGCCTCGGCTCGGTGCTGTTGCCGAGCGTTTGTGGTCTCCCCAGGAGGTGACCGACGTGGCCGACATGTACCGGCGGCTCGATGTGCTGAGCGGCCGCCTCGAGGCCACGGGGATTCGCGTCCAGTCCCATTCCATGCGGATGCTCCGCAAGCTGTACCCGGTGGGTGACCTGGCGGCCCTGGACACCCTGCTGACCGTGGTGCAGCCGCCGTTCTTTGGTCAGTCGCTGAACGGGAGGTCCACCAATCAGCTGCATCCGCTGGCACGCATCGTCGACGCCGCGCGACCCGACCCGCCGGCCCGCTGGATGACCGAGCAGCTCGTCAGGCGGTTCGTGGTCAATCCCTTCGACAGCACCGCCCACGATTCGCTGACGGCACTCATGACACGGTGGCGACAACTCGCCCCGCGGATCCAGGCCCTCGCCGTCGAAACGCCGGCGATCGGCGACGCCGTCCCCGCAGCCAATGCCCTCGAGCGCACGTCGGCGATCGGACTGGAGGCGCTTCAGTTCGTGCGCTCCGGCGCGAAGCCGGATTCACTCTGGCTCGGCGTTGTGGCCGCTGACCTCAAGCGATTCGACGGACCACAGGGACTGCTTCGAGTGGCGGTCGTCCCCGAAGTGAAGAAACTCGTCGCCCTGCTGCAGGGTGTCGTGCAGTGACGCTGCTGCGTCTGGTCAACCGAGTTCCGGCGCTGCTCCGAACCGCACGACGTGCGAACCGCTGACGTCCCCGTCGCTGGCGATTTCGGCCCTGATCCGGCCCGCCACCCGGCGCGCGTATCTGAGCCACCGGGTGGAAGTCTGGGTCAAAAGGACGGCCGTGCCATCGGTGCGTTCCGGTCGAACGTCAATCGCAACGTCTGGCTGCTCCACGGGGCCGTGCGCTGACACCGTAAGCGACACCATCGCCGGAGGTGCTAGACCACGCGTCGTGAGATCGTGGAACAGAGCGAGCACGAGGTACGTCAGGGTGTGAGCTTGTTCGGCTGTCAGTCTCGCGTTGGCCACCGTGGAGCGGAGACCCACGCCCCGTGGGAGGGCCGATCGTGCGACACGCTCGACCAGGTTCCACCACTGCGTCGTGTCGCCCGCGGTCGAAGGCGCGAGCTGCTCGGTCCCTCTGGGGCCGCGCACATGTCGGAGGACGCGCGCCAAAGTCCGGATCTCGTCGACGATCGCCCCCAGCGCCTGACTGTCCCGGGGTGGCAGGAGCGAAGCGAGCGCATCCGTGCGCAGTGCGAGCGCACTGGCGATACCCCCGAGATCATGGGCGAAGGTACCAAACATCTCCCGGGCGATCTCCGACGCTTCCGGACCCTTTCCAGAGTCTTCAGGTGGGCGACGTATCATCAGCCAGCTCTGGCGTGAGAGACCTCGTGACGAACAAACTACAAGGCCGCGTGTTACACGTGGCGCAGTGTACCCTTCGCGCGACCGTGAACCGAAATGACTGATTCATCGATTCGCATCCTGCTCGTCGACGATCATACCATCATGCGCGAAGGGCTGGCAGCGGTGCTGTCAGCCAATAGTGGGTTGGAGGTCGTGGGGCAGGCCGGTGACGGGCACGTGGCGGTAGAGCTGTTCAAGCAGCTCTTGCCGGACGTTGCCATAGTGGACCTTCGAATGATTCCGATGGACGGTGTCGAGATCACCCAGGCGATGCGCGAGGTCAATCCGAATGCGCGCGTGATTCTCCTCACCACCTATGATACCGACGAAGAGGTCTTTCGGGGTTTGCGAGCGGGTGCGTCGAGCTATCTGCTCAAGGACGTGGATTCGGGAAGGCTCATCGAGACCATTCGCGCCGTCCATGCCGGTCGCAAGGCGATCTCGCCGGAGATCGCGGCCAAGCTTGCCGATCACGTGGCATCCGACGCTCTGACCCCGCGCCAGATGGAAGTGCTCAACAGTCTGGCGCAGGGCAAGTCGAACATGGAGATCGCCCAGACGCTGTTCATCAGCGAAGGCACCGTCAAGGCGCACGTGAAGGCCATTCTGCAGAAACTCGATGCTCGCGATCGCACGCAAGCGATCACCATTGCGATCAAGCGCGGGCTCGTTCGATCGCTGTAGCGCCGCGCCCGGTCGACCCCGACCCCCGGCGCTCCGACGCGCGTATCGCCGTCTGCTGGAGATGAAGCGCCGCTCATAAGTCGGCGAGCCACGCGAGCTTTCCGCCACGGCGTACCCCTAAAGGTAGAGACAAAATCTCCACTGGCGCTGAATGTCGCCCGGGGGACCGGGTGCACAGTTTGTTGCACCGACGTCGATGTGCGTTCCGGGACATTTGTGAACGACCGTCGTGTCCGACCAGCACCGCAGCGATCGGGGGATAGCTGCAGCGAAGCGGAATCCAAACACACGATGCGGCGCGGAGGTTCGAGTTCCGCGGCATCGACGGCGAGCGAAGTGATTGTGGTGAGGCGGAGGCACGGCGCACCGGAGTGGCAACACTCGTCAGGCGACCGGGCCGCCCGGTGAGGGAAACCGATCCGGACTCCGGAGCTGGGAGGCAGGAGTTCGCACGCCACAGCGGAATGCGTGTCAGTCGCGGGCACGCATTCCGCCTCTGCTTTTTCCCTACACCGATTATGCGCAGTTTCGCGTCCTTGTCGTGGTCACAGGCCGAGTCTATGCCTCGTTCCGAGCCTGCACCCTGGGACAGGGGCACAACGTCGTTCTGGATGGACACCGAACCGGCGGCGCAACTCCAGCCCCTACATGCACACGTCGAGGCCGATGTGTGCGTGATCGGGAGCGGCATCGCAGGCCTCACCACCGCGTACTTTCTCGCGCGAGCGCGGCAGTCAGTCGTTGTGATCGATTCCGGAGTTGGTGGGGAGACCGGACGGACCACCGCGCACCTTACCTGCGCGCTGGACGATCGCTTCGTCGAGCTCGAGCGCCTGCACGGAGCGCAGGGTGCACGACTGGCGGCGACGAGTCACAGCTGCGCCATCGACCTGATCGAGACGATCGTGCGACAGGAAGAGATCCACTGCGAGTTCGAGCGACTCGATGCCTATCTGTTTGGTGCTCCTGGGACCACGCACGAGGAGCTGCGTGAGGAACTGGCCGCCGCACAACGGGCCGGACTGGCCGACGCGCACTCCGTCCTCCGCGCGCCAGTCGCGGGAGAGACCGGTCTTGCGCTGTGTTTCCCTCGCCAGGCCCAGCTTCACCCGCTGCGTTACGTCAACGGGTTGCGGCAGGCTACTGGGCGGCTGGGGGGTCGCTTCTACAAGGCGAGAGCAGCGGATTTCGGTGGCAGCGGACAGCGCGAGGTCCGCACTACGAGTGGATTCCGCATCACGTGCAACTCCGTGGTCGTGGCTACCAACACGCCGGTCAACGACCGGTTCGCCATTCACACCAAGCAGGCGGCGTACCGGACCTACGTCATCGGTGCCCCGGTGCCGCGAGGCTCGGTGCATCGCGCGCTCTTCTGGGACACCGGTCAGCCGTATCACTACGCACGACTCACCAGCACCGCCGACCCAGACTGCGATGTGCTGCTCGTGGGCGGTGAGGACCACAAAACCGGCCAGGCAGACGACGGTGAGGAGCGCTTCGCTCGGCTCGAGGCGTGGTCCCGCGACCATTTCCCGCAAATGGGCGACGTGCGATGGCGCTGGTCCGGTCAGATCATGGAGCCCGTTGATGCGCTCGCGTTCATTGGCCGGAATCCCGGCGATGATGACGGCGTATTTGTGGTGACGGGGGACAGCGGCAACGGCATGACGCACGGCACGCTCGGTGGGCGACTCGTCGCCGAGCAGATCCTGGGAATCGCCTCGGAGTGGGATTCGCTCTACGATCCCAAACGCAAGTCACTGCGCGCCGCCGCCACGTTCGCCAGGGAGGCGCTCAACGCCGCCGCGCAGTACGGGGCCCTGCTCTCGCCGGGTGAGGTGCATTCGCGAGACGAGATTCCGGCCGGCACGGGAGCGCTGTTGCGGGAGGGGCTTCACAAGCTCGCGATCTGTCGCGACAACCAGGGAATGCTGCACGAAGTGTCGGCGTTCTGCACGCACCTTGGCTGTGTCGTGAAGTGGAATTCGACCGAACGCTCGTGGGACTGCCCGTGTCATGGGTCGCGCTTTGCGATTGATGGGCAGGTGCTTCACGGACCAGCGATTGATCCCCTCACCCGCACTGAGAGCGTGATGGTGCCGGAGCCACGCAGCGCACCGGGTGCGCAACCCTTGGCAACCGGCCCGCTGCGGACGATCGCGGATCCGGGATCTGGGGTCTGACCCCACCCCGCGTCACGCCGATCATCCTCGAGATAGGCCACCGCGTCCCTCGCGCTCGAGCCGGAGGTCGCCGCGGTCCACGGGGTGAGGAAAACACGGAGCCGAATACCCGCAATTCGCCGCTTCGTCGGTCGCGCGCGGCACGTACGGCGCAGTCGTGGTGTTGCTGGTTAGGCAGCGCGATGTAGGCGGGATCGACGGTCCCACTGGCGAGCAGGCGGTCGCAGCCTCCCAGCCCAACAACGGCAAAGCGAACGCGATCCGCCATTGGTCACCCGGGAAGTGTGAGGGGCCACACGTGGGGCCTGGACGTCCAGCCCGCTGTAGCCCACGAGAGATAGCTGCACCTGCCGCCTCCGGTGACGCGCAACACCCCGCGGAGACCAACAGAAAGTCACCACCGGGGGTGAATGGCGGCGGCGACCTGGCGGTCGCAGGTTGCCTCTCGCCAGTGGGTTCACGGCCAACGTATGGACGCAACCATGACAGATCTACGTGCGGTGTATCCGGCTTCCTGGAGGCGCACGGTGCGCGGCGCGAGCGCAGACAGCTGGTGGAACGAGTGGCGGCATGTGCTGGGCGGTGCGTGGCGCGAGCTGCGCGGCGCACTGCGCGTGCAGGTCGGCACGATGACACGCGATGACGTCACCCGTGTCATCGGTTATCGCCAGCAGCTCGTGGGAATGCTCCAGCGCCACTACCGCGAAGGCCGGGCCACGGTCGAGCAGCAGGTCGATGTCTGGCTCTGCCACAATGCACCTCAGCTGTTCTCACCGTTGCTTCTTGCGTCGTCAGGCGATGTCGGAAGCAGAAGTGGCACCTCAAACATGTACGCGGAGAATCACACATGAATTCCACCATTCGGACGGCCTCTCTCCTGACCGCCGCGCTGTTCCTCGGCGCTTGCAGCGGCAAGGATGCCCAGACCGAGGGCGAAGTCACCACGAAGACCGCGGGGGGCGAAGCCTCGACGTCGATCTCGGGCGACTCGGCGGACAAGCGCGGCCAGGCGCTCGTGCGTGTCGTCAATGCGGTGCCCAACGTCAAGGGACTCAGCGTTCGGGCCGACGAGATGCACGCGCTCCCGCCGGTCGACTACAAGAACGTCACGCCCTATCAGGCGATCGACCGGAACTGGGTCACGTTCCAGATCGCCGGCGCTCCGGGCGGGACCTATGAGCCGTTGGAGACAAATCGCGAAATGCTGACGGAAGGTCACCGCTACACGATCGTGATCATGAAGGACGATGACGGCGAAGGATACGACACGCGGATTCTTCGTGACGAGATCTCGGACGATGCGACCAGCGCACAGCTTCGCGTGATTCACGCCGCGCAGGGCATCGATGAGATCGACGTCGTGGCCAAGGGTGGTGACCGGCTGTTTGAAGGCGTCAACTTCTCGTCGGAAGCGGGCTTCAAGGGTCTCACCCCATGGGCTGGTGCGCTCGAGTTCCGCAGCGAGAAGGGCAACCGTCTCCTGCTGACGATGCCTGACGTTGATCTGCGCGCGGGGAAGTCGTATACGATCGTCCTGAGTCGCGGTACCAATGGCAAGCTCGAGGCGTTCTGGTTCGAAGATGCACAAACGAGCTAAAAGGCTCGAAGGCCAGCGATCGATGCGGGCGCGCGCGACGCACACGCTGCCTCGCGCGCCCATTCACGTTGACGAGAGAGGAGCGTGCCGATGTCCTGCCGAACAAGCGGTCGATGCCCGCCATGTTGCGAGGATCGTAAACCGAACGCGCCGTCCAACGCCTGTCCATGGATCGTCGACATGCTGGAGGTCTTTGGGGCGCTGATCGGCAGTGGCGATGTGAGTCGACGTCGGATCGCCGGCATGGCCCCTTGCCGCAGCGCCCAGGAGCAGCTGAGTCGTACGCCGGAGGCCGCCATTGTGTTGGCGGCCCCGCTGCGGTCGCGCTCAGCAGCAGTACGTCATTTGTCACTGGTCGAAAGCTGATCGCCAGTCGCCAGGGGGAGGCGCCGCGATGAGCGACCGTCGGTCACGCCATGCTGGAGCGAACGGGTGGCATCGGGATCATGCCGGAGGCAACGTCGTCAGTCCTCGAGCGCGATGACGGCCTCGCCGGTGACCACGCGCCGGATCGCATTGATCAGCCGCTCGGACCGGACCCCCTTGGAGACAAAGCCCCACGCACCCAGACCCATGGTGCGCGAGACGAGCTCGCCGCTCGGATAACCGGTGAACACGATCACCCGCGATGCGGGCGCGTCGCGTACGAGACCGTTGAGCACCGCAACCGCATCCACGCCCCCGGGCAAATCGATATCGAGCAAGACGACCGTGGGCTGGAATCGCAGGACTTCACCCAGGACGTTGCTGAAATCGGCGACGTGGTACAGCTCCGCGAAATCGTCCTCCAGCGCAAGGCGACGCTCGAGTGCCTCGACGAGCAGCACGTTGTCATCGACGCACATGACGCTGAAGGACGTCACGCCCTTCCGTTGCATCGTGTTGGGCTCATCACGCTGCATGGCCTCGCCAACCCCTCCCGGGTCAGAGTACGTCGGGGAGCGCGGAAAGCCGGCGGGAATCAATCCAGTCAACATCCGGCATCGCCTCCGTAGGCAGTGTGGCGCTGATCACGATAAACCGTCGGGTAACGTTAGGCACTCTCGCCAGTGCAGTCTCCCGTTCGCGCGCAAAGGTGGCGTCGTCACAGATGACGAGATGCGCAGCAGTATCGACGGCGTCGATCCCGCTCGGCTCCTCCACCAGTCCGTGCTGGGCGAGCATGAGCCGGACGACGACGAGCTGCCGTGAATCGGCAAGCGCCAGCCGCACGAGCTGACCCGGCGATCCGCGACGGGACGACTCCCGAGCGTCGACCGGGAGGTGCAGGGTGAATGTCGCGCCAACAGCCCCAGTCGCCGAAAGACTCAGGTCGCCGCCATACCGCGTCATCAGGGCGCGACCCACCGACAGTCCCAGTCCGGTGGCATGTTCGCGCGGGCGGGTCGTGAAGAAGGGCTCAAAGCAGCGACGACGAGTCTCGGTATCCATTCCCTCCCCGTTGTCACTGACGTCCACCCGCACCGTGTTGCCTTCCGCGCGAGCGGAGATGGTCAGCTGCGGCGACTCTGTGCCCTGCATGGCGCGCGTCGCGTTCATTGTCAGGTTCACGATGATTTGCGCGAGAGTGCCAGGAGGAACCGCGACAGCCGGCAGCGAGTCCGGAAGATCCACGACCAGCCGGCTTGATGCCGGGAGGGCATCCATGACGAGCGGGTGCACCTCATCCCACCATGCCCCGAGCCGGGTGAATTGCACCTCTTCCCGTTGGTCGTACGGATCGCTGGAGAGCAACCGCAGGCCGTTCGCCAGCCGCTGCAGGTAATTCACGCTGGTGCGGATGCTGGCGAGGTCGGCCCTGGCGGAGTCCGGGAGGTCACGCGACGCACTGAGCACATCAAGACGGAGGAGTACGGGCATGACGAGGTTGCGCAGGTCATGCCCAAGACCGGCCGCAAGCGTACCGAGCATCGTGAGCCGCTGCAGTTGCTGGAGGTGCCGCTCCTCGTCGATGCCGAACTGCGCCTGACTGATCTCTCGCTCCAAGGTTGCCATCGAATTTCTCGTTCGACCTGCTGAATGCTCCATGCCTCACCGCTCCGCCGACTCTAACCGTGCAAAAACACGTCCATTCCCGCCAGACTCGAGGCTCAGCTCCCGTTCCAATCGACCGAGACGGGATGTCATCCTGATGCGCAGAACCCGCGTTTGGACCGTCACCAGCGACGAACTCTCGCGACGGGGAGGCAGCCGCCAGGTGCGCCTGCGAATCCCTCACAACGGTACCCTGCCCGAAGCTGGGTGGTGCCGCGAGGCATCAGGATTCCTTCGCTTGCGCTGCTCGTAGGGTAGCCTAAACCGGCAAGTCTGTGACGGGCATTCACCCGGCGGGCGAAATTGCGCTACTCCGCCCGGTGCGGAAGGCTCTCCGAACGGATCCCACCTGCAACCGCGGCGCCTGGCGACCCCAACCGGACAGGCTGCCGCGCGACGTGAGGGGCGGATTAGACTTGACCTGTCCCTTGATGGTGTCGGCTGGGTTGCGGGGATGCGAACGGCTCCCGGGTGGGTCGCGTTGCTCCTCGAGAAACCCCGCAGCTCAATGCTTCGCCGCCCCCTGATGAATCCACAACCCGAAGCCGCCGAGACACCAGCGTCCGCGACCGTGGACCTGGTGGGGTTTATCGGGGAGGCCGTCCCGGACTTTCTCTGGATGGCGGACGGCGATGGTACTCCCCTCTATCAGAATCGCGCCTGGCGCGAATACACGGGCCTGTCGCCCGCCGAGTTCGCAGCCTCGGGCTGGCGGAGCCTCGCTCACCCCGATGACGCAGCTCTCATCGAGGAGGTGTGGGCATCGGCGCTCTCGGAGAAGAGATCATTCGAGTGCGAGCATCGATGCCGGCGCCATGATGGTGCGTATCGGTGGTTCCTGGCTCTCGCGGTGCCGATCCTCGACGCGTCGGGGAGGCTCGCACGATGGGTAGGTACACACACTGACATCCACGACCGCAAGTTGGCAGAGGCGGAACTCGCCCAAGCCGTGCGACGCAAAGACGAGTTTCTCGCCACGATAGCGCACGAGCTCCGCAATCCGCTGCAGGCGATTCAGCAGGCGCTGTACGTCCTGCGCCTTCCGGTAGTGGACGAAACGACAAAGAACAGGATGCACGACGTCATCGGGCGCCAGGTCGCGCAGCTGACCCGCTTCACCGAGGACTTCGTCGACTTCAACAAGGTGCGGTGGAACGCGATGTCCATCGTCACGAAAAGCATCACGCTCGGGGCTGTTGTAGACGCCGCCGTGGAGTCTGCGCGACCCATCATCGACAAGCAGCAACAAGAACTCGAGGTCACTGTTACGGACGAGTCCTGCGTGCTGACCCTGGATCCGATCCGCGCAACCCAAGCGATCACCAACCTCCTCAATAACGCCTCCAAGTTCAGCCCATCTGGCAGCAGCATTGCCTTCTTCGCGCGATGCGAGCATGGCATGGCAGTGTTCACAATACGTGACTGGGGTTGCGGAATTGCGGCGGACGTTCTGCCAAAGATCTTCGAGTTCTTGTCCCGCGCGGAGCGCGCTCACGGGTCAGCGCCCGAAGGATTCGGCATTGGTCTGGCCCTGGCACGCCATATCACCCGGCTGCACGGCGGGACGTTGGAAGTGCAGAGTGCGGGTGAGGGATGTGGGAGCGAGTTCACGATCCGTATTCCGCTCGTAGCACAGCCGAGCGCATGAGAATTCCGACTCCAGAAGCCATTCCCGATCTGCTAGAGCCCGGCGGCCGACGTCCGCTCCTGGCCTATGTCGCGGCCACGTTCGGACCAGTGGCCGCGGCAGTGATTCGCCTGTCGCTCAACGACGTTCTCGGTGCGGGATCGCCGTTCCTGTTCTTCATCCTCGCCGTGATGGCAGCGGCGTGGCTGGGTGGATGGCGCCCCGGGCTGCTCGCCATGGTCGTAAGCGCGCCTCTGGGGATGGTGTTGATCGTCCAGCCTGATGTCCCGCCCTGGCAATTCGGACAATCCGAATGGATTGCGATAGGGAGCTTTTTCACCGTCGGCGTCCTGATCGCCGGTCTGAGCGAGGCGCTGCATCGCGCGCGCGAGCGGGTGGAAGCGCGCACGCGCGACCTGCAGCTCGAAATGAGGGAGCGTCGCGCAATCGAGGAGAACCTGCGCGAAATGGGTCGCCGCAAGGACGAGTTTCTTGCCGTCCTTGCGCATGAGTTGCGTAATCCACTCACGCCTATCGTGAATGCGGCAGCGCTCCTGCACGCACGCGAAGATGCAGACCCGATCATTGGTCAGGCGGCTCAGCTCATCGATCGACATTCGAACCACATGGTCCATCTGATCGATGATCTCCTTGACGTGGCGCGGATCGAGCGAGGTAGCTTCGAGCTCCGTCGGGCACACTGTGACGTGCAGCGCATCGTTGAAGCGGCGGTCGACTATTGTCGCCCCGCCGTGAAGGAAAAGGGACACGCGCTCGATGTGCGCCTGCCCGAGCACCCGCTCTACGTCGAGGGAGATGAGCTCCGCCTCGTGCAGCTCGTGGCAAATCTGGTGCACAACGCCTCTGCCTACACCGCCCCCGGCGGTCACATCAGAGTGGTCGTCACGGCGGAGCAGACCGATCTCGTCATTCGGGTGAGGGACAACGGCGACGGTATTGCCCCGCAGCGTTTGGAGCACATCTTCCAGATGTTCGCCAGAGGTGTCCGTCAAGCGAGCGCATCAGGAGGCTTGGGAATCGGTCTCGCGCTCGTCAGGCAGATCACGGAATTGCACGGAGGCAAAGTGCATGCGTTGAGCGACGGCGAAGGCAAAGGCAGCGAGTTCGTGGTGAGGCTTCCCGGCGCCTCGGTGGGTCATGGTCCGGCGGATCCCGCACCGAGCGAGCTCGAGTCCGTGACCGAGTCGGCTGACATGCGTCGCTTGCGTGTTCTTGCCGTCGACGACAACCCCGACTTGCTCGATAGTCTCGCCATGGTGCTGCGACTGCTGGGTCACGAGGTCGAGGTTGCGGCGACCGGGGAGAGCGCGCTGGCGCTCATGGAGTCGCAGCGTCCCGACGTCGTCCTCGTGGATGTGGGGATGCCGGGAATGAACGGCTACGAGGTCGCGGGTCATGCACGACTGCACTCGTGGGGAGCGCAATTGACGTTGGTCGCCATGACGGGTTGGGGTCGGAGCGAAGATCGTGAGCGCGCGCTGAAGGCAGGGTTCGACCGACACGTGGTGAAGCCGCTCGATCTCGAGCGGCTCAAGTCTCTGCTCGCGTCAATCGGTCCCGCCGCGAGCGTCGTGAACCTCTCTCAATCGAGAGAGTAGATCTCGCACCATCAAGCCAACGCGCGTTTGCCCTAACGCGCCGAAGAAAGATCACTCGCGCGACCAATGTCGCGCTGGAGCGGCTCCTACGAGATTGGGCGGGCATTTCGGGCGGAGCTATCGGCCTCCAGCCGATGTGCGCACCGTCACACTCAATGGAGACCATTGCAATGGCGATCCCCTACGAGAAACGGCCGTCGACCAACGACGATCCGATGACCGACGACCCCAGGCCCGGCGAGCGTCCGTCTCGGAATCCCGATCGTGAGGAAGACGAGCGCCACGAGTACGGCCGCGGCCCGCGGGAGGCGCCGGGCTACGAGGAGCCGGACGAGAACGAAGGCGACCAATGGCCGGACCGCGAGCGCTCCGAGTAGTCCCCCACCGTTCACAGAGCAGACCCGGAGGACACACCACATGCAGATCGCCACGCTTCACGACCTCATGGTCCATGAGCTGAAAGATCTCTACAGCGCCGAGCGCCAGCTCGTTCAGGCGCTCCCGAGGATGGCGAAGCGGGCATCGTCCGCTGAGCTGCAGCAGGCCATCCGCTCGCACCTGTCCCAGACCGAGCAGCATGTCGCACGCCTGGAACAGGTGTTCGAGGTGCTCGGTGCGTCGGGCCGCGGCGTAAAGTGCAAGGGCATGGAAGGCCTGATCGAGGAAGGGAAGGAGCTGCTGGAGCAGGACATTGCTGACGACGTCCTCGATGCCGGCATCATCGCGGCGGCCCAGCGAATGGAGCACTACGAAATCGCGGCGTACGGAACGCTTTGCGAGTACGCGCGCAGCATGCAACATGAGGACGTGCTCGGACTGCTGCAGGCCACGCTCGAGGAGGAAAAGGAGACCGATCGCCTGCTGACGTCGATCGCCGAAGGTGGGATCAACGCCCTCGCCGAGCACCACGACCGGGCGGACATGGATGCCGGCGATGCGGGGGACCGCGGCAAGGGAAGTTCGTCGGCTCGCGGGTCCGGCAACGGCCGGACGAAGGTCGGCGCGCGACGCCGTTAGGCACGCGCAGCCCTGTTCCCATAGATGAGAGCGCGGCATCCCCTGGGTGCCGCGTTTTCCTTCGTTGGTCGCCCAATCGGTCATGCTGCGATTCGGGCGTCAATCTGAACGGGAGGCGCCTGATGGCGGCCTCCCGTTCTCGTCCCGCTGGCTGCGCCCGGCCGGCGCTGCTACACAACCGGTCGACGGCCCTGAATGACGCGAACCAGGAACATCACGATCGCAATGACCAGCAGGACATGGATGAACCCGCCGATCGTGTACGATGAGACCATCCCCAGAAGCCAAAGCACCAGCAGGATGATGGCGATGGTGGAAAGCATGGAGTCACCATGGGTACGGGTGGCCAATCCGCCAGCCAGCGTCTTCTACACGGATTCCTCGGCGGCGAGGTATTGCACAGAGTAAGATTGTCCTCCTCTCGCAACCATTCTCCGGGAGGGAGATTCTTGGACTCCCCCGCCGGACCAGACTCGACGGCGCTCCGGGAAGCGAACGTCGTCCCCCCCGAGCGCGTACACTGTCTGATGCTCAGGACAACTCTTTTCCTGGGAATGGCCGCCCTCCTCGCCGCCAGTTCCCTCCCGGCCCAGCACGGCGATTCATTGCGACTCACGATTGAGGACGCGGTCCGGCGGGCCGTGCGGGAGAGCGATGAAGCGCGTGTCGCCCGGGCCCAGATCGAGGTCACCGAAGCGCAGATCACGACCGCTCGCGCGGCCGGTCTGCCGCAGATGCGCCTCTCGTCCTCCTACAGTCAGGTGCTGCGAAACGCGCGCGCGGAAATCGTGGGCCAATCGATCTTCGGCCAGAACTACAATTACACGGGCAACGTCAACATTTCCCAGGTGCTCTTTCAGGGAGGGCGGGTGTTTGCCGGCTCCCGGGCGGCTGGGGATGCCCGTCGGGCAGCCACGCTGACCCGGGCCGAGACGGAGGCGTTCGTGGCTGTTGACGTCCAGCGCGCGTACCTCACCGTTCAGCTCAACCAGGAACTGGTCCAGATCCAACAGCGTAACTTCGAGCTGGCGGCGGACCGGGTCGCCCTGGTGGAGCGATTGGAAGCTGCGGGTCGGTCGTCGCGTTTCGACGTGCTGCGTGCCCGCGTGGAACGCACCAATCTCGAGCCGACCCTCCTGCAGGCCAGAAATGTCCTCGAGCTCGCGGAAATCGAGTTGCGCCGGGTGCTCAACATACCGGCGGATCAGCCGGTACTCCTGACCAGTTTCCTCGACACGGCGGGACTCCACGCCGCGGCACGCACGGTAACTGCTGACTCGACCAGCAATCCGGTCCGATCGTCGGAGCGAGCGGCAGTTTCCACGCTCGATGCCCGGCGGGAGGGGATTCGAGTGGCGCGGGCCGACCTCATGCCCACGATCACGACATTCTTCCAAACCGGATATACAGCGCTCCCTTCGAACAACGGGTTCCCCACGGTATGGGGGCGCACCTCCCACGCCTTCTGCCCACCCGGATCCGCGCCGACGAGGATCTGCCAGAACAACGGGTGGTTCGGCGATCGCAGCTTTGGTCTTCAGGTGGCCTGGCCGCTGTTCGACGGGCTCCGCACCAAGGGGAACATCGATCTCGCGCAGGCGCAGGTAAAACTCGCGCAACTGCAAGTGGACCAGGAGCGTGAGCGCGTAGGAGTGGAGCGGGCGCGCGCGTGGGCCGAATTCAGGCGCGCCGAGTCGTCGTTCGAGGCACAGCGCGCGAATGCCGATCAGGCCGAGGAGGCCTACAGGATTGCCGCGCTGCGGTTCGAGCGGGGGCTGTCCACCCAATTGGAGGTATCCGACGCACAGCTAGCGCTACTCACCGCGCGTACCAATGCTGCCCGTGCATCGACCGAGTTCTACCTTGCCACGGCTGAGCTGGCGCGCGCTCGGGGGCTCCCGATCCCGCTCCCCCCGACACGCACGACTTCACGATAGAGGATTCAGTGCATCTTTCGAGTAGGACGCGGGCAGCGTGCGCGCTGACGTTTGTGTTGGTGGCCGGCGCCTGCCGCGGGGAAAGCGAAGCGTCCCCAGCGGGTGGAGAGAAGGGAGCGGCCAGGACCAAGACCGGGGGACCGACGAGCGGAAAGGCCGGTCCCAGCGGGATGATGCGGCAGCCGACCGTGCTGGGTCCGACGGATGTCATGGAGGTGAAGACTGGCCAGATCGAAGCGGCTATCACGATTTCAGGAAACTTGAGGGCGATCGAGGAGATCGCGGTCCGGTCACGGATGGAGGGCGACCTCATACGAGTCGCGGTGCGCGAGGGCGACCGTGTGAGCCGGGGCCAGCTCCTTGCGCAGTTCGAGAGCGTCGTCCAGGAGGGCGATCGGGCCTCGGCGGCAGCCGACGTGGAGGCAGCGAAGAGCGACGTCACCAACGCGCGCTGGAACGCTGACCAATCAGCCGAGTTGTTCAAAGCGGGCGCCATCCCCGAGCGC
>JBQTIW010000071.1:0-3953 GCA_052387735.1 Gemmatimonadaceae bacterium
CGCGACGGCCACACCTCAACGGATTTACCTCAGACACTGAGACTGCGAGAGGGCCCTGAACGCATACTGTGTTCGTGGACTACCGGAGAGGCGCGTATACGCCCCCGCCGCCGGCCCGGTTGACGAAGATCTCGTTGGTACAGAGGGCCGCAGGACTTTGGCCGCGAATGGCACTGGGCCTGGAGCGGGGCATTTTCACGAGGAGCCGCGGCATCGCGGAGACGTGTGTGACGGATCCGGTTGATTGAGGCGGTCCGCCGTGCCGCGTACTTTCCATGTGCACCAACGATCTGATCCGAGTCCCCACGTCCCCAGCTCCGATGACCGCTCGCGACTCGTCTGCGCCACCACGCTCCTCGCGTGGGCGCTTCCCGCTACCGCCCAGGGAACCCTCCTCCTGCGCCAGCCGACCGGTAGCGAACGCCATATCGCGTTCGCGTATGCCAACAACATCTGGGTGGTCGATCGCGCCGGCGGCCAGGCCCGGCGTCTCACGTCCTTTCAGGGCGGCTCCGCGCAACCCCGCCTGTCTCCCGATGGCCGCACCGTCGCGTTCACCGGCACCTACGCCGGCAACGCTGATGTGTACATCGTCCCGGTCGACGGCGGGGAGCCGAAGCGCCTAACGTGGCACCCGGGCAACGACGGTGCCGCCGGCTGGACTCCCGACGGCAAGCGCGTGGTGTTCACCCGTTCGTGCCCTTCGTGGCGCACCGGGACGATCTCAACTGTCTGCTCGACTGTGGAGTTCACCCGTTTCCGTGGACGGTAGGCGACTTGGGAATCAAGCCGCCTGATAGTACTGCTGTTCGAAGGTGATTGGTGACAGGTAGCCCAGCGTCGAGTGCCTCCGCCAGGTCTCGCGCAAGCCGACTTCCAGCGGCGTGAGGTCGAGTCCGAGTTGGGAGCGCACGCGGTCGGCACGGACTGTGATTGCCGGTACATCCAGGTAGGCGCCGAAGTAATACGGGGGCTGGAACAACTGACCGCCCAGTTGCTGAAGTCGCTCCCTCGGGACAAACACCAGGTTGGCGTCCTTGCCGGCGACGCGCGCCAGCACACGGAGAAACTCGAGCTGCGTGACGGCCGGATGGTTCGCGAGGTTGTACGCGTGACCGACGGCGACGTCATTCTCGGATGCCATGATCGCGGCACGAACCACGTCGTGCGAGTGGACCCACTGCATCGTGGCCAGGCCATCTTCGGGCACGAGGATCGGGCGACCCCGGGTCAGGCGATCCCAGAAGAACGCTTCACGCTCGAAGGGATTGTAGGGGCCGTAGACGAACGCCGGACGAAGAGTCGACACGGGAATCGCCTGCTCGCGGCCAAGGGCAAACAGGGCGCGTTCGCTGTCCGCCTTTTGTGCGCCGTAGATGTTGGGATAGTCGGAGGGCACGAGCTCTGCGTCTTCGTGATAGTCGCCGCCCGGCGGGTACACCGCCACGCTCGACGTGAAGACGTAGCGACGCAACCCCTTCGCCGTAGCCATCGCGGCAGCGCTCACCTGAGCGGCCGTTGTGCCGCGCTGCCAGTCGTACACCATGTCGTAGACGACGTCGAATCGCGTGCCTTCGAGGGCGGTCTTCACGGCTGGGATGTCGTTGCGATCACACTGGATCTCGCCCACACGCGTGCCGAAGGGCGTGCCACGACTGCGATGCATGATGACCACTGCATCGCCACGCTCGAGGAGCTGCTCCACGAGTGCCCGGCCCATGAAGAGGGTACCGCCGATCACGAGTCCGCGCGCCATTGCTCCTCTACGATGAAGACCTCGAGCACGGCAAAGAGGGCCAAGCGCACGCCGCGCGGCGCATCCTCGAGGATCTCGGTGGTCGACAAGAGGGGCCGCGGGCGGAGGGACGGAAACTGGAGCGGCGGGAGACCCAGCGCCAGCGCGCCGCGGGACTCTCCCACGGCGCCCGTGCGTCCTAGTAGCTCAGGTCTCCGATCCGCCGACGGATGTCGACCCGAACCTGCGTCGAGTACAGGGCGTTCTTTGAATTGATCGCACCCGCCGCCGCCGCACCGAGGACCTGAACCATCGGGTCACCGTCCTGCAGTTCAGCGAACGTGTTGTGGTACGTGACGACGGTGAACTCCCCGGTCGGGGCTCCGGCGCCTCGCACAGCGACCGTGGAGCCGGCGATCTTTCCCGCGGCCTTGGCCTTCTGCAGCGCCGGGAGCACTTCGGCTTTGTGCCACGCCAGGTACTCCGGCATCTTCCCTGGCAGGATCTTGCGGAGGGCAACGCGCCACACCAACGCGCTGCCTGCGTCGATGGTGAGGCTGTCCTGACGGTTCGTCATGTAGGACGACTGTGTCAGTATGCACCGTCGCAACTTCGCGTTGAGTTGGGCCGCGCCATCGGCGCCGAGTGCCCTCACGAGCGGAGCGTCGCTATCGAACGCTGCCCAGGTCGGGAATG
Organism: Gemmatimonadaceae bacterium; assembly: GCA_052387735.1. Lineage (GTDB taxonomy): Bacteria > Gemmatimonadota > Gemmatimonadetes > Gemmatimonadales > Gemmatimonadaceae > RBC101. The sequence goes on from JBQTIW010000071.1 coordinate 2,432, forward strand.
GCGTCAGGATGAAGTACTCGAACGCATTGCCCACCTGGGTCGCCAGGGTCGTGCGCGAGGCGACGCCCGCCTTCTTCTGCGCGGGGATGACTTCGTTCCGCTGCAGGTCGACCCACTCCGTCACCATATCGGGCTTGAGCCGGATGACCTGCACATACGAGCGCGTGGTGGCGGGTGCCTGCGCTGGTGTGGCGTGCGGCAGCGTGGCACCGGTGGCCAGCATGACGGTGGTGGCCACCAGGACAGCGGGGAACGGGGCTTTCATGGGACACCTCGGGAGGGGGGAGGGGCCAGCGGGGAGGGAGGCGCTGGAGGAGTGCCTGGACTACCTACCAACCGCAGGTTGCAGGAGAGAAGTGAGCGCCAACTGGGCGGGACCGCAAGGGGAGCCGCAAACCACCGGTAGGCGCCGCACCAGCTCCCTCCACGGCCGTGCGTCATCCCGCCGGGAACCCGTACGGCGGTCTCGTGGCTCAGTCGAGGATCTCGTGAAGCTCGAAGACGAGCGGATCCGTGGCGCCAGATGGGTGCCACATGATCCGATCGGTGAGCACGACGTCCACGCGCCCCGCTGCGCACGACGTCAGCGTGCTGTGACTCCACGTAGCGATCGAGGAGTCGCGCAAGGCGCGACGCAATCGTCTCGTGATCATTTGTCGGCGCGGGAGTCACGAGCAACTCCCCGTGAATGAGCTCGTACTTGTTGCCGTCCTCGGGGAGCGCGTGCATCTCCTCGAGCGTCCAGCGCCTTGCCTCGATGGCCATGTGCATCCGGGAACACTCCTCGGCGTGGGTCGCGACCTGTGCATTCGCCGAGGATGGTGGCAGCATCGCGGAAGAGCATCGTCATTCCGTTGCGCGACCCATCGTTTTCCGCAATCGTCGCCGAGCGTACGCTCGGCGAGGGCGCCGAGTCAAGTCTTGCGGCGTGGGAGTTGCCGGGAGCTACGGAAGAGCTACCCAGTTCGGAATCGTGCCGGCGCCCTGGAATGCCTCGCCGCTGCAGCTGAGCGGGCTCGTGTCCCGCTCGCTCCGGAATCACGAACGCGGCTCGCGACGCCACACCGCGCGCGTGGTATCCTGCGAACAGGTCTCACGGAGGCCAGCGGCTGGAAGTAGTGCTTCATGCTGCGGCAGCGTTCTGCATCATCGGCGTAGTCGTGTCCGACGCCCGAGCGGAAGCGCGACACGCGCAAGATCTTGCCGGGGGCGATGTAGTCGCGCGTCACGATCCGGGGGATGCCTAACGCCGCGAGGTCGTACAGCGCGTCAACCTTGACGATCGCGGAACCGTTTCTCGTGCCCACCTGCGCGGTGATCGTGGTCGTTCCGGGGGCTACCGCGGTGACGGCGCGCCACCGTCGATATTCGGATGGATCCACCGGAGCGTGACATGCCCCTCGTCTCGTCACCCGGCGTGCGCGTCTTGAGACTAGTGGTCTGTACCAGATAAGTGTTTAGTATTAGATTGGCGGGCATGGAAACCCAACCAATCGCACTCACGTCTGCGGAACGTACCGAA
>JBQTIW010000072.1:0-14202 GCA_052387735.1 Gemmatimonadaceae bacterium
GGGTGCGGTGGTGGCAGGCGGACTGGAATCGCGGTCCCGGCGCCTGGGACTTCGACGCCGCGCTGTGGCACTCAGAGCAGCCGGGGCCTGCTCGTTAGGATTCCGTTCACTGGCCAGGGAGCAACAGCGACCGCCGAGCCGGAGCCCAGCGTCGTCGCGTGACGGAAGACACGACCCTGGGCTCCTGCCTTCGTAGGAGCAGGTGATTCTCTCAGCACCGCTTCCCCAGGATCAGGCGCACGCCGCGCTGGTAGGTGAAATACTCCCACGCCCACTGCACGAGCACCACGAGGCGGTTGCGAAAGCTGGCCAGGTACATGATGTGAATGAACAGCCAGAGGAACCAGGCGACCGCGCCGCCGAACCGCAGGCTGCCCCCCAGATCGGCGACCGCGCTGTGCCTGCCTAACGTGGCCATGTCGCCCTTGTTCACGTAGCGGAAGGGCCGCCGTTCGCGCCGGCCCATGGTGCGCAGCACGTTGTCCGCGGCGCAGGTCCCGCCCTGAATGCCTCCCTGGGCGACGCCCGGCACCGGACGGCCGTCCTTCTGTTGCGTCACCGCCATGTCGCCGACGACAAACACGTCAGGGTGCCCGGGGATCGACAGGTCCGGATCGACCAGCACCCGGCCGGCGCGGTCCAGCGGAACGTTGAGCTGACGGGACAATGGGGACGCCTCGTTGCCGGCGGCCCAGAAGACGGTGTGCGTCCGGACCACGTCGGCGCCGAGACGTGCGGAGGCACGGTCGACGTGGGAGACCATCGTGTCGAGGCGAACCTCGACGCCCATGCTGCTCAGGTCCTCGAGCGCACGCGCCGAGAGCTCTTCGGGGAAGGTGGGGAGCAACCGCGGGCCGCCCTCGACGAGGATCACGCGCGTGAGGGTCGTGTCGATGTGCCGAAAATCCGAACGCAGCGCCTTGCGGGCGATAGTGACCATGATACCCGCCAGTTCAGCGCCGGTCGGGCCTCCGCCCACGATCACGATGGTCTGCCACGCGCGGCGCTCGTCTTCATCCGTGCTCAGCTCCGCCTGCTCGAACGCGTCGAGAAAGCGCGAGCGGATCTCCAGCGCGTCGTCCAGCGACTTGAGGCCCGGCGCGCTCGACTCCCACTCTCCGTGACCGAAGTACGCGTGTCGCGAGCCGGCGGCGACGATCAGAAAATCCCAGGGCTCCAGGCGGTGGGCATTGATCGTCACCTGGCGCGCTTCGAGGTCGATGCGCGTCACGTCGCCTAACAAGACGCTGGTATTGTCCTGGCGGCGCAAGTACCACCGGATCGGCACGGCGATGTCGCTGGGTGCCAGCGTACCTGACGCGACCTGGTACAGGAGGGGCTGGAAGACAAAATGGTTGTGGCGATCGATCACGAGCACGTCGACATTGGCGTGACGCAACCGCCGGGCGGCGGCCACACCGCCGAAGCCACCCCCGATGACTACGACTTTTGGCCGATGCACGTGTGGCTCCGGATGACCAGCGTGAGGTCTGTCACCCGGCAGAGGGTGAGCGTGTTGCGGGCGGCAGGGGAACCAATGCGCAGCGTAGGGGGTGTCATTGCAGCACGGTGTCGTTTGCACGTGACTCTCGTCTTCTAAATATGCACTTGCGGCGCGTCGCGCTTGTCGGTCTGCTGGCGATTCTGGGAGCGTGCGGCACGGACAGCACGGGCCCGGCACCGGTGACGCCCGTGCCCAACCCCAACCCGAATCCGCCGGGGACGGTCACGCAACGCACATTCATCGACGAGGCGTATGGCACGCAGTCGGCGCAGCGGATCGACGTGTACCTGCCGCCGTCGGGGAACGGGCCGTTCCGGCTCATCGTCTGGGTGCACGGCGGCGGCTGGAGCCAGGGAAGCAAGGCGCTGGGGGCCAGCGCGTTCCAGCGGCGCGTGCTGGCGCAGGGATTCGCACTGGCCAGCGTCGAGTATCGCCTCAGCGGCGTCGCCAAGTTCCCTGCCCAGATCCACGACGTGAAGGGTGCGGTGCGCTACCTCCGCGCCAACGCGGCGCGTTTTGCCCTCGACCCCACGCGGTTCGGCGCCTGGGGGCTCTCGGCGGGAGGCCACCTGGTGGCGCTCCTTGGCACGTCGGGAGGCGTCGCCGCGCTGGAGGGTTCGTTAGGCAACCCGTCGACGACGAGCCGCGTGCAGGCAGTGGTCGATTGGTTCGGCCCGACAGACTTTTTTCAGATGGACGCGCAGCTCGCGGCGGCGGGGTGCCAACCGCCAGGTGTGATCATTCGAGGCCTCGCCAGCTCGCCGGAGTCACAACTCGTCGGCGCGCCGATCGCCCAGGTTCCGGCGCTCGTCACCCAGGCCAACCCGATTACCTGGATCTCGCCGGACGATCCGCCGTTCATGATCCAGCACGGACGGTCGGACTGCACGGTGCCATTCGGGCAGAGCGTCGTGCTGAACACGGCGCTCATCGGCGCTGGGGGAATCGGCGCGGCCAACGTGAGCTTCACGCTCTACACCGGTGCCGGCCATGGTGGTTCCCCGTTCACGGACACGACCAACGTCGATCAGGTGATCGCGTTCTTCGACCGGACGTTGCGCTGATCCGCTACTGGGCCACGCGCTCGGCCCTGGCCGCGAGCAGATTCACGAAGAGCCGCGCCGCGCCGGGGACTCCGTTAGGCAGCTGCCGGAAGAACGCCAGCGACGTGTAGACGTAGGTCCCGCGACCGTAGGCGGCCACGAGTAGCCCGCCACGGTTGGGGGGTTCGCCGGGGTCGTTCATCTCCAGCACCGGCTTGTAGGCCGGATCGAACGTGCGCGGCATGTAGAGCGCCCGGTCCTGCAGCCACCCGTCGAAGTCGCGTTCGGTGATGCGGTTGGGCACCGACAGCAGGCGTGCCGCGGGATCGAGGATCTTCACCGGAGCGCTCTCGACGGTCACGCGATCGGCCGGCCGGGCAAGAGTGATCGGATACGGCATCAGGCCCGGCGTCATCATCTCGTACTGACCGTACTGCACCACGAGCGTGCCACCATCTCGAGCATAGTCGAGGAGGCGTGCGTTGGAGGCGACGAGCGCCGCATGCGCCTCATAGGCACGCGTGCCGACTACCACCGACGTGAATCGTGACAGGTCTTCGCGCGCGAGGTTGGCAGGGTCCAGCACGGTGACGTCGAGACCGAGCTGTTGCAGCACGGGCGCGATGTTGTCGCCGACACCGGGGAGGTAGGCCACCGTCGTCCCCCGCGGCAACTGCAGGTCGACGGCGCTGATGCCTAACGTGGATGGGCGGTAGAGCCGCTGCGTGCGGATGTGATCGTACGCCACCGCCGCGTATCCGGTGGTGAAGTCCTGGCCGTTGCTCGTCGCCGTCGCGGTGATCTCGTGCTGTCCGACGGGGAGGCGCCCTCGCACGTTGAAGGTCACGGTGCTCACGACCTCGGCCGCAGGTCCACCGGTGAGGCCAAGCGCCGCGGCCACACCACCTGCTGCCGCGGCCCGGGCGTTCCCGGGAAGCCTGATGTGCCGGGCAGCGCTGTCGGCGACCAGGCCGGCGGGCAGCCGCAAGCGCACGTCGACGTCCCGCGGACCCGCCGCATGCGAGCGCACCTGGACGCGAACCGTTCGCTGGATCGGTGCATTCGCCGGCGCATACTCCACCTCCCGCTCCATCGTGAGCGCGATCGCCGGCGCGCCAACGACGGGTGAGTTGATCTCTCCCCTGACCGCATCGGCGTACCGCAGCGTGACGGGCGTGAACACGCCGAATGAGCCGCCGCCGACTTCGAAGAACGACACGATGACCGGCGAGGTCCGTTCGCCGGACTCCGCGTTAGGCGATCCCGCCACGGCGAACATGGCGCCGGCTCTGGGGCGCACCAGCCACCACGGCTGGCCCACCTGGTGCACCGCGGCTCGCGTGGAATCCCGAAAGCTGGAGTCAGGTAGAACGGTACGCGCCTCGCCCGGCAGTGTCGAAACTCCGCCGCCAGGGGTGATCACCATGCGTCGTGTCAGGTGCAACGGAAGCCGGCCGCGATTGTAGGCGGCATAGGAGACGGGCGTTGCCTCGGTAAGCGCCCAGACCTCACGTGGGGCCGTCGCCTCGACGGCCACCCCGGTGGCCAGCGCCAGCACCTGCTCCACGCGGCTGCTCGCCACCTCCAGCGATCCGTGCAGGTCCGGGTTGCGCACCGTGAGGTCCTGACCGTTAGGCGCGAGGCCGGCGCAGGGATTGTCCGGCGACGCCGCCCCGCAGATCCGTCCGAGGAGCCCCTGGACCCGGGCCAGCGCGGGTATGGCGCCCGACGGATCGAGGACATCCAGTCGCGCGCGCGCATCGTTGAATGCGGCCGGCAGGGAGTCGAGCGCCGCGCGCCGGACCGCGGTGCGGAGGACCGGCGCGAACCGCGCCCAGGTCGTGTCGATCCCGTCCATGATCGACCGCTCTGCCTTCGCGTCCTCGGGACCGACACGCGCGGCTTCGCGCATCAACTGGTCGAACCGCGCGCCCCGTTGCTGCAGAGCTCCCATTCCCTGCGACCTGTGCTGCGACCGCGACTGCGCCGCGATCTCCGCGTATGACCGCCCGAGAATCGGGTCGTACTCGCCCACGTTCAGGCGAATCGTCGCCCGGTCCTGCATTCGAAACGATGCGCCCCGATAGAACTTCTGTACGGTCCAGCCACCATGGCCCGCGGTGGCGCCGCGGGGGAAGCGTATAGTGTCGCCGCTCGACTCGTAGGCCTCGCGCGCGAGGAGCCCGGCGACCTGGTGGTGCCCGTGACCATCCGACGGCGTGCCCGAGAACCCACTGACGATCACGTGCGGCCGAAAGGCGCGCACGACCGTAACGACGTCTCGGAGCACCGAGTCTTTCGACCACTGGGTCAGCGTCTCTTCGGCGTTCTTCGAGAATCCGAAATCGAAGGCGCGCGTGAAGTACTGCCGGCCACCGTCCATTCGCCGCGCGGCGAGCAGTTCCTCGGTGCGAATCGCGCCTAACGGCTCACCGAGCTCGTTGCCGACGAGGTTCTGGCCCCCGTCGCCGCGGGTGAGCGAGAGGTAGGCGGTCTCGACCTGCCGCCCCTTGGCCAGCCAGGTGATGAGTTGCGTGTCCTCGTCATCGGGATGCGCGGCGATCACGAGGACACGAGCCGATACGCTCAGTCCCCTGATGAGCGGCGCCAGGGCGGCTGCTCCTCGATCCTGCGCCGGGGCATTGAGAGGACCTGCCAGAGCGAGAACGGCGAGCAGCCCGAGCGTGCCGCGCTTGCGGCGTCGTTCGCTGCCTGTAGCAACCTCGCCAACGAAGAAGCTCAAATGCTGCACAGCGTCAACCGACTCCACGTCAGCGCATCGCCGGCGGCCGACCCCGTGGCACAATCGGCGCTGCATGCACGTCGCCGACGATTCGCGCCTGCTCTATCGTGTGCGACGTCGCGTAACCCTCGGCCGGGCTCGCCCGCTCCGGACGGCCGATGTAACGAATGATGAGGGCGTTCCCGGCCGAAGCCCGCAGCCGCGGCGCAACATAGCTCCATGCACCCATGTTCTTGGGCTCTTCCTGGGCCCACACGATCTCGGCGATGTTGGGATACATGTCCACGACGCGCGAGACGTCTTCGTGCGGCCACGGATACAGCTGCTCCACTCGCACCACCGCCAGGTGGCTCGGTCGGTCCTTTCCCGCAAGTTCGTAGAAAATCTTGCCGGTGCAGAAGACGAGTCGAGTCACGTCGTCGCGATTCTCGACGAACGGATCGTCGATCACCCACTGGAAGCGGCCGCTCGTCAGGTGCTCCAGGCGGCTCGACGCCGACGCAAGACGCAGCATGCTTTTGGGCTGCATCAGGACGAGTGGTCGCTTGACCGGCACACGCGCCTGACGACGGAGGACGTGGAAGTACTGCGCCGCGGTGGTGGGATAGGCCACGCGCAGATTCCCCTCGGCGCAGAGCTGCAGGAAGCGCTCGAGCTTTGCCGACGAGTGCTCCGGTCCCTGGCCCTCGTAGCCATGCGGGAGCAGCAGCACGACCGAAGAGTCCTGACCCCACTTGGCACGGTCGGCGACCATGAACTGGTCGATGATGGGCGCCGCCATGTTGGCGAAGTCGCCGAACTGCGCTTCCCACAGCACCAGCGCGTCGGGCAACGCGGTACTGTAGCCGTACTCGAACCCGAGCACCGCCAGTTCCGTGAGGGGCGAGTTGAAGACCTCGAATCGCCCCTCGGCGTTTGGCAAGTGCTGCAGCGGCGTATAGCAAGCGCCGTTGTTGACGTCATGGAGGACGGCATGGCGGTGCGAGAAGGTGCCGCGCGCAGCGTCCTGTCCCGTCAGTCGCACGTCGACCCCTTCGGCGAGCAGCGAGGCCAAGGCCAGCGCCTCGGCGTGGCCCCAGTCGATGCCACCGGCCTCGCCTAACGCTTCGCGACGTCGCTCGAGTTGCTTGGCCAGCCTGGGGTGCACCGCGTGGCTCTCGGGCCAGGCCAGCAGCCGTTCGTTGAGCGCGATGAGGGTTTCGGCGCGAACACCGGTATCCACCACCGGCAACGAGGTGGGCGTGAGCCTCCGCACCTCGACGTCCTCCGCCTCGTCCTCGATCGTCACGGACTTGCGGGACTCGTCCAGCACCTGGTCCATGCGGCTCTGGAATTCCCGGTCCATGGCCTCGACCGTTTCCGCCGATACCAGACCCTCTTGCGTCAGGCGCTCGCCCCAGATCTGTCGCGCCGTCGGATGCTGGCGGATCTTGGCGTACAGCGTCGGCTGCGTGTAGCTGGGCTCATCCCCCTCGTTATGCCCCCAGCGCCGGTACCCCACGAGGTCGATCAGGAAATCCTTGCCGAACTTCGCGCGATAGGCAATCGCCAGACGGATGGACGAGATGCACGCTTCCGGATCATCGGCGTTGACGTGCACGATCGGCACTTCGAATCCCTTGGCCAGATCGCTCGCGTAATACGTCGACCGCGCTTCCGGCGGGTCAGTGGTGAACCCGACCTGGTTGTTGGCGATGATGTGCAGCGACCCGCCCACGCGGTAGCCGGCGAGCCGGGACATGTTGAACGTCTCGGCCACCACGCCTTCACCCGGGAACGCGGCGTCGCCGTGGATCACGATCGGAAGCACGGACTCGTCGTGCCCGCCTAACGCCTGTCGCCGCGCGCGGGCGACACCGGTGAGCACCGGATTGACCACTCCCAGGTGGCTGGGATTGGGCACCAGTGACAGCCCCACGGGACGACGGTCCGGAAATTCACGGGCCGTCGTTGCCCCGAGATGGTACTTCACGTCACCGGTTTCGCTGTCCGCGACGTCGGCGTGCTTGCCGTCGAATTCGTTGAAGAGATTCGTGTACGGCTTGTCGAGAATATGGACGAGGACGTTGAGGCGGCCGCGGTGCGCCATGCCGATCACGACCTCCTGCACGCCGAGCTTGGCACTCTCGTCGATCGCGGCGTCGAGCATCGGCACCATCGCGTCCGTGCCCTCGATCGAGAAGCGCTTCACGTTCGGATACGCGCGGGCGATGAATCGCTCCAGTCCGTCCACTTCGGTGAGGCGGCGCAGGACGGCGAGCTTCTCGTCGGATGACAGGTCTGTGTAGACTGCGCCTTCGATCGCCTTCCGAAGCCACTCGCGCTCGTTCTCGTCTTCGAGATGCCCGAACTCGTAGCCGACGCGACCGGAGTACAGCGCGCGAAGCCGGCTGGCCACCTCGGCGGCGGTGCCCATGTCATAGCCCAGCGAGGCCGCCGGAACCAGCGTGAGGTCGGCCTCGGTGATGCCATAAAACTCTGCGGTCAGTTCGGCCGCGCCCGTGGGCGTGGAGCCTAACGGGTCGATGGGCGCTGCGAGGTGTCCGTACTGGCGGATGGCGTCGATCAGCGCAGCGGCGCCCGCGACCTTGCGGAGATGGCCGACATCCGCTGCGATAGTCGATGCCGCGACGTCGCCCGAAACCGGGGGTGCTACCGGGGGCGATCCCGTCAGCGATTGGGCGAACTGGAAGTACTGGCGCCACGCTTCGTCGACCGATGCCGGATCTCGTTGGTATTGCGCGTAGAGCTCGGCAACGTGGGCGTCGTTGTAGACGCCAATGATCGGGGTACTCGTCATGACCTAAATCTAGTGCCGGGCTTCGGTTGGCTCCAATTCGCAGGAGGCGCCAGCCGTGCACGCGATGGACCAGCCGAGTCGCCGAAGGTGCTCGATCACCCGAGTCTCGGTTGCGTCGTCGCCACCCAGAGCCCGACGCGAATTCCACCATTCGACGTCTCGAGTACGCGGGAAAGCGAGAGCGCGGTCGACCGGGCGAGCACAGCGTCGGACGTGAGAATCGCCACCGTCCATCCTGGAAGTCGAGCGCCGACAACGTGGCCAAGCCGGGAGTACAGGTCCCGCAGCGGCCTGGCCTCGCCGATCCGTGCTCCGTACGGCGGGTTCGTGACAAGGTGCCCGGTGGTGTGCATGGAAGGAACCTCGGAGATCGCACGTGTCACGAATTCGACATCGCCCTCGACGCCGGCGCGCCGCGCATTTGATTGAGCGGCCGCTATCGCACCGTCGTCCCGATCTGATCCGTGCAGGGTCACCGGGGAACGGCGGAGGATCCGTTCCAGTGCGTCTTCCTTGACGCGTCGCCATGACGTCGCGTTGAACTCCGGCCAGTGCTCGAAGGCAAACTCTCGGTGCAGCCCGGGAGGAATACGCCGCGCCAACAGGCCGGCCTCGATGGGGATGGTCCCCGCACCACAGAGCGGATCGAGCAGGGGGGTTACACCACTCCATCCGGAGGCTCGCAGAATCGCCGCGGCGAGCGTTTCGCGCAGGGGTGCCTTCGCCACCTCCTGCCGATACCCGCGGCGGTGCAGCAGTGCGCCGGAACTATCCACGGACAGGGTGCACTGGTCCCGGTCGATTCGGGCGACAACGAGCTGCGCACCGTGATTGTCTTCGTCCTCAGCAACAGACGGTCGCACACCTTTTACGCTTTGGGCGATCGCGGCGTACAGGCGCTCGGCGACAGCGTCAGAGTGATACAGGCGCGATTTTCGTGACGTGACGCGCAGGGCAAGCGTTGTCCCAACCGACAGCCACCGCTCCCACGGAACACGCCGCGCGTGCTTCTCCAGGTCGGAGAAGTGCGCGGCCCTGAACGACGCCGCGCGGATTACCACGCGACTCGCGATGCGCAGCTGAAGGTTGGCGCGATAGACGCCCAGGGCATCGGCCTGAAACTCCACTCCTGCCTCATCGACCGCCGTAGGCTCAATCCCGAGCTCGCGCACCTCGTCGGCGACGAGTCCGGAGAGACCGGGCGCGGCCACCGCGAAGGCATTGTACGGGATGGGTCTCGAGGGCACGTCGCATTCTATAGACGAGAGACCTGAGTGGCAGTGGGTGAGGCAGCGAGGCGGTAGGCGGTGGGCCCGCAGCCGGGTAGTGATGGATCGGTCAGGGGATCGACGTTTCAAAGCGTCTGCCTGATGCAGGCCACCAAGGCGCGAGGGTCCTAACGTCCTGTCGCCAATCGCCAATCGCCCAGTATTCCATGCTCCGCTACGTTCCAACGCTACTGCTTATTGCCTGCGGCACACTTGTCGCCGTCGAGGGCGAAGTGGTCGATACGCAGAATCCGGCGCAGATCCTGCTCGAGTCCGAGGGAGGCATTGCCTCGCTTCGCGTCCGGGTTCGGCTCGACAGCGGCACTGCCCTGCTCACGCGCGAGGTGTGTTCGCTCTCGGCTTCAGCCGAGCAGTGCGGCGAGCGCGGAAACCGTCAGTCGGTCACCATCGCGCGCGCCGAGGTGTCGCGGCTGTTCGGGTACACAATGACCGCGGAGTTCCGCGCGCTGCGCGCTGACTATGGCACTTCGACCCAGGGTGCGGATCTGATGGAGCACCGCATCACGATTACCGCCAACGGTCGCACCCGAAGCGTTCACGGGGACGACCTCACGCGCCCCGAACCGATGGCGGCGTTGATGGCAGAGCTGAACAAGGGACTTCAGTCGATCGTGGGTAGTGGGTAAGGACCACCCCACTCCCCCCTTCGAGTCCGCCTTACGACGCTCCCTTCTTCGACGTATCGACCAGCACCATCGTCTGCTTCTCCCACTCGAACTTGAGGCCCGCAGCGTTCTCCACGGCCTTGATCGCCTCCGTCGACGACGTCAGCGGTGCCGTCAACGTCACCATCCGGCTGCCTAACGACCTGTCCTTGAGTGTAAGGTCGGTCCCGTACCAGCGGCGGATCTCGGCGAGCGCGTACTGGAGCGGCTTGTTGTTGACCGTGAACGTGCCGTCCAGATACCCTAACGCCTCCGCGAGCTGGACGTCGGTGGGTGTCGCCGTCGTGCCGTCGTTCTTGATGAGCAGCGACTGGCCCGCCGATAACGTGTGTTCGCTTTCCTCGGGCTCCCTCACGTTCACCTTCACGTTTCCAGCCTTGACGCGAATGATGACCGCCGAATCCGACGGGAAGCCGCGCACGGCGAACGTCTCGCCGCCGACCGCGGTGAGATGCGTGTTGCCGGCGATGATCCAGAACGGCATCGGGTCGGCCTTGATCGTGAACTCGGCCGCTCCGGTCAGGCCAATGCCACGTACGCCACGCTCGGCGAAATTGAGCGGAATCGCGATGCGCGAATCGGATCCGAGTGCCGCGGTCGTGCTGTCATCCAGGGTGACGCTGCCACGCTGTCCGGTGCCGGTCTTGAGCTCGCGCACCTGGCTGCCCCTAACTTCTCCCGTGAGACGTTCGACTTCGCCACGCTTCTGATAGAGGACGATGCCGAGCGCCACCGCCCCGGTGAGGCCGAGGACGGCGAGGACCTGGAAGTACCACGGCCGGGTCTTGTTGACTTCCTTGATGTGAGCTCCCGCACCGTGGAGGGCGCGCTCACGTGCCTTCAGCGCCTGAGCATGCGCCTCTTCGCCGGGCCCCTGAATCGCGGCCGTCACCCGTTGCCACACATCATCGACGCTCGGGGCGGTCGTGGTGTGTTTTTTTCCTGTATCGCCGTGTTTGCGCAATCCAGCGAGTCGGCTCCGTTCGCGGACCGCGGCTTCGTGCACGGCGCTCTCGACCGTGGACGAAAAAGCCTCGGGCGAGGCGAAGGTGCCGCGCTGCGCAAAGAGTCCGGGAATGAGGCGTTCCACCACGCGGCCCGCGGCGCCATCGTCGTCGAGCGTTTCCCTCGCCTTGGCGATGAGGACGGGATACGCGGCTCGGAAGAACTGCTCGAGCGCGCCGAGGTCGCCGCTCTTGAGCTTGGTGAGGAGTTCTGCGTTCAGACCAGGAATCGTCAGGGCCATGGGACTGGAGTGCCTCGTGGCGGGCAAGAAGATGTGGGGATGCGACACCACCTCCGTGCTCAGGAATCCCAGAACGGAAGGTGATAGAACGCGCGTAGCTTCGCGATTGGAATGGGGTTTCGCTAGTGGGAAGAGAGTGGGTAGCGGGTAGCGGGTGGATAGGCACCATCCCGCGCTCCAGCCAGCCAGCACTACCCACTACGACCCACGAAGCCCTTCGCCCTACTCGCTCTTGATCGCCCTCACCGGATCCACTCCCGCGGCGCGACGCGCGGGAATCCAGATCGCGAACGCGGCGACCAGCGCTAGCAGCATCGGAACGCCGATGAAGGTGATCGGATCAATCGGATTGCTGCCATACAGCACGCCCCGAAGGAGCTGCGACGCCCCGACTGAGGCTGCGAGACCAATGCCTCCTCCGATCGCCACCATCGTGAGGCCTTGCCTCATTACCAGGCCGACCACCTCTCCTCTGGCGGCACCTATTGCCATGCGGATCCCGATCTCCCGCGTGCGCTGGGCTACCGAGTACGCCATCACGCCATAGATCCCCACACATGCCAGGATCAAGCCAAGGATTCCGAACAAGGCAAGTGCGCCACCGGCGAGCCGCGCTGGCATCAGGGCGATGCCGAGGTGTGTGTCGATGGTACGGATGTTCGAAACCGGGAGGTCGGGATCCATCGCGGCCACCTCCGAGCGCAGGATAGGAATCAGTGCGGTGGGGTCCGTTGTCGTACGGATCTGCAGAATCTCCGAGGGGTCGAAACGCTGCTCCGTGGAGAAGTACATGAAGGCCTTCGGCTCCTCCCCGAGCGAGATGTACTTCCCGGTGGGAACGACACCGGCGATTGCATGCTCTTTCCCGCGCGTGCGAACGACCTTGCCCACTGCGTCCTCGCCGGGCCAGAACCGCTCGGCGAAGCGCTCATTGACGACCAGGACTGGTTGCGCCGCGCTATCGTCGGCCGTCGTGAAGCCGCGGCCGCGTGCCACGCGGATACCCATGGTCTTGAAATAGTCACTGGACACCGCGCTGTTGTCGATGCTCATCTGCTCGTCCTTCGACGGCGTGTATCCCGGGACCTCCACGCCGGTCTGGGAGCTGCTGAGTCCGAGGGGCATCGACGTGCTGATGCTCGCCGACGACACGTTAGGCAGCTGCGTGAGCCGCGCGATCAGCGTGCGATAGAACTGACGGCTGCGGTCCCGGTCGTACCCCTGCGTGGCCAGGTCGAGATCGGCCAGCAGCACGTTGCCGCCCTGAAATCCCTTGTCCACAGACGTGGCCGACCGGAGGTTGCGAAGGAAGAGGCCCGCACAGACCAGGAGAAGCAGCGAGAGCGCCATCTGGGCCACCACCAGGATCCGGCTGGCGCGCGAGCGCGAGTCCCCTGCCGGGGCCTCGCCCTTGAGTGTGGGAATCAGCGACGGGCGCGTGGCCTGGAGCGCCGGCGCTATCCCGAACAGCACTCCCGTGATGAGTGTGGCGGCAATCGTGAACATCAGCACGGGAACACTCAGCTCGAGGTTCGGGCTGAAATTGACGTCCATCGGCAGGCGAATGCGATTGAGCAGCGACATGGACCACCACGCGATCAGGAGTCCAGCGGCGCCGGCCACGAGAGCAAAGACGAGACTCTCGATCATCAGCTGCCTGACGATGACGCCCCGCCGTGCACCGAGGCTCAATCGCACAGCCATCTCGCGCCACCGATCGCGCGCCCGGGCGAGAAACAGGTTGGCCACGTTCACACAGGCGATGAGGAGCAGCATCACGACGACGGCCATCACCACCGCAGAAAGCCCGACCTGCGCGTCGCGTAGGTCGGGGTGGATCCCGGCATCGTCCTGCGCGACCACGCGCCATGCTGCGCCTTCATAGTCATCGGGGAAGTCGGTCGTGAGCGACGGCAGCAACGCCGTCAACCGGCTGCGCGCCTGATCGACGGTGACACCCGCCTTGAGACGCGCGATGAGGTTCATGGAGTTGTGACCGCGGCTGGTCAACGCACCCCGATCCTGCGGCACAATATGATCCAGCTGCATCAGGGGGACCCACATGGCCGGCGCAACGACGGCAATGGGACTGCGCAATTCGGGAGGGGTGACCCCTACCACCTCGTATGGAGCGCCGTTGAGGACAATGCGCCGCCCCACGATCGCCGAATCACCGCCGAAGGTCCCCTGCCACGTGCTGTGAGAGAGCACGACCACGGGGTGTGCGCCCGGGTTTCTGTCCTCGTCGGCCACGAGCATCCGGCCCAGGGCGGGCTTGACGCCTAACACATTGAAGTAGTTGGCCGAAACCATCTGTCCAAACATCCGTTGCGGCTTCCCGTCGGCGGCGATGCTGAGGGCCACAAAGGTCCAGGCAGCCACGTCCTGGAACACCTCCGTCGTGCGCTCCTGCACGTCACGGAAGTTCATCGGCGAAGATGACGCAAACTCGATCCCCGGCCAGCTGCGGTAGATCTGCACGAGCTCCTCGGAGGCGCGCGCCCCGGGCATGGGTCGCAACAACAGCGCGTCGATCACCGAGAACACGGCCGTGTTCATGCCGATCCCGAGCCCCAGCGTAAGCACCGCAATCGCGGTAAAGGCGGGGTTCTTGGTCAGCAGGCGACGTGCGGACCGCAGGTCGTGTCGCAGAGTGGACATGTGCTCGGGGCTCGAGGGTTGCAGGGTCAACAGCTCGGACAGCCGGTAGCACACTACCGTTTGAGGGCTGACACGGGTTTCGAATGGTGCGAACGGGTAAGCGGGTAAACGGGTAAGCGCGTCACGGTCCACCAGAAGGGTCATTGGTCTTCCGCTCATGCGCGTACCCGTTGCCGTTCAGGCGCTCGTCTTCTCGGTCGCCGGTTCGTCCGTCTGCCGTTCTGCCCGTCCGCCCGCCCGTCCTGCTACAT
>JBQTIW010000073.1:0-5879 GCA_052387735.1 Gemmatimonadaceae bacterium
CGGCCACGATGGCGTCGAGCGCGTTCTCCGCTCCCTCCAGCTCGAGGGACCACATCACGGTCCGCTCGCCGTCCAGCGCCTCGCTCAGCGCCACGCGCGCAAGCGCAACGCCCGCCTGGACCGCTTCGATCCAGGGCGTGCCCAGCGGGGTGGTCAGCGAGGTGAGGCACGCCTGTTTGAGCGCCAGCAGGTGCCCGGCGAGATTCCCACTGTCCACGGTCGAGACATAGGCCGGTTCGAGCACGCGTAGCTCGTCGAGCTCGTACCAGTTGAAGAAGTGACCGCGGAAGCGCCGCATTCGCTCCAGCGACTGGAACGCCAGTTCCAGCCGCTCGATCATCATGCCGTCGGTGATGAACCCGAAATCGCGCGCCGCGATGGTGGCGAGCAGCTGCAGGCCGATGTTTGTCGGTGACGTTCGGAAGGCCACCGTGGGCTCGGGGTCTTCCTGGAAGTTGTCCGGCGCCAGCCATTGCGTTTCGGCACCCACGAACCGCTCGTAGAATCGCCAGTGCAGGAGCGCGTACCGCAGCGCCTGTTCGCGTTCGGCCCGGGAGAGTCCGAGCTCGCGGAGGACGGCCGGCCTGCCTAACGCCCTGGCCAGCTCCGGCAGCACGAGCCACAGCGTGATGAACGGCGCCGCGAGATAGGTGATGAGGAGGGCCCCGCCGACGTCGCCGGTCTGTTCCCTGCGCACGACCTCCCACCCGACGAGCGCCGCCGCGAGGACCGCGGCAAAGGTGGCCAGCCAGAGCTCCTTCCAGTGCTCCTGGCCCCTCGTCATCGCTCGGGCCATGCGCTCCACTTGCGAGGCGGTGACCCATTCCAGCAGACTGCGCTTGGAGACGATCAGGCGCCACAAGGTCCGCACGATCGCATCGACGGATATCGCCGCCTGATGCGGCAGGAATGCCAGCGCCAGCCCGAACTGCTGCGCGCTGATGCGCGCGTCCCGGCCGATCGCCGCGTAGTACGGCTTGAGCTCCTTCCCCAGCGGCGGACGGGCGAGGGCAAAGGCGAGCGCCACCAGCCACGGCGCGGCGATGCTGCCTAACGCAAAGAGCGTCCATGACACCGGGGATCCCGGAAGAATCGTCCACGCCGCCAGCAGCAGGAGGAGCTGCGACGTCTCCACCAGGCTGCGACGCAGGTTGTCCGCCAGCTTCCAGCGGGAAATCGCCGACAGGGGGTTGCGCCGCTGCCCCGAGCGCGCCGACACCCGGCGGAAGAGCAGCCACGGCAGCAGCTGCCAGTCGCCGCGGATCCAGCGATGCTTGCGCCGCGTGTAGGTGCGATAGAGCGTCGGATAGTCGTCGAACATCTCCACGTCCGTCACCAGCCCCGCCCGCGAGTACGCGCCCTCGATCAGGTCGTGACTGAGCAGTGCGTTCTCGGGAAACTGATCGTGGGTGGCGCGATCGAACGCCTCCACATCGTAGATGCCCTTGCCGGTATAGCTCCCTTCGCCCAGCAGATCCTGGTAGACGTCGGACACGGCGGTCGTATACGGGTCGACGCCGGGATGCCCCGAGTGAATCGCGGCGAAACGCGACTGATGCGCACTCGTCAGCGAGATGCTCACCCGCGGTTGCAGAATCGCGTAGCCACGCACGACCCGTCCCGACGGCTCCGATGTGACCGGTCGGTTGAGTGGATGCGAGAGCGTCCCGATCAGCAAGCTCGCCGCGTCGCGCGGGAGCACCGTGTCCGCGTCGAGGGTGATGACATACTTCGCGTGACGAAGGACGGCCGCCTCACCGGCGATCGTGAGGAACGCCTGCTCCGCGCCGTGCCGGACATACTGATTGAAGTCGTCGAGCTTGCCCCGCTTCCGCTCCCAACCCATCCATGCGTGCTGTGTCGGATTCCAGCGCCGCGGGCGATGAAAGAGGAAGAAGGTGTCTCCCGACTGGCCGGGATACCGCAGGTTGAGATCGCGGATGCCGCGGCTCGCGGCGGCGATGATTGCCGCATCGCCGGGCAAGACGTCCTGATCGGCATCCGTGAAATCGCTCAGGATCGCGAAGTGCAGGTAGGGATGCCGGTTGGCGAGGAACTGGACCTCGAGATGATCAAGGGCCTCACGAACCGAGTCGACCGACGCCAGCAGCGTGGGTAGCACGACTGCCGTCCTGTCCTCTTCGGGGATCCCGGTGTCGCGGTACTCCAGGCGCGGCAGCGTACGCGGCGGAAGCACCAGCGCGACGAGCTGGTGTACGATCGCGATCGCCACCTCGCTTGCAGGTATCAGCGCCAGGCCTAACACCAGCGGGCCCACCCAGGGCGCCAGGTCCCGGGTGAGTGGCGTCAGGGCGCCCACGATCGTCGCGAGGAGCAGCGCGATGCCGCCGAAGTACACGGGTGTTGGGTGTCGCAACGCCAGCCGCGTCCACAACGCCTTGCCGCGCGGTCGATAGCCGAGGGTCCGTTCGATGATCGCGACGCCATCGTCCACCAGGTAGTAGCCAACGTGGGCGCGCCATGGCTGATCCGGGTGGGTCTCCACCGCGTGCTCGGCCTCGTCCACGGCCATGCGCGCCACCGATTCCTCCGGATGTTGCGTCGCTCTTGCCAACCGCTCGACCTCGTGCCGGTACGTGTCGCGCGACTCGAAGGTCATGGCCCGATAGTCCTGCGACGGATCGCGCCGCAGCGCCGCCTCGGTGGCGCTCTGCGTTTCGAAGAACAGCTCCCAGTCGAGCCAGGCAATCGTTCGCAGCGACGTGATGCTGTTGGCGATCATGACCTGGCTGAGGGCGACCCGCTGGCTGGCACTGATCCGCGCATCCTCGCCGCTCGGCCCTTCCTCGGCGATCCACTGCTCGAGCCAGAGCAGCGTCTTGAAGTCGCGTTGGTAGGCGCGAATGCGCTGCAGGAATCGCGACACGAACGTCGGCGTCAGGCGCGGGTGTTCGGCAACGAATGCCGCCAGCTCGGCGGCCATGCGCTGCGACGAGTCCTCGCTCGCCACCCGCAGGCGATCCGCCCACGCGTCGGCGCTCTCGATCTCCGAGAGGTGCTGCATGACGCGCACGGCCAGGCGGCGAATGTTCTCGATCAGGCCCAGCCGCAGCATCGCCGGGACGGCCCACAACTCCCCCATCTTCAGGATCGCCGCACGCTGAAACTCGCGGACAAACAACGAAATGTTATCGAGATGCAGATGCCCCTCGGTGTGCGCGATCAGCTCGATCGCCAGCTCGTAGAGGCGCGGATGACCCTCCAGCGGCCCGGACACGAGCTTGGGGAGCTCGCGATAGAATCCGCGCGGCATCGACGCCTGGACCTCGCGAATCTGGTCCTGCACGACGTGGAAGTTGTCGAGGAGCCAATCACCAGCCGGGGTGACATCGCGACCAGCCTCGGCCGCGGCGTTGAGCACCTCGCGCGCTTCTTCCAGCACACGCTGGTTATCCGCCAGGCGCACAAGCAGGACGCTGCTGGCCAGCGCTCGACCCGGCCCGACCCGCTGGCGGCGCGCCACCGCACGCGCGTGCTCGGCGAGATGCTCGGCGCCGAGCCACTCTCCACGAAACGGGCCAACGCGGCGGTCCGGACCGTCGCTGCTCTGGACCCCCGCGACGAGACGTGAGAGCAGTCCGGAGCGTGCTTCGGGGGGAATTCGCGTCGTCACGAGCTGGGTGCGGGTCGAGCGAGACTATGTCGCATGGTTCCGGGGTGCGCGGTGGCCACACTCACGCGTACCGCAGACTCAACGGGTTGATCCGCGCGTCGCAGGGGGCACACCGTGCTCGACCGGTGCAACCTAGCTCCGAATGGCAGGGGAGTACACCGTCACCACGACGGCTACCCAGCAGAGCACCACGAACGCACCGACGAGTCCGCCGTTTTTTGCCGGCGCCAGGCCCAGCGGATCGTCAGGCGCGCGCCAGGCCCAGGCCGCGGCCACGAGGATCATGACGAGATGCAGCAGCGTCGTCGCTCCGAGAAAGACCAGCATCAGGAAGACGAGCGAACCGTGCGCATCCACCGCCCGCGTCAGCGATGCCTCGCGATACGAATACAGGAGCCAGATCAGGATACACTCGACCACCGCGACGAGCGCCGCGAGCGTCAGACCGACGCGACGACGCGGCACTCCGCGCTCGTCGTCGGCGCGACTGGCCGATGCAGTCAGGACGGCACTGGCGATGGCTATGGGAATGGCCACGCCCGCCAGGAGTGACTCCATCGCATCGGGAGGTTCCCACGACCAGCGCTCCCACTGGTTGGCGAGGTACCAGTAGCTCCCCACGATCGTGGCGAGGGCCGAGGCGAGTATCAGCAGCATCACGAGGGTGCCCCACCAGCCATTGGAGAGGCGGCCGTGGACGCCTAACGGGAGTATGCCCGGGCGATCGGCGGCTTGTGACTCCGCCAGTGCCAGACGGAGCGTCTGCGGTGGCCGGAACCAGCCGACGAGCGCAACGGCGGTGAGGCCGGCGCCGAGGAGCACCAGGAGCACGCTGTCCAGGAGAGCCGCAACGAACAGCACGAGCATCGCCACGGAAAGCACGAATGGCCATATCGTGGGACCGGGCAGGTGCACCCTGGCTGCTGGTCGCGCATCGCGCATCGTGACGCAGAGCGCACCTCTCCATTGCACCGGCGCCACGTGAAGGTCACGGAGCGCCACCTGCGTCACGACGTCGTCCGCCGCCAGCGTCTGCTGCTCCCACATCGGATGCCGACCGTGCACCACGGGAATGACCGAGAACTGGGCTTCGGCCGGCGGTGAGGTTTCCGCCCACTCCAGCGTGTCACCATGCCACGGGTCGCTGCCCGCTTCGGCGCCATGCTTCCGGCTCCACAGGGCGTTCAGGAGTCCGAGCAGCACACCGGAAGCGAAGCCGAAGGCGCCGATCGTCGAGATGAGATTCGGCACGTCCCAGCCCATGCCTGACGAGTACGTGTACACACGCCTCGGCATGCCCAGGAGTCCCGAGATGTGCATGGGAAAGAAGGCAAGGTTGAAGAAGATGAACATCAGCCAGAAGTTCACCTGGCCCAGCCGCTCGTTCATCTGGCGGCCCGTCATCTTGGGAAGCCAGTAATAGAGGGCGCCGAAGAGCGGGAAGACCACACCTCCGATCAGGACGTAGTGAAAGTGGGCCACCACGAAGTAGCTGTCGTGTACCTGGGCGTCGAACGGAACCACGGCGACCATCACGCCGGTGATGCCGCCAAGGACGAAGATCATCAGGAATCCGGCCACGAACAGCATGGGCGTTTTCCACTCTGGCCGACCGAGCCAGATCGTCGCCAGCCAGCAGCAGACCTGCACGCCGCTCGGGATCGCAATCAGCATGCTGGCCGCCGTGAAGATGCTCATCACGGTGGCTGACATCCCGGTGGCGAACATGTGGTGCACCCACAACGTGAAGCTCAGCGCACCGGTGGCCATCATCGCCATCACCATTGCCCGGTAGCCGACCAGGGGGCGTTGGCTGAAGGTCTGCACGATATGCGACACGGCACCGGCCGCCGGCAGAAACATGATGTAGACCTCGGGATGCCCAAAGATCCAGAACAGGTGCTGCCAGAGGACGGGATCGCCGCCTCGCCCCACGGTGAAGAAATGCGTCAGCCCCTTGCGGTCGAGCTCCAGCATCGCGGTCGCCACGACGAGCGGCGTGAACGCGAGGATCAGCATGAAGGAGGTCACGAGCATCGCCCACGCGAAGATCGGCATGCGGCGCAACGACATGCCGGGTGCGCGCATGCGCAGAATGCCCACGATCAGTTCTGCCGCCGCGCCGAGCGCCGAGACTTCGGCCACCGACAGGCCGATGTCCCAGAAGTCCATGTTGATGCCTGGCGAGTACTGGCGGTCGTTGAGGGGCAGGTAGGCGAACCAGCCGCCGTCCGGCGCCGCGCCG
>JBQTIW010000074.1:0-3340 GCA_052387735.1 Gemmatimonadaceae bacterium
CGGCCCTCCTGCGCGAGCAGCGTCCCAATGTTGAACCACTCCACAGCGAGCCCGGGTTGATCGGTCACCGCCGCTCGGTACGCCGCTTCGGCCTCGTTAGGGCGATCCTGCGAGTGCAACCAGTCCGCATACTCGGCGCGGATCCCGGCCAGGGCAGGCTGCAGGGCGAGCACGCGCCGATAGAGCGGCTCGATGTCGGTGGGGCTGCGCCCGGCCCGTTCATACGCCTGAGCGAGCGCGCGGAGTGCATCGGGCCGATCGGAGTCGATCCGAACGGACCGCTCGAGCGCGCGAATGGCGTCGTCGGTCCTGCCGACCTGCGCCGACGCGACTCCCAGGAGGAAATGGGCCTCACGGCGCACCGTGTCTCGGCCCAGGGCCTTCGCCAGCGCGTCAGCGGCCTGGCGCATCGCCTGGGCCTCGGTGGCGAGAGTCGCGAACACCACGTGACCCATGCCCAGATACACCTGTGCCTCGGCTCCCGTTTTGTCGCGGTCGAAGTAAGGTGCAATGGGTAGATCGCCCGATCGCGCCACCCTGGGCCGCGTCGAGTCGCGCGGCGCAACGCGGATCCAATGCTCGGTGAAGGCGCCATGCGGCACGGTGCGTTCCCGCACCCTGGGCATGTGACAGCTAACGCAATCTGTCGTTCGTGTGTGATCGGCCAGCGACGCCGAGCGTGCCAGGCGCTGCGAGAGTGCCGCGGAACCGTGGCACTCCTGGCAAGGCAGGTTGCGAGCCAGCGGGTCGGGAGGAGGTCCGTGTGGGTCATGACAGGTGGCGCACTCGAGCGGCCGCGACGTTTGGGCGGTGGCAATGAAACACGCGCTCTGCCGCAACCGGTCCGCGTGAGACACGATGTCGATGCTGCCGGAGACTCTATAGAACGCCCAGTGGTCGCGGAGGGGCTGCGATGGCAGGTAACCGAACGCGTCTTTGCCCTCGCGAAGTACCGAGACCGCGGTATGCACATGACACTGCTCGCACATGTCCACACGTCGCTCGCGTGTCAGGCGCGCCGGGTTGACGATTCCGTCGTCGTATCCGCTGTCCCGCGGCACCGCCGACTTTCGCTCGTTGACGTGAAGGGCACCGGGACCATGACACCGTTCGCAGCCGATCCCCTCGCGCAGTTGTGCGTACTTGCCCTCCAGGAACGGAAGCTTCTCGGGATAGCTCGCGTGACAGGCGAGGCACCGATCGGGCATGAGGCGATCGAACCTGGCATTGTTGATCTCATACCCCGGACTGAAATCCCAGCCGTGGTCGCGATACCAGGTGAGTGGAAGCTGGAAAAGGCGCCCGTTCTCTTCCGTGAAGTACGTGCGGGCCACGTGACAGCTGCCCATCACGTAGTCCATGCGCCGGCGTTGTTCATGGATGCGAGTTCCTTCGGGGCCCGTCAGGTACTCGACCTGGTACAGGTGGCCGCCTTCCTCGATGACCGCATAGGACAGCCCCGTGGGGGCGTTTACGAGCTGGTCGAGCGTGGTCTCGGTGCGAGTGGCCTGCGTCCAGCGGTGAAACGAATGGGCCATGTTGTTGCGTGCATAGGCCGCTGCCTCACGAGCATGACAGCCGGCGCATGCAGCGTCGCCCGCATAGTCGGTCGTGGTGGTGACGTTGCGAAAGAGGGGCGACGGCTCGTCAGGCGGTGCGACGGTCGCCGGCGCCCTGGACTCGCGCTCACAGCCGGCGAGCACCGCGGCACTCACAAAGAGCAGCGCCACCCATCGCCTGGGAGCCGACCACCGAGGGCCCGGAGCCGCGAGTCTCGTGGCAGCGATCATCGTGTTGGGGAGTCGCCGTCAGCGGCGTCGTGGCGCTGTGAACTGCATCGGTCAGAATGTACGTGTAGAGCGCTTCGGCGAAATGGGAGGCCGCCTCGGCGGGATCTTCATGACGGGCGCCGATGGAGCGGATCAACAACGGTCCATACCAGCGTTGGAACACCCGACGGGTGTGCCTCTGGCGCTGCCTGACGCGCTATTCGTCCTCCTCCGTCAGGCGGGTGACGACCTGCTCCACGCGTGCGCCGGGCGGACCCTGTCGCAGGCGATCCTCCAATCGCTTGAGCCGCTGGCGCGGACCCGTCGCCATGACTCGGATGCGACCGTCCTGCAGGTTCTCGACGCTCCCTTGCAGCTCGAGCTCGCGGGCCGCGCGCTCCACAAACACGCGAAAGCCGACGCCCTGTACCCGGCCGGTGACGAAGAACTCGACCGACACGACACGATCGTCGCCTTCCAGGACATCAGGACCGCTCGGCTGCGCGTGCGTAGGTCCTGCGCGCTCGAGTGCATCGATACGCCGGAGATGCTGATCGAGCGTGTCGGTGTCCTCCGTCTGGAGTGATTTCGCGCGTTGAATCGCCCGTCGCGCCTCGCCGTAGTTGGCGCGGGACTCCTCGACGTCTCCAATGAACCGCAGTGCAATCGCGAGCTCCGCCTTCGCATCCACGCGTTCGAAGTGCCGGACCGCGGTGTGCGCCGCGGTGAGCGCGGCGGCAGGATCGTGCATGAGCTGCTGCACGCGCCCCGTACTGAGGTACGCAGCGCCGAGGAGCAGGGGTTCGCCGATCCTCTGCGCAACGTCGACGGCCTCGAGCAGCAGAGCCAGCGCCTCCCGCACGTTCTGGCGCTGTGTCTCCAACACCGCGAGGCCCAGCAGCACACGGAACGTGCCGTCTGCGTCTCCGTCCCTTCGTCTCAGCTGCAGCGCCTCGCGCAACTGCAGACTCGCCTCTTCGGGCCGATCGAGTCGCACTCGTGCGTCAGCGAACGACTCCAGGACGTCTGCCAGTTCCGGGTTTGGTGACACCAGGCGGAAGATCCCCGCCGCGTCGGCGAGGTCGGCGTTCGCGCGGTCGTTGCGGCCGAGCCGGAGACTCAGGCGGCCCCGGTCGAAGAGCGCTTGCGCCCTGCCGCGCAGCGACAGAAGCGTGGATCGCAGCGTGACCACCTCGTCGTACAGCTGCAGCGCCCGATCGAACTGCTGATCCTGTTCGAGCGCTCGCGCGTTGGCGGCGACGTCGCGCGCGGTGCGGACGCGGGTGAGCACGTCCTCGAGCGCCTCCAGCTCGTCGCCACCAATGACGCGCCTGGTCCGGGTGCCACGCGCCAGTTCATCGACGAGCACATCGGAGGGGAAGGCGCCCCCCTTGTTGACCAAAAACTCCGCAACAGCTGGATTGCCACCAGACAACTCCTGGACCAACCGGACCATCTCCGGCGGGCGCAACACGGCCGCGATCTCCGGCGACTCCGCGGCTGCTTCCATCAGTTTGAGCGCCAGCTGCTCCATCTGCCAGTTCCGCAGCGGACCGACGTCGACGGTATCC
>JBQTIW010000075.1:0-50540 GCA_052387735.1 Gemmatimonadaceae bacterium
CCGTCGGTGGTCTTCCACACACCGTCACCGTGTGCAGTGTTTCCGCGAATGCAGGTCTCGCCACCGCCAACCCACACGACGTCGGCGTTCTTGGGATCGACCGTGATCGCCCCAATCGTGCCGCCGAAATAGCGATCGCTCATCGGCGTCCAGTTCATGCCGCCGTCGACGGTCTTGTAGACACCTCCTCCTGTCGTCCCCATCCAGTACTCCAGGGGGCGCTGCACCGAGCCTGCCACAGCGACCGAGCGGCCGCCGCGCGCCGGGCCAACCTCACGCCAGCGGAGGGCGCTCAACGCCATCGTGTCGACGACAAACGGCGCAGCAGGGGCAAGCGCGGCCGTCCGCGACACCGGGCGCGGTGCCTGGGCCCACAACGCACCCGGAAAGACTGACAGTACGGTGACAACAAGACGATGATGAGAAGCAACTCTGCGGACCGACATTCGGATGATCTCCGTCATGGTGGACGTGCAGCGGGAGGCACCTGAGCGGAAGAATCTCAAGCGCGTCGCTTGCTCCGCAAGCGAGACCATGGTTGGCCTTGGGGCGGCGCGAACCAGGATCGCCTCCGATCTTGCGCCAGCCACGCATCTGTCGTAGATAAGTCATAATATGACTTTCCCTCGGCAAGGGGGCACATGCCAGCCGCCGCAGGTCGACTCAAGCTCGTCCCGGTCTTCATGCTTGTCGCCATCGTGGGGTGCGGAAGCCCGCCACGTGCGACCACTTCGCCCAACGCCGATCGGTCGCTGATCACGCGCGAACAGATCCTCGAACATCACTTCACGAATGTGTACGAGGCGGTGCAGGCGTTGCGATCGAACTGGTTGCTGACCAAGGGCACCGACAGCTTCAGCACTCCGACCGAGGTGCTGGTCTACGTGGACAACGCACGAATGGGCGGCGTTCAGACGCTGCGATCGATCGCTACCACGAGCGTGACATACGTGCGCTACTACGACGGCATCGCGGCCACCGCCCGTTGGGGATTCGACCACGGTCAGGGAGTCATCTTCATTTCCACCGGGCGCTGACCGCCACGTCCCTCCGTCCCTCTCGCGAAATGCAGCTCCCGTTCAGGCGCAGCGGCAGCCTCGGTCTGCTGGCAGCCGTCGCCACGTTAGGCGCTTGCTCGCCTGCCCCCGTCGCGTCGCGCGACCCGCAGTTTGCATGGTTCGAATACACCGGCAACGATTCGGTATACGATCGGGACAGGGCGGGACCGGGGGAGTACCACAACCCGATTCTCGCCGGGTTCTACCCGGATCCGAGCATCTGCCGGGCCGGCGACGACTACTACCTCGTTTCATCGAGCTTTTCGTACTTCCCCGGTGTCCCGATCTTCCAGAGCCGCGATCTGGTGAACTGGACGCAGATCGGTCACATCCTCGACCGGCCGTCGCAACTGGGCATCGACACGCTGGGCATTTCTCGCGGGATCTTTGCACCCACCATTCGCTTCCACGACGGCACGTTCTATATGCTCACCACCTTCGTGGATGGTGGCGGCAACTTCGTCGTGACGGCAACCGATCCCGCCGGCCCGTGGTCGGAGCCAGTGTTCCTTGGCTTCGATGGCATCGACCCCGACGTCTTCTTCGATGACAACGGCAAAGCGTACATCCTCAACAACGGCCCACCAGAGGAGGCGCCCCGCTACGACGGGCATCGCGCGATCTGGATCCAGGAGTTCGATCCCAAAGCCCGGGCCATGGTCGGGCCTCGCAAGCTGATCATCGATGGCGGCGTAGACATCCGCACCAAGCCGATCTGGATCGAAGCGCCCCACGTCCTCAAGGTCGACGGCTGGTACTATCTCATCGCCGCCGAGGGCGGCACCGCCGATCAACATTCGGAAGTCGTGTTCCGCAGCCGGTCGGTGCTTGGCCCCTACATACCGTTTGCTGGCAACCCCATCCTGACCCAGCGGCATCTCGACCCGACGCGTCCGGATCCCATCACCTCTACCGGTCACGCCGACTTCGTCCAGACGCAGACCGGCGACTGGTGGGCCGTCTTCCTCGGGACGCGACCGTACAGCGGCGATTTCTACAACACCGGTCGCGAGACCTTCCTCCTTCCCGTCACCTGGCGCGATGGGTGGCCGCTCATTCTCGCGAGAGACCTGACGGTACCGTACAGGCACGCGCGGCCCGACCTTCCTGCGCAGCCGGCGCCGGCGATTCCCACGAGCGGCAATTTCACACAACGCGACGAGTTCGCCGACAGCACACTGCAACTCAACTGGCACTTCATCCGCACGCCGCGTGAGCAATGGTACTCTCTCGACTCGGGCTCCCTCAGCATGCGCGCGCGAAACGTCGCGCTCACCGATCGAGGACAGCCCTCGTTCATTGGCAGACGGCAGCAACACCTCAGCGCGACGGCGACAACGGCCATGCACTACCGCCCACAGGCACCCGGTGACCGCGCCGGCCTCGTCGTCTTCCAGAACGATGAGTATTTTTTCTTGCTGGGTGTCGGTCTCGCTGACGGAAAGCCGGCGGTTCTCCTCGAACGGCATGCAGGGGACTCGTTGACCGTGGATCGAGCGATCGTCGCGTCAGCGCCGCTGCCGGAGGCCAACGCTGACACGGTGTACCTTCGTATCGAAGCCAAGCGTGACCGCTACGACTTCTCGTATGCGGTTGCGGCTGACGCGTGGGTGGTGCTCAAGGCAGGCGTCGACGGCACGATCCTGAGCACGAAGTCCGCCCGCGGTTTCGTGGGGGCATTGTTCGGGCTGTACGCCTATTCACCGTCGCCGTGAATGCGGTTCATACCTTAAGGAACACCACCGGGCTCTGCGTCCGCTTCATGGCGATGGGGGGCATCGTCCTCTCCGTCGACGTTCCGGACCGGACGGGCCAGATCATCAATGTCACGCCCGGGTACGGCGATCCCGCCACGTACGAGCTTGACACCAATTACCTCGGTGCACTGATCGGGCGCTACGCGAACAGGATCGCGGAGGCGCGGTTCACGCTCGACGGTGTCGCCGTTCAGCTCGATGCCAATGATGGTACCAACCACCTGCATGGCGGCCGTCGCGGATTTCACCGGCGCCTCTGGGCAGTTTCGCCGAGGCACGTGGACTCGGGCACCGCGGCGGACCTCACCTACACGAGTGTTGCTGGCGAGGAAGGCTATCCCGGTACCCTGGCGGTGCACGTCATCTATCACCTGACGGACGACGACTCGCTCGACATCACCTACACGGCCACGACCGATGCCCCGACGGTCGTGAACCTGACACAGCACCTGTACCTCAATCTGGCGGGAGCGGGCACGATTCTCGATCACGAGCTCGCGATCAACGCCAGCCGCTTTACCCCTGTGGATGCGGCGCTCATCCCCACCGGCGAGCTGCGCAGCGTGACCGGAACACCGTTCGACTTCACATCGGCTCGCCGCATCGGCGAACGGATTGCCGCGGACGACGACCAGCTCCGGCACGGGCGCGGATACGACCACACCCTCGTCCTCGACGACTTCACCGGCGGAGCGCTTCGCCTCGCGGCGCGACTCATGCACCGTCACAGCGGCCGTATGGTGGAACTGTTCACCACCGAGCCTGGCCTTCACTTCTACTCCGGCCAGCTCCTCACCGCTCCCCGGGGCCTGCCCACCTCCATCGGCCGCCACTCGGCGCTCGCGCTCGAGCCGCAGCACTTTCCCGACTCGCCTAACCGGCGCGCGTTCCCTGCTACGATTCTGCGACCCGGCGATACGTACCGATCGCGGACGGTCTATCGCTTCTCCGTGGCCGGTTGACGAGCCGCTCTACCTACCGGCGAGCAAAGCGTACACCGATCGGAACGCGGGCTTGGGAACGAATGACGTGTCGAAGAGCAGTGCGTCGCCCCAACCGGGGAATGTTGACGGCACCCAGGACTCACGGTCGGTGACGCCCCACGTGACCACGGCGTTGCAGGCAGGGGACTGCAGACAGACGCCGAAGACGTCGCGGTAGTTCTGCGCCTGCGTTTGCAGTTGCTCCGCGGTTGACGGGAGCCGCAATCGGATATCCAGCTCCGTGATCTGCACCTTGAGGCCTAGAGCGCCATAGCGCGCGAGGTTGGTTGCGAGGTCGTTGCGCGTTGGTAATCCGCCAACGACGTAGTGCGACTCGAACCCTACGCCGGTGATGGGGACGCGTCGCGCGACAAGACGTTGCACCAACGCATACATCGAGTCCGACTTCGGACTCAACCCTTCGATGTTGTAGTCGTTGATGTAGAGCGCCACGTCGGGATCCGCCGCGCGCGCCGCGCGAAATGCCAGCTCGATGTAGCTGGCGCCCACGTTGTCGAGCCAGAAGCCGGCTCGAAGCGCTCCGTTGTCGGCCAGCGGCTCGTTCACCACGTCCCACGCGCTCAGCTTCCCCCGGAAGTGAGAGACGATGTCGGCAACGTGCTGCGTGAGCAGCGTGGATGCTTCCGCCGTCGTCCACGTGGTCGAGGTGAGCCAGCGCGCGAGTTGTTGATGCCAGACGAGGGTGTGACCCCGCACCAACATCCCGTTCGCCTGCGCAAACGCCACCAGGGAATCCGAGGCCTCGAACCGGTACGTCGCGCGTGCCGGATGAATGCGGTCGTGCTTCATGTCATTCTCGGGAGTCAGCATGCTGAACTCGCGCGTGAACGTCGCACGAAACTGTGTGCCCTCGGCGCCGATGAAGCGGAATCCCCGATCGATCGCCGCACCTACGCGAAGGCCACGCAGCGCCGCGAGTGACCTGAGCGGAATAGTGTCGGGATTCTGCGCCGGCGGTGTCACTGGCGGCGTGACAATCCCCGCAGAATCGGAACGGCATGCAGCCAGCAGCGCGGCCGTGACGAGCGGAAGTCCGCGCCTGCGCACCTTTACCACGCGGGACCGTCTCAGGTCAGGTGACCGGCTGCTTCTCGGGATCCCAACGCCGTACCGCGTCCTGCACACCCGCGAGGTGAGCGCGCATGCGTTCGACACCGAGCACTTCGTCGCGTTTCTCGATCGCCTCGAGGATGCCGAGGTGCTCCTCGTGATCTCGCTTGCGGGACCCGAAGATGCCGAGGATCATGCGCTGTTCGTCCCTGAATAGGTCCTGAAGGACATCGATGAGCTGCGTGAGCACGGTGTTGCCCGACGCCACCGCGATCTGCCGGTGGAACGACATGTTCACAGGATTGAGCACCGCGTCATTGTCGAGATTCTCGCCGGCGGTGTCGAGCAGTCGGTGCATCTCCTGCAGGTCCTCCGGCGTCGCGTTCTTCACCGCATCCGCAACCGACTGCATCTCGAGTGGCGTGCGCACCCGGATCAGGTCGAGTAGCAGCTTCCTGGTGACCGTTCCCGAAAAATCCGGGCTGGCCACGACGAGCACGTCTTCGCTTCGCGTCACATACACGCCTGAGCCGTGGCGGATTTCGACGAAGCCCATTGTCTCCAGCTTCTTGAGCGCTTCCCGAATCGTCGGGTGACCCACGCCAAACCGGCGCGCCATCTCCATGATCGCGGGCAGTCGGTCACCCTGCTGGTACTGGCCATCGCGGATCATCGCCTTGATGCGCCGGGCGAGCCGATCGGCCATGCCCTGCTTTACAACCGGTCCAAACGAGTTGCTCATGTCGTCTCCGCCGAAATTGCGACGCCGTTCCGCCACTACGCGGAACGCGGCGTCGCGCGAACTCGCGCCTGTACGGAAACCGCCGGCTGTGATGTC
Organism: Gemmatimonadaceae bacterium; assembly: GCA_052387735.1. Lineage (GTDB taxonomy): Bacteria > Gemmatimonadota > Gemmatimonadetes > Gemmatimonadales > Gemmatimonadaceae > RBC101. The sequence continues at coordinate 5,708 of JBQTIW010000075.1, forward strand.
AGCGGCGACCCCGAGGCGCAGCCTCGACATCCAATGACGCCTTGTTCACACTCACTGAGCTGCCCCCCACCATTACCTCGAAACGGCCAGGTTCGACGACCCGTTGCATCTCATGATCGTGATACGCGAGGTGCTGCGGCCCGATCTCGAACGTCACCGTCCTGGTCTCACCGGCGGCCAACGGAACACGCGAGAACCCTCGTAACTCCATCACCGGTCGGCTCGCTCGGCTCACGGCATCGCTGATGTAGAGCTGGACCACCTCGTCGCCCGGCCGTGCTCCGGTGTTGGTGACGTCGACCGACACCGTCGCCTTCGCGTCGCTCCGGATTCGATCCGGCATCACTCGCAGGTTGCTGTACTTGAACGTCGTGTAGGATAATCCGTGTCCGAAAGGAAAGAGTGGCGCGGTGCTTTCGAAAAGGTAGCCTCGCAACGCCGATGGTTTGTGGTTGTAGAAGAGTGGAAGCTGGCCGACGTGCCGTGCGACAGTCAGCGGAAGCTTGCCGCCGGGATTGATATCGCCGAACAGCGCTTCTGCCATGGCCGTGCCACCCTCCTGCCCCAGATACCACCCGTCGAGAATCGCCGGCACGCTCGCCACGATCGCGGGAATCGATGCCGGCCGGCCGTGAATCAGCACGAGCACTACGGGCGTTCCGGTTGCCACCACGGCGTGCACGAGCGCTTCCTGCTGTCCCGGCAGACCCAATGTCGCCCGGTCACCGAGATGCGCCTCGGCAAACCCCTCTCGTGCCGTCTGCTCGTTGTCTCCCACCACGATGATGGCCACCTCGCTGCGCCGGGCCAGCACAACGGCCTCCTCGATCCGACGTGCGTTGGACGCCGAGTCAGCCAGCACCACGAGGTTGGCCCCTGAGCGCGCGTGCGACCGGGTACCGCTCATGTGCGGTTGCGGGTCCCGCGTGAAAGTCGAGTCTTCAGTGATGCGCACGCCTTCGGCATAGTCCACCGCTGCGCTCGATCCTAGCCTGGTACGAATCCCCTCGAGAATGCTCACGCCAAATCGTGGCGTGCCGGAGTAGCTTCCCAGCATCATCTCGCCCGCATGTGGGCCGATGACCGCAACTCGCGACAACCGCTCGGCCTGAAGCGGCAGGGTTCCCCGATCGTTCTTGAGCAGCGTAATTGCCTGACGAGCGGCTTCCAGCGCGAGTGGCCGATGGTCGGCCGAACCCGAGAATTGCTCGGCGTGATCGGGATCCACGAGCGGATTCTCGAAGAGGCCAAGCACGAACTTCGCGCGCAGCAGCCGGCGAACCGCGCGGTCAATCGCCGACATGGGTACTGCTCCGCTCTTCACCTGCTCTACCAATGTGTCGTACGTGTCGATGTCGGGGAGTTCGATGTCAACGGTTGCATCGACCGCCAAGCGAGCGGCCTCTTCGCGGCTGCCGGCGAGCCGGTGGCGAGTGATCAGCTCGCGGATCGCGTTCCAGTCCGACACGATCACCCCGTCGAACTTCCACTCGCCGCGCAACACATCGCGCAACATCCACGGGTTGGCGTGTGACGGGAGACCGTCCACCTCGTTGTACGAGGGCATCACGCTCTGCGCATTTGCCTCGCGAATCGCGGCTTCGAACGGCACGAGGAACATGTCACGCAGGGTTCGCTCGCCAAGACTCGCCGGTCCGATGTTTATTCCCGATTCCGGTTGGCCGTGTCCCGTCATGTGCTTGAGCGTGGCGATGACGCGAGTGCTGCCGATCGTTCGTTCGCGACCCTGGAAGCCATGCACGGCAGCCACGCCCATTCGAGCCGTGAGCCACGGATCCTCTCCGAAGGTCTCCTCGATGCGGCCCCAGCGCGGATCGCGCGCGATGTCGATCACCGGCGCGAGGACCTGATGCGACCCACGGGCTCGCGTCTCAGCAGCCGTGACCGCGAAGACGCGCTCGATCAGTTCGGGATTCCACGTACTTGCCAACGCAATCGACTGCGGAAAACTGGTGGCGTCGCGCGCACGGAGACCGTGCAATGCTTCTTCGTGAAAGAGGATGGGAATGCCGAGGCGAGTGTTGGCTTTCACCCATTGTTGAATGGCGTTGGTGTACTCGGCGTGGGTGCGCGCACCATGGCCGTCACTTGGCCGCTCCATCCGTCCAACGCCGGTCCTGAACCAGGGCACGGCGCGGCTGGTGTCGAACGTGCCGTCGGCGGTGATGATCCGAGCGCTCGAGGAGCGCAGGCAGAGCATTTGCCCGATCTTCTCTTCCAGCGTCATTCGGCCGAGCAAATCGCTGAGGCGTACCTCTATCGGAAGACGCGCGTCGAGGTAGCGGGCGCGGCTCTGAGGTACCGTCGTGCCGGGACGAGTAGGCTGGGGGAATCCCAGCAGGGCGGTCATCCCTGCGAATGCGGAAATCCACCGGCGAGCGCTGAAACGCCAGCGGGAACGCCGGCGTTCGCCGGCGTGGCGCTCGGCACTCGACAGCTGGCTACTCCGATACCACACGCTGACGCAGAAGTCGGACGATCGCGTCGAATGCGGGCTTGGGTGCGCCGCTGCGATCAAAGAGGAGCGGATAGCTGGTGCGCCCACGCACTGGCCAGTTGTTGAGCCATGAGTCGCCGTCGGCCACGCCCCAGAACGTCACGCGGCTGATATGCTGGCGGTGTTTGAGGTATACGCCGAACAGCTCCGCATAACGAGCGGCCAGCCTCTGCTGCACTGAGTCGGGCAGCGCGGTCCGGTACGGGTTGAGTCGGTCCTGGAGCTGCGCATTGAACGAAATGTCGGCCCCGCGATTGTTCCCCACCGGGGGCAGCACGTCCACATCCAGCTCGGTGATCATGACCTTCACGCCGAGTGCGGCGAACGCTGCGATCGTGGAATCCTGTTGCGCAACTGTAGGCCAATCGAGCTTGTTGTGGCCCTGGAGCCCCATGCCGGTGACTTTGACGCCTTGCGACTGCAGCCTCCGGATGAGCGCGACGGCGCCGTTTCGCTTGGGGGCACTCTCGATCGAGTAGTCGTTGTAGTACAACTCGGCGTTGGGATCCGCTTCGCGCGCCAACTCGAACGCCTTCACGAGATAGTCGTCACCGATGATCGTGAGCCATGGGGACGGGCGGAGCGTGCCGTCCTCGTTGAGCGCCTCATTGACGACGTCCCACCCGCGGATCCGTCCTTTGTAGCGCCCCACCACGGTGTGAATGTGGTCGCGCAGGCGCGCCAGGAGCGTGTCGCGCGAGACCGGCTTCCCTGACGCGTCCTCGAACACCCACCGCGGTGTCTGCTGGTGCCACACGAGTGTGTGTCCAACGACGAACATCCCATGCTGCTCACCGAACGCCACATAGCGGTCCGGGACGGCAAAGTCGTACTCACCGGGACGCGGGTGCACGGATTCCCACTTGAGCACGTTCTCCGGAGTGATCGTGTTGAAATGGGTGGCAGCGAGCGAGGCGCCGCTGATGTCACGTTCGAAGAACTGCTCGGCGTTGAGCGCGGCGCCGATCATGAAGGTGGACGCAAAAGCCTGCTTGAGCGAAGGAACAGACGTGGCCGAGACCGCCGCGCCGGTGGCCATGGGTGTCCGCGCCTTTGCGCACGCCGCACCCGCGGTCAGCGCGAGCAGCGCGTACATCCGGTTGCGTCTGGGGTTCATACCGCTGCTTCCGCCACTGTCGTGGCGATGCCGTCACCGGATGGTGCGAATGTCTTGCGTCGCCGGGCCAGTTCGTCGGTGATCTGCACTTCGAGCTTCTTGTCGATCCGATAGAAGACCAGGCAGCCCAGTGCAATCGCAAAGGTGATGGCCGGGTAAACGCTCGTCGTCAGCCGGATACCATTGAGGGCACGCTCGGTCTGATCGATGTTAGGCATGTAGCCGTACGCCGCGAGGATCCACCCCCCAATCGCCCCGCCGAAGCCCAGTCCGGCCTTGAGTCCGAACACGATCGCCGAGAAGACGATGGCCGTCGCCCGGCGCCGGTGCTTCCACTCCGAAAAATCGGCGACGTCGGCCATCATCGCCCAGAGCAGCGGAATCGTGAAACCGTACGCAAACTGACGCAGCATCTCGACGCCGAACGCCACCGGGACGGCGTTACGCGGAATCAGAACGAACGCCGCGGTGAAAATGATGGTGATGGTGAGTCCCGCCATGAACACCGCGCGCTTGCCATACCGCGTAGCGAGCGGCGACGAGAGCACCACCCCGACAATCGTGGCGCCTAGCCCGCACACATTGAAGAGACTGAACAGGTCCTCGCGCCCGATGTAGTACTTGAAGTAGTACAACATGACGCCGCCGCGCATGGCGAGCGTGATGAAAATGAAGATCGTGAGAACGAACATCGCGATCCACGGCCCGTTGTGAAGCAGGTCGGTAAAGTCCTGCCGGATCGACGTCTTCTGGGACGGATCGGGGCGCACACGCTCGCAAGTCGTCAGGAACGTCACGATGAAGAACAGCACCGCGAGTAGGGAGAAGATCCCCATCGTGACCTGATAGCCGCGCGCATCATTGCCGCCGCCAAAGTACCGCACCATCGGAAGCGAGAGACCCTGGATCACGAACGCCGCGCTCATCGCGAACACGAACCGGTACGACGACAGGCTGGTGCGTTCGACGAGGTTGCCGGTCATCACGCCGCTCAGCGCCGAATAGGGGAGGTTGTTGGCGCTGTACACCATCATCAGGACCGTGTAGGTGATGTAGGCATAGATCAGCTTGCCCTGTGGCCCTAACGACGGCGTCGCGAAGGTGAGGTAGGCCATGATCCCGAACGGCACAGCGGTCCAGAGAATCCACGGACGGAACTTGCCCCATCGCGTATCGGTGCGGTCGGCGATGATCCCCATCATCGGGTCGAACACCGCGTCGAATACGCGGACGACGAGGAAGAGCGTGCCGGCAGCCGCGGCCGTGATGCCGAACGTGTCGGTGTAGAAGGCAAGCTGGAACACCAGCATCGCCTGGAAAATGAAGTTCGCGGCCGCGTCCCCAATGCCGTAGCCGACCTTCTCCGTGACGCTGAGCCGCTCGCCGGACGTGCTCATGAACGAATCGCGGCAGGGACTGCTGGCAGGCGAACCCCAACGCGAACTTCATAAAGTGACAAAGTCATATTATCGCCAACATCATACGGCTGACCGGGCTGCTGTCAAGAATCACCCCCTGGTCTCGTGCAGTCGGTCGGCATGACCGACAGCTCGGCTAGGCGACGACCGGCACCCCTGACATCAGCCGCATCAGCTGATCCTGGCTGGCACCCTCAGCCGGGACTTCCCCCACGATCCGACCCTCGCGGAGCACGAGGATGCGATGCGAGAGTCGCAGGATCTCGGGGAGCTCACTCGAAATCAGCAAGATCGCCGTCCCTTCGGAGGCGAGGTCGGCGATCAGCCCGTGGATCTCGGTTTTCGCTCCGACATCCACTCCTCGGGTGGGCTCGTCGAGGATGAGGATGCGTGGTTGCGCAGCCAGCCAGCGGCCCAGGACGACTTTCTGCTGGTTGCCGCCGGAGAGTCCGGCGACTGGGGCTTCTACGTCGTTAGGCATCACCCGCAGCCGCTGCACGACATCGCGCGCGAGCGCGCCCTCGGCGCGCCGTCGCACCCAGGTGAGGCGCGACAGGCGATCCAGGATCGAGAGCGAAATGTTGCGTCGCGCGCTCTCTCCGGGAACGATGCCCTGGCGCTTCCGATCCTCAGGGACGAGGCCGAGGCCGAGCTGGATGGCGTCGCGCGCGTGACGCATGCGCACTTCCCGCTGGCCCACGCGCACCCGACCCGTCGCGCGCTGGTCCAGACCGAAGAGTGCGGCCGCGACTTCCGAGCGTCCCGAACCAACGAGACCGCACAGCCCGAGCACTTCGCCCGCACGCAGGCTGAACGTGACGTCGTGAAAGCCGCGGGGTGACGTCAGCCGCTCGACCTCGAGCACGTGCGCGTTGCGCACGGTCACGGCGTGGGGCGGGAAGTACTCGGAGAGCGGACGTCCGATCATCAGCTGGACAAGCGCATCGATCGACACCGCACTCACTGGCCGCGTCGCCACGTGACGTCCATCTCTCAGCACGCTCACGGTGTCGCACAGGCGAAAGATCTCGGGCATCCGGTGCGAGACGTAGATGCAGGTGATTCCGCGTTCACGCAGACGACCCATGAGCTCGAAGAGCCGTTCCGCTTCACCTTCGCTGAGAGAGCTCGTGGGCTCGTCGAATACCACGATACGGGCACCGGCGCCCATCGCAGTCGCGATCTGCACGAGCTGATGGTGTGCGACGCTCAGGTCGCTGATCGAGCGCGTCACGTCCAGGGCCGCTCCGACCTCTGCCAGCAGCGATTCCGCTCGGCGCCTCATCGCCCGCCGGTCCACGAGGCCACGCCGCGCGGGCAGCGCGGCCAGGCAGAGGTTTTCGGCCACGGACAGGTTGGGGCAGAGCGTGGGTTCCTGATGGACCATGGCCACGCCCGCCGCCAGGGCGTTGCCCACTCCGTGAAAGCGCACGGGCTGACCATGAACGAAGAGGCGACCGGCGTCTGGTGCGTGAACACCGGCGAGGATCCTGCCTAAGGTGCTCTTGCCTGCGCCGTTCTCTCCGCAGAGCGCGTGGCATGAACCGGTCGCGATCTCGAGCGTGACGTCGCTCAGCGCGAGCGAGCCGGGGAATCGCTTGGTGATTCCCTCGAACCGGACCGCGGCGTCGGCCATCGCTCGTCAGGCAACTACTTCGTCAAGTACTCCGCGGCCACGTCGGTGAAGCCCCACGCTTTGAGCTGGCGCGCCCATTCTCCAAGGTTCTCCCGGCTGACGCGCACAGTCTCCTGGGGAATGACCGGCGGGATCTCCTTCTTGAAATGGAGCTTGTCCACGATCGTTTTCACCCCCACGTAGCCCCACTCGTAGACCGGCTGAGCAAGCAGGACCGGGGTCACGCCCTTGTCCACATAGGCGAGCTGCGCCGGCAGGGCATCCACCGACACCACCTTGATGACCTTCGGATCCAGGTCCGTGAGCAGGGTTTGCGTGAAGAGCGCCCATCCGCCGATCATCGCCCACCCTCTGATCTCCGGGTATGCATTGTTCACGCGCACCACTTCGGCGGCGGCATCCTGCGGGGTCTCGATGTGGTTGAAGGTGCCGACGATCTGGATGCCTGGATGTTTCGCGGCCTCGTCTTTTGCGCCCTGCACGCGGTTCTGCAGGTTGGGCGCATTCTGGTTGCCGGCGAGGATGGCGACCTTTCCGCTGCCGCCTAACAGCTTCACGAGCTCGGTCATCGTCTGCGCGCCGGTCTTGTGGTCGTCGATCCCAAAGTATGCAAAGCGCTTCGACTGCGGCACGTCACTGTCGAACGTCATCACCGCGACACCCCGATCTACCGCATCATTCACCGCACCCAGGACCTTGCCGGCGTCGGACGCGGACAGGAGGATCGCGTCCGCCCCATCGTTGACCGCCTGCTGAACGCGTTGCGCCTGGACCTGCCCGTCTTCCTGCGGCGGCGTGAGCCAGAGCACTTCGACGGTGATCCCGTTCGCTTGCGAGAGCTCCTTTGCTGCTGCCTCCGCGCCGGTGCGCGCCGCGAGGAAGACCGGGTTGGTGGAGCTCTTGGCGATCATGGCGATGGTGATGCGACCATCGTCGGCTACGGGCTTCGCCCCACTGTCACCTCGTGCTGCGGTCTCGCTCCCGCCGGCGCAGGCCAGCGTCGCGAATGCCAGTCCTGCTGCAACCCGTGTGCTTTGCATTCGGAACGTCATCGTCGACTCCTCAGTGCGTGCCCTGTGTCGGATGTGCCTCGGCCATCCCGCTCAGGCGCCGGGCCGCCATCCGCGTACTCCATTGGTCCACCACCACCGCGCCAATGATGGCGCAACCGACCACGATCCACTCGTAGTTCTGATCGAAGTGCAAGGTACGAATAGACTGCCGGATCAGCACGATGAGCAGCGCCCCCAGTATTGCACCCAGCGCACTCCCTTTGCCTCCGAGCAGGCTCGCGCCGCCTACCACCGCCGAGGCGATCACATATAGCTCGTATCCTTGCGCGTCTCCGGACGATGCCGACCCGTAGAAGGATGCCCCCAGAAACGCGGCGAACCCGGCGGTGAGGCCCGAAAGCGCAAATACGCCGAGCTGGATTCGATTGAGCGCCAAGCCGGCGTACCGGCTCGCCTCCAGGTTGCCACCGAAAGCGAAGACGTGCCGACCCATCACCGTGCGCTGGAGGTAAACCGTGCCAAGCGCCATGCAGGCGAGCATCGAGAGCATCGGTACGGGATACAACCCGTCGCCCATTCCGAGTGACGCCTTGGCCACAGATGTCAGCGACGGCGGCACGAGTATGCTCTGCGCCTTCGTCGCCACAAAGGCGATCCCGCGCAGGATCCACATCGTTCCGAGTGTGATGATGAATGGATGGACCTTCAGCAGCACGACCAGGCCGCCGTTCAGCAGACCGCAGAGCAGCCCCACACCCAGACACGAGCCGAGCGCGAGCAGCGTCGTGCTCGTAGCGCCCATCGGTCCTGCTTCACGCAGGACGACCGCGGTGACCACGCCGGCAAGCGCGTAGATCGAGCCGACGGACAGATCGATGCCCCCCGACACGATCACCACGGTCGCACCAATGGCCATGATCGCAAAAAAGCTCGCGTCGGTCGCCGTCTGAATCAGCGTGTGCGAGTTCCAGAAACTGTTGATGACCTCGCCCGTGCGGCGGTCGACGTGCGAACCCGCCACGAGCGCGAGTACCACGGTCAGCAGGACGAGCACGAGCAGGAGTCCGGACTCCTGTGTCGCCAGGAGGCGGCGGGCCAGGGCGCGCATTAGTTGGCGACGTTCATGTTTTGGGACCTCGACAACAGATTCGGCGCGCGCGGTCGACAGAAGGGCTCCTCGTACGCCCTGTGCATTCTCTCAGCGGACATCTGACCCAGATCGGGGATCACACCACGGGCCGGGCGTCGGGATCCCACCGAAGGATTGCCTCCTGCACCCCAGTCAGGTGCATGCGCATCCGCTCCACGCCAAGCGCCTCGTTCCGTCGTTCGATTGCTTCGAGGATCGAGAGGTGTTCCTGATGGTCGCGCTCGCGCGAGCCAAAGATGTCGAGAATCAACCGTTGTTCCTCCCTGAACAGATCCTGCAGCACATCGAGAATCTGCGCCAGCACTGTATTCCCCGATGCGAGCGCGATCTGGCGGTGAAAGCCCATGTTCACGGAGTTCAGCACCGGATCGTTGTCCAGGTTTTCCCCCGCTGTGGTGAGGAGACGCCGCATTTCCTGCAGATGATCTGCCGTGGCATGCTTGACCGCATCGGCCACAGACAACATCTCGAGCGGCTTTCGCGCAATGATGAGGTCGAGGAGGAGCTTGCGCGTTACGGCCCCGGTGTAATCGGGACTTGCAAGCACGAGGACGTCTTCGCTGCGGCTCACGTACACGCCGGAGCCGTGGCGGATTTCCACCACGCGCATCGTCTCCAGCTTCTTGAGCGCCTCACGAATGGTCGGATGCCCCACCCCGAACTGGCGCGCGATCTCCATGATCGAAGGCAAGCGATCGCCGCGCTTGTAGTGCCCCTCCTGGATCAGTCCCCGTATCCGCTGCACGAGACCGTCCGAGAGGCTCTGTCTCAGCACGGGTTGGAACGCGTCTTTCATTGCACTGTCTCCCACGGAAAGCTGGACGCCATCAGACACATCCGCCCGACGCGCACACTCGACCAGCAGCGAACGCGCCCGCCCCGGGCGTCCGCAGGAAATAACGGCGCCGTCGCGTCAAAGAGGTAGACGCCATCAGGCGATTTGGCCCCATGGACGGTGCGGATTCCCCTGGTGCTCATGGTTGTACCCTCAACGTGACCGACTGCAGGTCCTCGTCTCGCGACGACGTCCCAACCATGATTGTGAACTCCCCAGGTTCCACAACTCGCTGCATATCGATGTCGTAGAACGCCAGTGACTCGCTCGTGAGCTCGAGCGAGACTGTGACTGTCGCTGCCGGCGCCAGTGACACCTTGCGGAATCCCTTGAGTTCCTTGATCGGACGCGTCACCGAGCTCACCACGTCGCGGACGTAGAGCTGGACCACCTCACTGCCGGCGACGCGGCCGGTGTTCGTGACCTCGGCCATCACGCGCGTCGACTGCCCGCGCGTGATCGTAGGGTCGACCAGCCGGACGTCGCGCACGGTGAAGGTCGTGTAGCTGAGGCCGAACCCGAACGAATAGAGCGGTGTCACCTGGTCGAAGAGGTAGCCCCGACGGGCCGACGGTTTGTGGTTGTAGAACACCGGCAGATGTCCCGCCGATCGAGGGACGCTGATGGGAAGCTTTCCCGCGGGGTTCACGTCGCCGAACAGCACGTCGGCAACGGCTCGCCCATTCTCCTGCCCCAGATACCAGCACTCGAGAATGGCGGGGACTCGAGAGGCCAGGTGGCTGATCGCGAGCGGACGACCGCCAAAGAGGAGCGCGACGACTGGCTTCCCCGTCGACACCATCGCCTCCACCAGTTCATCCTGCCGCCCGATCAGCTCGAGCCGCGCGCGGTCGCCGAGGTGTTTGCGTCCCCACGCCTCGCGCGATGTCTGTTCGTTGCCGCCTATTGCGAGCACGATCACGTCGGCGTCTTTCGCAACTTCGACCGCTTCGGCGATCTGCCGGCGATCGTCGTCCGGATTGCCCAGGACCACGTCGTCCGCGTTCCATGAGCCGCCAATGGTGATCTTGCACCCTTCGGCGTACGAGACCTGCACGCGCTCTCCCACTCGTGCCGTGATGCCCTCGAGCACGGTCACGTTGTGCTTGGGTACGCCGGAGTACCCGCCAAGGAGCACGCGATGCGCGTTAGGCCCGACCACGGCGATCGATGCGATCCGTTCCGCATCGAGCGGGAGGAGCGGGCCCTCGTTCTTCAGCAGCGTGATCGCTTCGCGCGCGGCACGGAGGGCGAGCGTGCGATGCTCGTCGTTTCCCACCAACCGCTCTGCCTCGTCAGGATCGACATAGGGGTCGTCGAACAATCCCATCCGGAACTTCCAGAACAGCATCGGCGCAATCAGCTCTTCGAGCTGCGCTTCCTCGAGGACGCCCTCCTGCACGAGGGATACGAGCTGCAGATAGCAGTCGGGCTCCGGGAACTCGATGTTGACGCCGGCGCGCACCGCCAGCACACACGCCTCACGGCGGTCGTGCGCAACGAAGTGCCCGTGGGTATCGGGACGGTAGCTGAGCTCCCAGATGGCGTAGTAGTCCGAGACGACGAACCCCGCGAAGCCCCACTCCTTGCGGAGCACGTCACGCAGGAGCCAGCGATTCGCGTGGGATGGGACCCCATCGATCTCATTGTACGACGCCATGACACTGATGGCTCCGCCGCGATGCAGCGCGTCCTTGAAGGGCTGCAGGAACGTCTCGCGCAGCACGCGCGTGGAAACGTCGACGGGCCCGCAGTTGATCCCCGATTCCGGTTGCCCGTGCGCCGCGAAGTGCTTGAGCGTTGCCATCACCCGTCGCTTGTCGCGGAACGTCGCGTCGCCCTGGAAACCGCGCACCGCCGCGACACCCATCTGTGCGACAAGATGCGGATCTTCGCCAAACGTTTCTTCCACGCGCCCCCAGCGGGGGTCGCGCGCCACGTCGACCACAGGGGTGAGGGCCTGGTGGGTGCCTCGCCCGCGTGCTTCGGCCGCGGTCATCGCGTAGAGCGACTCGACCAGGTCCGGATCGAAGGTTCCGGCAAGCGCGATCGGCTGCGGAAAGCTCGTCGCGTCAACGGCGGCCTGCCCGTGCAGGCACTCCTCGTGGAAGACGACCGGAATGCCCAGGCGGCTGTGCGTGAGAAAGAACCGCTGGATGGCGTTGGTGAGCACGGCCGTCTCCCGTGCGTTCTTCCCCGTCCCCGCATCGCTCGGCCTCCCCACCTGACCGATGCCATTGCCGTGAGCGAACGATGCCTTCGCCACCGACAGATCGAAGTCGCCGTTGGCGTCCAGCAGCGTGTCGTTCTTCCGCTGCCAGACGCACGTCATCTGCGCGGCTTTTTCCTCCAGCGTCATGCGCGAGAGGAGGTCGGCGACGCGGCGCTCTGGTGAGAGCGCAGCATCCTGGTACGGAAGCATCACCCCTCCGCTACCGCGCGCCCTCACGCCGCGCCCACCACCCGGGCGGCGATCAGTAGCCCGGGTTTTGCGGGTACTTGGGGCCCTTCAACACCCCATCGATCTGCGACTGCGGTATCGGACGCAGCGCATGCTTGAGCTGCACGTTCGCGCTCGCGTGCGGGTTGTACTTCTTGACGCGATCGACGAAGAACTGGGCGCCGGGCCTAACGAGATCGTACCAGCGGTTGAACTCGCCGGCGAGCTCGCGTTCGCGCTCGTCCATGATGAAGTCGATGTTGATCTGCGCCGGCGTCACCTGGAACGCGGGATTGGTCTTGTGCGCCGGGCTGGCAGCGCGCGTGCGCAGCACGTTGATCATCTGGGCCGCCTCCGTGAGGTTGTTCAGGCCCAGATCCGCCTCGGCGGCGATCAGATACACTTCGCCAAGCCGGAAGATGACCTGCACCTTCCCCCCTTCCTGCGCCGTGAGGTTCGCCCGCCGGTTGTCCTGGAACTTCTTGAGCGCCGGATACCGATCCCAGCTGATGTAGCCGTCGGTCGCGGCCGTCCGGTCTCCACAGTAGACCGAAGGATCCGCGTCTCCGGCGGGACAAACGGTCCGAATCATGTACGCCTTGCTCTGACGATAGGCAGCCGTGACCTGATGCGTCAGAATGACGGCGGTGGTGTCTCCCGCGTTCACGACCCCGTTGCTCGAGCAGAACGGACAGGTGCCTGCCGGATTCCGCTGGCCGCCGACCGTCGCGATCCACACGGTCTGGTACGAGCCATCGAATCGCGTGTCGATCACGGCGCTCGCTCCCGGCGTTCCAGCCCAGCGATTCTTGAATAGGCTGATCCCGTACTGAGTCGGCATCAATCGGCGAAACGGCCTCCCGTTGTTGAGATCCCGCGGGATGCCGACGCCGAATGCCGCGTTGTCATACTGACTCAGATAGACGAGATGGAGATAGTTGTACTGATCGTTCCCATCGTAGTGTGTGAGGTCGTACGAAAACTGGACGGTGAAAATGAACTCCGCCTGATTCTGGTTGTAGGCGTTGTTCTCGCAGTAGCCCTGGCGGCCCGGGTCGGCCGGGCGGGCCACGCACCAGAGATCGGCGTAGACGGGGGTCAGCGCGTACGTGCCCGAGGCGATCACCGCCTTCGCATCCGCGAGTGCCGCCTGAAAGTCTGCGGTCTTGTTAGGCGAATACGACTTGTAAGCGCGTGTCAGATAGACCTTGGAGCGGAGGGTCCGCGCAGCGCCGCGCGTGGCGCGCCCCTGCTCCGTCTGCGTCACCGGCAGCATGGCGATGGCGCTGTCCAGGTCGGCGAGGATCGTCGTATACACCTCGGACGCCGGATGGCGAATCGCCTCGTCCACGACGCCCTTGTTCTCGTGCAGCGAGAGCGTCACGTCCCCGAACGTCTGTACCAGAATAAAGTACTGGAATGCCCGGAGAAAATGCGCTTCGCCGAGGAGCCGATTCTTGGTGGCTTCCGGAATTCCCTTGGTGTTGGGACCACGGTCGAGCGCCGCGTTCAAGGTGTTGATCGTCTGGTACGCGGGATTCCAGGTATTGGCCAGCGGTGCAACGGTGCTGTTCAATCCGCCACTGTACGAGCCAAACTCTCGATTGTTGGAGCCAGCCTGGTCCGCGTCCGACCACGTATCGGTTCCCGCCTGGGTCAGCGAGATGAGCTGCTCGCGTCCCCAGAACCCGCGCAGCTGGCTGTAGCTGGCAACGATGGCCGCGTTGAGCCCGTCAGGGGTCGCGTAGTACTGACTGCTGACACCGGTGATCAGGGTCTCGTCGAGGTCGATGCAGCCGGCGACTCCGGCAACGAGTCCCAGCGTCACGGTGCGAAGAAGTGTGCGCTTCATCTGAAGTGTCTCACTCGTCAGAGGAGGGATCCCGATTACCAGGTGATGTTGCTGCCGATCAATAGCGTGCGGACGGTCGGAGCCGCTCCCGCCACTTCAGGATCATTGCCGTGGTAGTCGGTGTTGATGTACGGATCCTGCGCGGTACCATACAGGCGAATGGTCCGAGCGCCGATCCGTCGCGCGAGGCGCTCGCCCACCGTGTAGCCCACCGTGATGTTGCGAACGCGCCAGTGCGAGCCGTCCGTGTACAGGCGACTGTTCTGATAGAGCTTTTCCACCTGTCCAACGCCTGGCGCTGGGTTGCGGTTCGACGGATTCGTCGGCGTCCAGTAGTCCATGTCGGCGACGACACCGAGACGACCCGAGTAGCTCCGGGGCGTGCCGTCGATGAACTTGTACCCCATCTTCGCCGTCACCAGCGCGCCAAGGTCGAATCCCTTGTAGGTCACGCGATTGAACAGACTGCCGACCCATGTCGGATAGCTGGTACCGACGATGATGCGGTCGTCCGCATTGATCCTGCCGTCGCCGTTCACATCCTCGACCCGCGGATCGCCAGGCTTGAACGTGCTGCCTGTCGAGTTGAAGGCTTTCATCGCGACGGAGTCTGCGTACTGCCAGATTCCTTTGAACCTCCAGTCATAGAAGACGCGACGCTGTGGGTCCCCGGTGAGATTGATCGGCTGCCCGACGAACCACACGTTTCCGACATCGGACGTCGCACCGCTGGCGAGCGCGGTGATCTCGTTCTTGTTCGTGGACCAGTTGATGTCGCTCGTCCACGAGACCCCGTGCCAGTTCTCGACGTTCACCGTCGACAGCCCGACCTCGTAGCCGGAGTTCCTCGTCGAGCCGATGTTCTGCAGCGTTTGCGTGAAGCCCGAGGTGACCGGCAGCAGTCGAACGAGGAGGAGGTCGTGGGTATTCTGACGGTAACCGTCGATGCTGCCGTTCACCCGATTGTTGAGGAGCGAGAACTCGACGCCGATGTCCGTCTGGTCCGTCTTCTCCCACGTCAGGTCCGGATTCGGAATCGTCCCTGGCCGGTACCCCCGCACTCGCGTCGTGCCGAACGTGTAGAGCTTGGAGGTCAGTGTTCCCTGCGTCTGATACGGATTGATCGAGGTGTTGCCGGTGGTGCCATAGCTCCCGCGTACCTTCAGCTGATTCAGGAAGCCGAATCGCTTCATGAATGCTTCGTCACCGAGCTGCCAGGAGACACCAAACGATGGAAAGAAGGCCCATTTGTTGCCAGGTGCCAGCCGGCTCGATCCATCGGAGCGCCCCGTGGCCGAGATCGTGTAGCGGCCGAGCAGCGTGTAGTGGATGCGACCCATGTACGACTGCAGGCCCCATTCCGAAATCGAGCTGAGGTTGTTGCCCGCCACCCCCGAACCCAGGTCGTACCAGAGCTGTGAGTTGTACGGCAGCTGCGTCGCGTAGATCGAGTCCTTGGTGAACTTGTCCTTCTGGATGCTGTAGAGCCCCGTGACTTCGACGTGATGTGTGGTGCCGAAGTCCTTGTCGAGCTGGAGCAGATTGTCGAGCGTGTACACAAAGTCGTGCGTGTTGCGCAACCCGGCTTGCGGGGGCTGGCCCTGATTGGCGCTGTTGGCGCTCGGGTTCGAGCAGGGGCCATGGGTCCAGGGATCGTTGTAGCAACCAAGACTGGTCGCCGAGTAGTCGGGCCCGAAGTTCGTCCGGAAACTCACCCCTTCCATCAGCTGCAGCTCGGCGTAGACCGATCCGAAGACGCGGTTGTTCGTCTGCTCCCGGATCATCGACTTCGCTTCCAGCAACGGGTTGATGTTGAGGGGATCGTCGTCGGGCCGGGGGTCGAGGAGTCCGGCTGAATCCGGGTTTGTATAGTTGGTCGGCCGACCGAATGGCGTCATCGCGGTGGCATAGCCAAACGCGCCCTGCCCTTCACCCAGCTGGACCAGCGCGCGCGACAGAAATGCGCTCGCCCCGATGTGCAGGCGTTTCGCCGTGTGGTCGATGGATCCGAAGGCGGTGCCACGCGTGTTGCCCTGGCCGGGAATCATGCCCTTCTGGTCGAAATAGTTGCCCGACAGTGAGTAGCGCGTGTCGGGACCCGAGCCGGTGACGCCTCCCTGCAGATTGCGCTGCAGGCCGTCGCGCAGCACCGCGCGCTGCCAGTCGGTCTGGATGTTGTTCTGATACGCATACATCCGCTTCGACGTCGTCGACCCCGGCACGAACGTCTGACCCTGCAGCACCTTGGCCAGCGCACTGTCCTGCCCGTTCTGCAGTGCGGCGTCCTGCAGATACTTCACGAACTGCTGCATGTTCATCATCTCGAGGATCTTCACCGGCTGCTGGATGCCGTAGTAGCTGTCGACGCTGTACGACGTGTGCATCCGGCCATCCTGCACGCCCTTTTTTGTCGTGATGAGGATTACGCCGTTGGCTCCACGGCTGCCGTAGATCGCCGTGGCTGCGGCGTCTTTCAGCACGGAGATCGACTCGATGATCTGCGGATTGAATTCGTCGATGCCGCCATTGATCGGAATGCCGTCCACGACATAGAGCGGCTCGTTGCGGTCGCTGGCCATCGACCGGACACCGCGAACGCGAACCTGCATGGGTGCACCAGGCTCATTGCTGGTCGCGACGATTTCCACGCCGGGAATCTTCCCTTGCAGCGCCTTCATCGGGTCGGCCGTCGGAATGTCACGCAGTTTCTCGGCGGACACGGAGCTGATCGCGCCGGTCACTTCCCGCCTCTCCTGCGTGCCGTAACCCACGACCGTCAACAGTTCCAGCTGAATTGCGCTGCGTGTGAGCGCAAAGTCCGCGGTGACCGTCTGTCCAGCCGCAACCGTGACCGTCTGGTTCTTGGCGCCGAATCCGATCGCGGTGGTTCGAAGGGTCCGCTGCCCGTCGGGAACGTCCGACAGCGTGTAGCCGCCGTCGGTACGGGTGAGCGTGCCTAACGCGGTTCCTTCCACCGCCACCCGTGCCCCGGGAATCGGTCGCCGGGTGATCGAATCGAGCACCGACCCTCGCACGATGCCGGTCCGCGCCTGGGCCTGGGACTCGCCCGCGGCGATGACCACCAGAAGCAGAAGAACAAACCGCTGTCGCATAAACCCCTCCGAGTAACGTGGCATTGCGACCGGCTGGGGCGCGTTCAACGCGCAGACGCGACCCAACTGGAGCTGGTGACGAGGGCAGAACCGAACGCCGTCAGACCCGCCCGGCGTGAGACAGACAGGGCCTCAAGGCATCCTCTCAGACTGTCAAGTGACTAGGTGATAAGGTAACCTTGGCCCGATACTACAGCTCGGCGATCATGTGTCAAGACGCACCCCCCCGGTGCGCGCCGAAGGGGGGTTGGGAGGGGCGAGATTCCTAGCGGATGAAGAGCGCGAGATCGATCGCGTCGGCCATGATCCGATACCCCGCTTCGTTTGGATGCAGGTGATCGCCGCTGTCTGCCTCTCGACGCAACCGGAGGGGGTTGGCAGGATCACGCATAGCTGCGTCGAAGTCGATCACCCCGTCGTACGCGCGGCTGGTGCGAATCCATCGGTTCACGGTTTGTCTCGCCGCTTCGTGAGCCGGGCTGTCGTACTGGGATCCGCCGAAGGGGAGAATGGTCCCGCCGAAGACACGAAGGTGCAGCCGGTGCGCCTCGTCGATGATCCGTTTGTAAGCCTCGATTAGCTGATCATCGACCGACGCTTCGGCCTCGGCGCCGCGCGCAGTTCCGATGTCGTTGACCCCCGCGAGCACGATGAGCCATCGAACACCGGCGGGATCGAACGCGTCCCGACCCAAACGGGAGAGCGCCGGTGGCCCCAGGCCGCCGCGAAGAACGGCGTTGCCACCGATGCCCGCATTGAGGACAGCAACGTTCCTCGTGCGCTCGTCGGCCTGGAGGCGACGCGCCAGATTGTCCGTCCATCGGTTGTTCTTATCCGTACCCGAACCACGCCCATCAGTGATGGAGTTACCCAGCGCTACAACGGCCGTACTCCCTCGCGCGGCCAGGACGTCGGCGCCGGCAAGGACGTACCAGTGCTCGGTCGTGGTTGCGGCAGGCAACGTCACAGCCGACGTCCAGTCGCCCGCCTGGAGATATGACGTGGTCCGAGAACCGGGATGTCCGGTGATGTCCGATGACATCGCGTCGAAATGAACGCTGACGGTGAGGTCGGCGAGCGGAGCGACATGGTACTCGAGTGGATCGGATACGACCGTCTCACCCGGAGGGATCACGATCCCCCCGTTGCCCCGAAAAGTCAGCGCGCGGTCGCTCCCTGGCGCAATCGTGCTTCCACCGCGAGACAGCGCGACGTGGGCCGCCGTCATCGAGATCGGAGTGTTACCGAACAGGTTGGAGAACCGAAGTCGCAGTTGCCGACCGCCGAGCGACACGCGCACGACCTGGCGAAGCGTGCTGCCGCTCAGTCCGGGCGCTGGCGGGAGGTTTCTTGGCTCGGTGAGCTGGCTGGCGGCGGTCCACGTCGCGACCCACTCTGCGTTGCGATCGAGCGTGGGCGGTATTTGGCCTGCGCAGGCTACCCACGCGAGGACGGTCAGCATCAGCGTGACGACGCGCGCCAGCCGCGTGCGGTGTCGCCGCACGCACGCATTCACTCGTCTCATCAGCGGCTGGAGTCCGGCAGCGCCCTGCGCGGGCTTCACCGGTCGTCTCGCGCAGTCGGCAGAACCGCCGAATGGCGTCCTGAGTACGACGCGCGGTAGCGAGCATAGGGCAACGCGTAGTCGCGGTGCGCTTGCGGGTCCGGGTGTTCGAGCGGGGCGCGCGTCAGCGTGGAACGCGCGGCGGCCGCGACATCCGGATATGCGCCCACTCCCACGGCCGCGAGAAGCGCCGCCCCGAAGGCCGGCCCCTCCTCGCGATCGACCGTGCACACGGGGAGGCCAAAGATCTCGGACTGGAGTCGGCGAATGAACGGGCTTCGGGCCCCTCCACCCGTGACAAGCAGGTGCTGGGGTGACAGTCCGAGCTGCTGAAGGATGGTCAGTGAATCGCGCAGCGCAAAGCAGACCCCCTCCAGCACCGCCCTCGTTAGGTGTGCACGGGTGTGTGCCAGGCTGAGTCCCAGGAACGCCCCACGTGCCGACGCATCCCGGTGCGGGGTTCGTTCACCCTGCAGATACGGCAGAAAGGTCACGCCATCCGCGCCGATGGGGACACCGGCCGCTTCGTAGTTCAGATGGCTGCTCGCGTCCCCACGTGCGGCGAGCTCGCGGGCGAACTGTTCGCGGTACCAGGCAAACGCACCGCCGGCGGAGAGTACGACGCCCATCACGTACCAGACGCCCTGGACAACGTGGCAAAACGTGTGCGCACGCATCTGCGGATCGACGACCGGTTGACCTGTCGGCGCCAGGACGGTCCCTGACGTTCCCCAGCTTGCGACGGCCTCGCCGGGAGCCACCGCACCAACGCCGGCGGCTCCGCAGGCGTTGTCCGCCCCCCCACCCACCACCGGCGTTCCCTTCGCCAGGCCGGTGACCGCGGCGGCGGCGCCCGTCACACGACCCAAAACGTCCGTGGACGCTCCAACGACGGGAAGCACCGCGCGTGGCACATCAACCGCCTGCAGGATCTCGTCGCTCCACTGGACTCGTGCCGGATCGAACATGAGGGTTCCCGACGCGTCCGAGGGGTCGGTCGCGAGTACTCCCGTCAGGCGAAAGCGAATGAAGTCCTTGGCGAGAACGACGGTCGCGAGCCGGCTGTACGCCCCGGGCTCGCGTCTTCTCAACCAGAGCACCTTGGGCAGAGTGAAGCCCTCGAGGGCAGGATTGCGCACCCACGCGCGGAGTTGCTCTTCGCCGCCGGCGCGCTGGGTGATCTCGGCACACTCCGCCGTCGTGCGCCCATCGCACCACAGAAGGGCGGGACGGATCACCGCGCCGCTCCCGTCGAGAAAAACGGAGGAATGCATCTGCCCGGAGATTCCGACCGCTGCGATGGACGCGTTCGGTTGCTGGGCGAGCACGTGGCCGATGGAGGCGATCGTCCCCTGCCACCACATTTCCGGATCCTGTTCCGCCCAACCCGGGTGCGGGGTCGACAGCGAGAGCGGCGTCGTCGCGGCGGCCACCACGTCGCCGGTGCTCGCGACCAGGATCGCCTTGATCCCGCTCGTGCCGATGTCGAGACCAAGAAAGACTGGCGCGTTCATGTGACGGGCGCTTCACGACACGAGGCCATCACGCGCGCTGCGGTGCCAGCGCAGGACATCGAGCCCATCAGCGCACTCCGAGCAGGAGTTCCATGGTGAGCTGGTCGAGGCGCTCGTACCTGTAACCGGTAGCGCGCATCGCGTCGAGAGCGAACGACCGTTCCCGGAGCGACTGCGCCAACTCCGCTGTGTATTTCACGCGAGCTCCCGCCGATGCGCCCCGCGCCCCGAGCTCCGCCAGCAGGGCCTGGATCTCGGCATCGGCGTTGTATTGCGCGACCTTCTCCTTGAGAATCAGGTACGTGCGCATGCTGCCGCGCGCGAAGTCCCAGACCCCCTCCTCGTCCTCGGTGCGGTAGGCATGGGAGTCGAAGTGTCGCATGCCGTTCCATGCCGAGTCCTCGAGCAGCTTGACGAGAAAGAAGGCCGCTTTCACGTCTTCACTACCGAAGCGCAGATCCTGGTCGAAGCGTCCTGGCCTTTGACCGTTGAGGTCGATGTGAAACAGCTTGCCGGCCTCGAGGGCCTGGGCCACGCCGTGTGAGAAGTCGAGCCCCGCCATCTGGTCGTGGGCGACCTCCGGGTTGAGCCCGACCATCGTCGGGTGGTCGAGTGTGTAGATGAACGCGAGCATGTGCCCGATCGTCGGCAGGAAGATGTCGCCCCGCGGCTCGTTAGGCTTGGGTTCGAGGGCGAAGCACAGATCGTACTTCTGCGACCTGACATACTCGCACAGGAAATTGATCGCATCGCGGAACCACTTGATGGACTCCTGCGGGTCTTTGGCGGCATTCGTCTCGACGCCCTCGCGACCGCCCCAGAACACGTAGATGCCCGCCCCCAGCTCCACGCCGAGATCGATCGCGTGCATGGTCTTCTGCAGCGCATAGGCGCGCACGCGCGCGTCGTTGCTGGTGAAAGCCCCGTCGCGGAACACCGGGTCGCTGAAGAGATTCGTCGTCGCCATCGGAACCCGCATTCCCGTCTCGGCCAGCGCCGCCTTGAACTCCCGCACGATCCGGTCGCGCTCGGCGGCCGAGGCGTCCCGCGGCACGAGGTCGTTGTCGTGCAGGTTGACGCCGTACGCACCGAGCGTCGCCAGCTGCCGTACGATGTGCGTGGGCGAGACGCTCGGGCGCACCGCATCGCCAAACGGATCGCGTCCTGGATTGCCCACGGTCCAGAGGCCGAAGGTGAAATGGTGCTCGGGAACCGGCGTGTAGGCGTGTCTGGTCGCGGGCGCAGTCATTGCAGGGAAGGATCGTTAGGCGGCGCCGCTCGCGCGGCCGTCACCGGTGCGTAGGTCAGATCCCGTCGCACCGCGGACGCGCGGGATCGCGCGGACAGGTGAGACGCTGGTAGTACTCGAGCGTGTGGGCAGGCGGTTCATACGCGGCGGGAATCGGCAGCCGTGAGAACTGCTGAAAGTACAACAGCGACGCATCGCGCCACCATTTCGCCTCCCGCTCCTGAATGCCCAGAAAGGCATCGATCTCCCCGAACCGCCTGGCGTCGATCCGCCCCTTCCGGCCCTGCCAGGCGCGGCGCAGCGCGCGCGCCGAGTCCACGCCCGTGCTGTACCGGTGCACGAGCTCATCCCAGAGCGTCCGGCCAGAGCGCAGGCGGTCACGCCACCCCACGCGGTGAAACCAGAGCAGATACTCGTCAGGCACGGTCGCGCGACTGGCGAAGGTATCTCCTACCCGACCCGCGTACTGTCCCACCGCACGGCTGCCCGTCATTGTGCGGTCAAATCCCAGCGCCAGCGTGTCCGCGCGATGATAGTACACCGACGTCCAGTCGGCGCGGCCACCGCTGACCCACGGACCGGGACCGTAGTGGTGCCCGCGCGCCATGATGTGGTGCAGGCCCAGTGGGGTCATGTAGTTCACCAGTGCCTCACGCGATCCCATCATCATCTGCGTCACCGGTACGACTACTGACGGGTCGTTGGACAGTGTCTGCCGGACCCATTCCTCCGCGATCGCCGCCGCGCCGAGCGTGTGATCCCACGCCAGCCTGCCGTAGACGTACCAGTTGGCCTGGTTGAAGTGAGAGCCGGTCCAGGTGCGATCGTCGCCGATGTTCGCCACGCCGGCGATTCCGGTCATCGCATAACGATGCACCGAGCCGTCGATCACCTTCGCCACCGTGGAGCCAGTGCCGGCCACATGCGTGTCGGCGTCGAGGACCTCCGCGAACAGAGGGCCCAGGTACGCGAGATGGGTGTCCTGGCCAAGGTACTCCTTGGTGACCTGCAACTCGAGCATCAGCGGCGTCCTGGGCATGGCGCCGAACAGCGGGTGAAACGGCTCCCGCGGCTGGAAGTCGAGCGCGCCGTTCTTCACCTGTACGAGCACGTTCGACCGAAACGCTCCGTCCAGTGGCGTGAATTCGTCGTACGCCTGTCGCACGCGGTCCACCGGCACGTCGTTGCTGTACACGAACGCCCGCCAGATCACGACACCGCGATGCGGCGCCACCGCGTCGGCAAGCATGTTCGCGCCGTCTGCGTGCGTGCGTCGATAATCCTGTGGTCCGGGCTGCCCCTCGGAGTTGGCCTTCACCAGGAAGCCGCCAAAATCGGGGATTGCGCGGTAGATCTCGTCGACCTTTCGTGCCCACCAGTCGCGCACCGCCGGATCGAGCGGGTCCGCGGTCCTCAGTCCCCCGATATCGAGCGGGGCACTGAAGCGCGCGGTCAGGTAAACGCGAAGCCCGTAGGGCCGGAACTCGTCGGCCAACGCCGCCACGCGTGCCAGATACGGTGCCGTGAGCACGGTGGCGTTGGCATTCACGTTGGTGAGCACCGTGGCGTTGATACCTAACGAGGCGTTCGCGCGTGCATAGTCACGGTAGCGCGCCGATCGGCGCTCCGGCAACGAGTCCCAGGCCCACAGCGAGCGCCCGGCATAACCGCGTTCGACACTGCGATCGAGGTTGTCCCAGTGATCCAGCATTCGCAGCCGGATGCGCGGCGCGCTCACGATAGACAGTCCCGAGAGCGCCGATCGCGTTTGCAGCCGACGCAGAAGCGCAAAGGCACCATACAGCACGCCGACGTCGCGATTCGCCGCGATCACGATCGCCGGCCGACCCTTCACCCGCATGGCGCGCAGCACGTAGCCTTCCGCACCCGCAGCCCGCAGCTCCTCGTCGAGCCCAAGCGACGCGATGACTACCGAACCACGCGGCGTCCCGGCAATCAGCGCCCCCGCCCGCGGCTGCGACGCAGGCGACACGTCGCGCCCCAACAGCCCGCGGAACCCGCGGCGCAATTCGTCGCGCGCGGCTCGCAGGGTGGCTCCCGAATCCGCGATCACCAGATGAGTGAGCATCCCACGATACTCCGCGAGCCGTCGTGCATCCGACACCTTGCGATAGCGCAGCCACAGCTCGTAACCGTCCTCGTCAGGCACGCGTGACTGGCCGGTGAGTGGGCTCGCCGCGAGAAGCCAGACGACGCTGACGGCACCCACTATGCGACTCACCATGAGAGCGCGCCTCTTCCGCGCGTCAGCGCGGAATCTCCGGAATCCGGTCGTCCTTCGGGTCCGCCCAGCTCTGGTTGGGAATCAGCGGAGCCCAACCCGGACGGAGAGGATCGCGATCATAGGGGTACGTCCCGAGCCGCAGAAACAGCTCGTGGTACTCTGCAACGCGAGCGCGATCGAGCTTCACGCCCAGACCCGGAGCGGTCGGCACCTGAATCGAACCGTGACAATACGGCAGCTTTCCGCCGACGATCACATCATCCCTCAGGTGATGATAGTGCGCGTCAGCGGCAAAGGTGAGGTTGGGAACCACAGCTCCAAGGTGCAGCATCGTCGCCAGTTGGATGCCGAGCTCGCCGCTGGAATGCACGGCCACGCCGAGCTGGAATGCCTCGCAGATTCCCGCCGCCTTTACGCACGCACGAATCCCGCCCCAAAACGTCGTATCGAGGAGGATCACGTCCACCGCGGTCTCGAGAACGTTGGCCGCCAACTGCTCAAAGCCAACAACCACCGTGTTCGTCGCGAGCGGCATGCGCACCTTCTCTCGTGTTCGACGCATGCCATGGAGACCGAACACCGGGTCTTCCAGGTAGTCGTTGTTGAGATCCTCGATGCGCTGGCCGAACCAGATCGCCTGCTCCGCGGACCAGACGCCGTTCGGATCGAACCGAAAGCTGTCACCAGGAAGCGCTTCCGCGAGCGCCCGGTAACAGGCGAGCTCGTATGCCGGCGGAAAGACGCCGCCCTTGAGCTTGTGCGATCTGAAGCCGTACTGCGTTTTGAGCGACCGGGCCTCGGCGATCAACTGGTCAACGGTGCGAATCTCGCCGTTTCCCTCGTGACCGCTGGCATAACGAAAGAACAGATAGGACGCAAAGGGCACCTCGTCACGAACCCGCCCGCCGAGTATCTCGGATACGGGCACGCCCCATTTCTGACCCAGGATGTCGAGGCACGCGAACTCGAGGGCGGCCATGATCTGCGTGCGGTTGTTGTACAGCGACGCCGTGGGGTTGGCGATGTGGAACCGCAGGTCTTCGAGTCTCGCTGGATCCCGGCCGACTACATACGCCTTGAGGCCCTTCACCAGCGCGACGGCTGATTCCCCACCGCCACCCAGCTCTCCGAGCCCGGTGATCCCCTCATCCGTGTCCACCTCAATGATGGTCCGCACGAACCGTCCCCAATGACAGCCATTGGCGTGTCGGAGTGGTCCGGACAGTGGAACGGTTACGGGTGTCGCCCGCACATCGGTGATCTTCATTCATCCACCAGGAGGACCCAACAACGCTCCCAGCCGTGTGGGCGCATTGGTCATCAATTCATCTTATGACTATCGATCTTGGGCCCTGAGCGTAAGGGTGTCAAGAATGTCCGACCCGAACGGTCCTGAATCGCGACCCAACTCACGGCAGGGACGAGGCCGGCTGGACGGGTTCCATGTGCGGCACGAGCACGTGGATCAACCCCAAGGCGACGAGATAGGTACCCCCGCAGACGAGGAAGATG
Organism: Gemmatimonadaceae bacterium; assembly: GCA_052387735.1. GTDB lineage: Bacteria > Gemmatimonadota > Gemmatimonadetes > Gemmatimonadales > Gemmatimonadaceae > RBC101. The sequence goes on from JBQTIW010000075.1 coordinate 30,884, forward strand.
AGCGTATAGTCGCCTCCGGTCGCGTCCAGCAGTCTCCCCGTCGCTCGCTGGATTCCGGTCGCCGCCATGGACCCCGCAAACCCCCCGAGGCCGATGACGCTCGCCACAGCCCTTCGCGGATACATGTCCGAGACCGACGTGAAGAGGTTGCACGACCATCCCTGATGCGCCGCAGCTGCGACACTCACGAGTCCAACGGCTAACCATAGACTGCCGGCTGAGGGAGCCAGCGATGTCGGCACGATGAGCAATGCCGCGGTAAGAAGGGCGGTCTTGCGGGCACGGTTTACGCTCCACCCGCGCGCGATCAGGGTGCTCGAGAGCCAGCCCCCGGCAACGGATCCGACATCCGCAACGACGTAGATCGCGATGAGCGGTGCGGCGAGCCCGGTGAGCTTCACTCCCCAGTTCGCATCCAGGAATTTCGGGAGCCAGAAGAGATAGAAGTACCAGACTGGATCCGTCATCGCCTTGCCGACGATGAACGCCCACGCCTGCCGATCGCGGAGTAGGCGTGCCCATGGAATGGGCCCTTCCTGGTATTCACTGGCGTCGCTTCGGATCCACGCAAGCTCGGCGGCGGATACACGAGGGTGTCTCTCGGGCTCGCGATAGACCAGGAGCCAGATCCCGAGCCAGATGAAGCCTATGGCGCCGGTGACGATGAACGCCTCACGCCAACCCCACGCAATGGCGATCCACGGTACCATGATCGGGGCAACGGCTGCGCCCACATTGGTCCCAGCGTTGAAGATGCCAACGGCCAGCGCGCGTTCGCGGCGCGGAAACCACTCGGCGACCGTCTTCACGGCTCCAGGGAAATTCCCGGATTCTCCCAACCCCAGCGCAGCTCGGGCAACCGAGAACCCAGCGGCCGTTTGCGCGAGGGCGTGTCCCATGGCGGCCAGACTCCACACGACGATCGATGTGGCGAAGCCGAGCCGAACACCAATCCGATCCATCACGCGCCCCATCACCAGGAACCCGGAGGCGTAGGCGAGGCTGAACCACGAAACGATTCTCCCGTAGTCCGTCTCGGTCCACCCCAGCTCGTGTTGCAGTGTTGGGGCAAGGATGCCCAGGACCTGGCGATCGAGGTAATTGATGGTTGTTGCCGCGAAGAGGAGCGCGACGATGGTCCATCGGTAGCCGACGCCCGACGGGCGTCCGGCTTCAGCGCTGGAAGCGGCCACGAGTGGGTCCTGTGAGGCGAACTTTGACCGCGGTCCGCGTCACGTCAGATCCCACTGAAGGCGCTGAAGCCGCCATCAATCGGAATCACAGCTCCGGTCACGAAAGATGCGGCATCGCTGCTGAGCCACTGCACGACGCCCACCAGCTCCTCCGGCCGCCCGAAGCGACCCATGGGCGTCCGATCGACGATCGCGCGTGCTCGGGGGGTGAAACCGCCGTCGTCCGTGATCAGCACGCTCCGGTTCTGAGCCGTCACAAAGAAACCGGGCGCGATCGCGTTGACGCGCACAGCCTCGCCATACTTGCGCGCGAGCTCTGCTGCCATCCATCGGGTAAAGGTGTCGATGCCGGCCTTCGCAACAGAGTAGCCCATCACGCCGCTGAGCGCCTGCATCGCGGCCATCGACGAGAGGCATACGATGCAGCCCGCGCGTTGCGCGGCCATCGCTTCGCCAAATGCCAACGACGGCAGGATGCTGCCGTGCAGGTTGAGTCGCAGCACCTCTTCAAAGGCGTCGAGCGGAACGTCGAACACCGGCTTTGTGTCGCTGCGGGCACGAGAGACATTGCCGCCGGCTGCATTGATCAGCACGTCAACCCGCCCCCAGGTCGCGATCACTGCGTCGCGTGCGTCGTGGAGCTGTGTGGCATCGAGGACGTCGGCCACGACGGCGACCGCGTCACCTCCGTCGTCGCGGATCTCTCGTGCCTTTCGTTCGGCCTCGTCGACGTTGCGCCCGAGCACGGCCACGCGCGCGCCGGCCGCGGCAAGGCCGCTCGCCAGCGTTCCACCGATCACGCCGTACCCCCCGGTGACGACGGCAACACGTCCGGACAAACCAAAGTGTGCGGGAGTGGTCACGAGCAGGGACCCTCATGTGCGAGGAACGACTGCACGGCGTCAGTGCCTGACGCTGGCGTCGCGTTCACCGCCTCCCAGAGCCCCTGCAGGTACATCGCACCGAGGGCACGGTCATGCAGGCCATACCCTGCACGTCCGGTCTCGCCCCAGATCATCCGTCCATGATCGGGACGCAACGGACCGTCGAAGCCGATGTCCCGCAGGGCACGAAGCACGGCGTGCATGTCGACGTCGCCGAAACGGGACGGGTGCGGGGTCTCCACGAACTGCCGGACCCCGATCACGCGCACGTTGCGGCAGTGTGCAAAGTGAATGCGGCCGCGCAGCCGCAGAATCATCGCCGGCAAGTCGTTTTCCGGGCGCACGCCTAACGAACCGGTACAGAAGGTGATGCCGTTGGCGGGGCTGTCCACGAGCCGCGTCACGCGTTGCAGCGCAGCATCCGTGGTGACGATCCGCGGTACGCCGAAGACCGGCCACGGCGGATCATCGGGATGGATCGCGAGTCGGACCCCCGCGGACTCGGCGACCGGCGTGACTCGCTCGAGAAACCAGCCGAGGTTCTCCCACAGCTGCTCGTCGCTCGTCCCTCGCCAGGCGGCAAGCAAAGCAGCCAGAGTGGGGCCATCGTAGCTCTCGGCCCAGGCGGGCAGCGACGCGAAGCCGCTGGTGAGATCCATGCGCGAAAGCGCCGTATGGTCGTACGACATCGTCGTCGATCCATCGTCGAGTCTCAGCGCGAGATCGGTACGTAGCCAATCGAAGACGGGCATGAAGTTGTAGCAGATCACGGGAACACCGGCCTGGCCAACGTGCTCCATGCTGGTGCAGAAGTCATCAACCAGTCGATCCCGTGTCGGACGCCCGAGCTTGATGTCTTCGTGCACCGGTATGCTCTCGACCACCGAGAATCGAAGGCCGGCTGCCTCGATGCGGTCGCGCACCCGCGCGAGCTCGTCCCGGGGCCAGATGCTGCCGGGAGGGCGATCGTGCAATGCGGTCACGATCCCCTCGACACCGGGAATCTGCCGGATGTGCGCGAGCGTTATGGCGTCGCGGTCGCCGAACCATCGAAAGGTGAACTGCATCAGGTGATCGATACCTACCAGAGGTGATGCACGAGCCGCCGCACCTGACGTTCGTACACACCCCGAATGCCTTCGAGGCGCTCGCGCGACAGCGGAGGAAGATGCGCTGCACGAACGTTCTCTTCCACCTGCGCCACGTTCCGCGCTCCGGGGATGGCGCACGACACGGCGGAGAACATCAGAATCCAGCGAAGAGCCACCTGCGCGAGTGTCTCTCCCGGGCCGACGAACGGCCGGAGCGCTTCGACCGCTTTCAGGCCTTCAGCGAAGTCGACGCCGGAAAAGGTCTCCCCTCGATCGAAGGCGGCACCGTGTCTATTGAACTGACGGTGATCGTCGTCGGAAAAGGTGGTACCTGACGTCATCTTCCCGGTAAGCATTCCCGACGACAGCGGAAGGCGCGCGAGTATTCCCACACCCCGGCGCTCGGCCTCAGCGAAGAGCAGCTCGGCGGGGCGCTGACGGAAGATGTTGAAGATGATCTGAACGCTTTGTACTCCTGGGTACTCGATCGCCTTGAGGCCCTCTTCGACACGTTCGACGCTAACGCCGAAGTGCCGGAGCTTTCCCGCGACCGTGAGGTCTTCGAGTACCCCGAACACCTCGGGCATGTAGTAGACGTCGGTGGGCGGGCAGTGGAGCTGAAGAAGGTCGATCGCTTCGCCGTCGAGGTTCCGGAGACTCCGCTCGACGAACGCGGTGAGGTTCGCGCGCGTGTAGTCAGCCGCAACCTGGGCCTTCAGCCGTCTTCCGGCCTTGGTCGCGATGAGGACTGGGGCGCCAGCCTCCTTTTTCAGCTGAGCGAGCAAGCGCTCGCTGCGACCATCGCCATAGACATCAGCCGTATCAAAGAAATTGACGCCGAGCTCCACGGCGCGGCGCAGCGCGGTGAGCGACGCCTGATCGTCGACCGGCCCCCACTCCGCCCCAATCGCCCAGGTTCCGAAGCTGATTGTGGACACCTGCCATCCTGTGCTCCCAAGCGCGCGATACTGCATTCGAAGACCTCGCCGTTCCCTTTGAGTAAGCCGCGTCCGGTCGGCCGAAAACCCCTCTTCCGGCTTCCGACCTCATAATGTCATCATATGATTTTGGCGTCCGGCCGGCCACGTCGGAAGACTTACCACTCTCATAATGCGCCTCTTACTTCGGGCTGTCGCCTGCGCGGCGCTCGCCCTCCCGAGCGCGTTGCCTCTGGCGGCGCAGGCCCCTGCGGATGGCAATCGCGCCTATATCGCGACGGAAGGGGGCCGGGGCAGGTTCGCATTGTCGGCGGGAGGAAAGTCGGCCCCCTTTCATCTGAGTGCGAACGATCTGCCGGGGGTCGCGCGGGCCGCAGGTAACGTGCGCCTGGATCTTGGACGTGTGACAGGCGCGCTGCCCACGCTGTCGACCGATTCCGTTCCCTCCGCCCGCGAGGTAGTCATCGCCGGTACGTTAGGCAGGCACCCACTGATCGATCGGCTCGTTCGCGAGCGGAAACTCGACGCCACGCGGATCGTCGGTCGCTGGGAGGCTTTTGTTCTGCAGGTCATCGAGCGCCCGGTGGCCGGCGTCGATCGCGCACTGGTGATCGCCGGCAGTGATCGACGCGGCACCATCTTCGGCCTCTACGACCTCTCGGCGAAGATCGGCGTGTCCCCGTGGTACTGGTGGGCCGACGTGCCCGTCCGCAGGCAGACGACCCTCTACGTGCTTCCGGGACGCCACACACAGGACGAGCCCCTGGTGAAGTACCGCGGCATCTTCATCAACGACGAGGCCCCCGCACTCTCTGGTTGGACTCGCGAGAAGTTCGGCGGCTTCAATCACCTGTTCTACGAGAAGGTCTTCGAGCTCGTCCTGCGCCTCAAGGGGAACTACCTCTGGCCGGCGATGTGGGGCAGCGCGTTCGCCGACGACGACTCCCTCAGTGCGCGCCTCGCCGACGAGTACGGCATTGTGATGGGCACGTCACACCACGAACCGCTGACGCGGGCCCAGGCCGAGTGGCGCAGGTACGGCACGGGACCGTGGAACTACGAGGTGAACGATTCGGTGCTTCGCGAATTCTGGCGCGGTGGTGTGCAGCGCATGGGGACACGGGAGAACATCGTCACCGTCGGCATGCGTGGGGACGGCGACATGCCGATGACCGAGGGGAGCAACCTCGCGTTGCTCCAGCGCATCGTGGCGGATCAGCGGAAGATCATCGCCGCTGTGACCGGGAAAGATCCGTCGGCGACGCCGCAGCTGTGGGCGCTGTACAAGGAAGTGCAGGATTACTACGACCGCGGCATGCGGGTGCCTGACGACATCACACTGCTCTTTGCCGACGACAACTGGGGAAACATCCGACGCCTGCCGGCGCCTGGCGATACCACGCGGCGCGGAGGGTTTGGTGTGTACTATCACTTCGACTACGTCGGCGGCCCGCGCAACTACAAGTGGCTGAACACCAATCCCATCGCCCGGGTGTGGGAGCAGATGCATCTCGCGTGGCAGTACGGCGCCAGTCGCATCTGGATCGTGAACGTGGGTGACATCAAGCCCATGGAGTACCCGATGTCGTTCTTCCTCGACTATGCATGGAATCCTGCGCGATGGCCGGCTGAACGCCTGCCCGAGTACGCGCGGGCCTGGGCAGCGCAACAGTTCGGGGCCGTGCACGCCGCTGCAATCGCCGACATCTTCACGGCCTACCTCAAGTTTGCGGGCCGTCGCAAGCCGGAGCTCCTCGCCCCGGAGACGTACAGCCTCACGCAATTCCGCGAGGCGGAGATCGTCGCCCTGGAGTGGCAACGGCTGCGGCAGCGGGCCGAGCGCCTGCAGTCCCAACTGCCTGGCGAATACGGGGACGCGTTCTACCAGCTCGTGCTGCATCCGATCGAGGCCAGCGCCAACCTCAACGAGCTCTACTTCACGGTCGCGAAGAACCGACGTTACGCGCTCCAGGGCCGCGCCTCCACCAATGCGCTTGCCGATCACGCGCGACAGCTGTTCGAGCGGGACGCGGAGATCACGCGGCGGTACCACACGGATCTCGCTGGCGGGAAGTGGAGCCACCTGATGGACCAGACGCACATCGGATACACCTACTGGCAGGAGCCGCCGCGTAACGCGATGCCACGGGTTGACGTGATCCAGGTACCTGTGGCGGCGGAGATGGGGGTGTCGTGGGAAGGCCAGAGTCCGCCTGGTCCGCCCGGTCCCGGAGGCCCTCGCCCAGCGGTGTTACCCGAGCTCGATCCGTATCAGCACCAGTCGTACTCCATCGACATTTACAATCGCGGTCAGACGTCGTTCGACTTCTCGGTGACAACCGGGGAGCCATGGCTGAGGGTGACTCCTGAGCGCGGAACCGTCACCACCGAACGGCGTCTCACGGTGCGCGTGGATTGGAGCCGTACGCCTAACGGTCGGCATCGGGTACCGATCACCATCACCGGGTCGGAGGGTCGCCGCGTCATCGTCCAGGCGCCGGTGCACAACCCGCTGACGCCTCGCGTCGATGAGCTCACAGGGTTCGTTCAGGGAAACGGCCTTGTCGCCATGGAGGCCGAGCACTTCACGAACGCCGTAGCCGCCGCTCCGCTTTGGTGGCAACGCATTCCCGACCTCGGCCGGACGCTATCCGGGATGACGCCGTTCCCCGTGACAGCGGAAAGCCAGGTTCCGGGCGGCACGTCACCGCGACTGGAGTATCGAGCGTTTCTGTTCGACTCCGGCGACGTTCGTGTGCGCGCCCATGTGTCGCCCACGCTCAACTTCACTGGCCGCAGGGAGGGTGTGCGATACGCGGTTTCGTTCGATGACGAACCGCCGCAGATCGTGAACATCACCGCCGACAGCACCGCCGCGGGATGGGAGCGTTCGGTCGCCGACAACATCAAAGTGCTTGCGACCCGGCATCGGCTCGCGCAACCCGGATACCATACCCTGAAGTTCTGGATGGTGGATCCTGGTGTCGTGTTGCAACGACTCGTCATCGAGACGCGAGATGTCCCCGATAGCTATCTCGGCCCCCCGGAAAGCTTCCGGGGGAGCCGCACGGCGACTTCGACCTCACCGAGGGTGCGCTGATCTCAGCGTGGGCGCCGGAACTCGCCCAGGTCCTGGATGTCGATCGTGCTCGGACGGCCAAGGCCGTCGAGAGTGAACCGCACCGATGACAGAGCCGACCCATCGTCGAGGGCCATCATGATGCCGGCGGTGAAGGTGTCGTAGTGGAAATGTTCGAGTGTGTACTCCACGGTTGAGGCGAACTTCACCCTGAGTGCTCCGTTTTCGACCGACACCACGACGTCGCCGTACATCTCATGGCGATAGGTCCCGGCATACTCGGACAGCGGGCGCGATGGTTGTGTGTTGGCAATGCGGCGGGCGACCTGCGTACGGCGTTGTTCGGCGCTGCGCTGCTCCTGTCGAACGGTTAGGGCGAGATCGATCGCACTCCAGTCGCGCACCGGGCCCCCGAGGAACGCATCAAGGACGCGATTCCCCAGCGAGGTGTAGAGGTTGTTGTGTCCGGTCGTGTTGGTCAGCACGACGATGCCGAGCCTTTTCTCGGGAACCATCGCCACAAACGACAGCATGCCGTCGATGCCACCGGTGTGCTGCAGGATCTTGACGCCGTGCAGGTCCGACACCCCGATGCCGAGGGCGTACAGCGAGAAGTGCCGCGACGGATTGAGCGTGTCGGCAGCTCCTCCTGCCACGATGTGTGGCGCCGTCAGCTCAGCCAGCGTGCGCGCGCTGAGCAGCGTGCGGCCTTTGACCGCGCCGCCGGCCAGGATGAAACGCATCCAACGCGCCATGTCCTGCACGTTGGAGTTGATCGAACCAGCCGGAGCGATGTTGTCGATGTCCCGCCAGGGGATCACCGTGGCGCCGCCCGTGCGATACTGGTGCGGACTGGCGACGTTGCTCGCCCCACGCAGATGGCGGATGCTCGTGCTGGAGGCGGTCATGCCTAACGGCTGGAAGATCCGCTGCATGATCACGTCATCCCAGCTCATGCCCGCCGCCGCGGCGATGGCCTGCCCGGCACCGAGAAACATGATGTTCTGGTAGCCGAACTCGGACCGGAACGAGCTGTTCGGCGCGAGCAGCCGGACGCGACGCAGGATCTCATCGCGCGAGTACGGCGTCCCGTACCAGAGACCATCGCCACGCCGGCCCAGTCCGCTGCGGTGGGACATCATGTCCCGCAACGTGATCTCGCGCGTGACATACGGATCGTAAAGCTGAAACCACGGGAGGTGCTTCGTGGCCTTGTCGTCCAGATCGAGCTTGCCGTCGTCCTGGAGCATGCCCGCGGCCACCGCAGTGAAGAACTTCGTGTTGGACCCGATGGCGAAGAGCGTGGCATCATCGACCTTTTCCGGCTTCCCCACGTCTCGTACGCCGAACCCCTTGGCGTAGATCAGGGAATCGTCCTTCACGATTCCCACCGCGACCCCTGGCAGCTTCCAATCAGCGAGTGCTTTCGGGATGTAAACGTCGAGGTCGGCGAGAAGGGAGCGCGTGCTGGCAGGAGCTTGCGCATCGGTCAGCTGCGGAACCGCAAGCACGAGAGCGGCCCAGGTGATCCGGGATAGGCGTTTGGACATGGCAGGGGGAGTGAGGCCCGCGGTAGTATGGCACGTAACCGTCCGCTCGACGAGCGCTGCGCGGGAGGTCGCGCCGGCCCTTGGCGGCTACGACTCATCCCAGTCGTCGTGACAGGCAGTGTCCCGCGGCATTTGCTACGTTCCGTCGCTAGCGCCTCCCTCGAGGCACGGATGAAGCTTGCGCCGACAGGGTGACGGCAAGCGGGGGAGCGCTGCTCTACTGCGGACGCGTCATCGACGGCTGCAACTGAGATGAGTTGCTTCGAGCCCGCGGTTGAGGCCTCCGGTCATGACGTGGTGCGTCGCCTTCGCGACTCGTGTCGGTCGCCGAGGCTGCGAGGCAGTAACTTTCGGTGCGGCCCGCCTCCGTACCTCTGCTCAACTGCGACGTGACCCACCCCGCCCCAGACAACACTGAGAGAAGCCGGGACTTCATTCGAGAGATGGTCGCGGAGGACGTCGCGTCCGAAAAGTTTGGGCGCCCGGTCAAGACGCGCTTTCCTCCCGAGCCCAACGGCTTCCTCCACATCGGACACGCCAAGTCCATCTGTCTCAACTTCGGCATCGCCCGCGAGTTCGGCGGACAGTGCAACCTGCGTTTCGACGACACGAATCCTTTCACGGAAGACATCAAGTACGTGAACGCGATCAAGCACGACCTGAAGTGGCTCGGCGTCGACTGGGACGGTGAGTTCTACGCGAGCGACTACTTCGAGCAGCTCTACGAGTTCGCCGAACTGCTGATCGGGAAAGGCAAGGCGTATGTCGATTCGCAGAGCGAAGAAGGCATCCGGGCCGGACGCGGCACCGTTACGCAGCCCGGCACCAATTCGCCATTTCGGGATCGGTCCGCGGAGGAGAACCTGGAGCTGCTGCGCCGCATGAAGGCCGGAGCGTTTCCGGATGGTGCCCATGTCCTGCGCGCAAAGATCGACATGTCGCACCCCAACATGATCATGCGCGATCCCCTTCTGATCCGGATCCGCAACGCGCCGCACTATCGCCGTGGAAACGCGTGGTGTCTGTACCCGCTGTACGACTATGCCCATGGTCTGTCCGATGCGATCGAAGGCATCACCCACTCGTTATGCACGCTGGAGTTCAAGGACAACCGCGACATCTACGACTGGCTGGTGGGTGAAGTCGGTTTCGAGCGGCCGCCGGAGCAGACGGAGTTCGCTCGCCTGGTGCTCGACTACACCGTGCTCAGCAAACGGAAGCTCCTGCGTCTCGTGAACGATGGGCACGTCTCGGGCTGGGATGACCCGCGCATGCCGACGATCGCCGGGATTCGGCGTCGAGGCGTCACACCCGAGGGCATACGCGACTTCGCGGAGATGGTGGGCGTCGCGCGCAAGGACGCCCGCACCGAGCTGGCCACGTTCGAGCATGCGGTGCGAAACGATCTCAACATGCGCGTCCCACGGGTGCTCTGCGTGGTGCACCCGCTCAAGGTCGTACTGACAAACTACCCTGAGGATCAGGTGGACGAGTTGGAGGCGCCGTCCTATCCGCACGACGTCCCGAAGACCGGCGCCCGTATGGTTCCGTTTTCGCGCGAGTTGTTCATCGACCGCGACGACTTCATGGAGGATCCGCCGAAGAAGTATTTCCGGCTCGCGCCGGGCCGCGAAGTCCGCCTGCGGTACGGCTACTTCATCACGTGCCATGACGTCATCAGAGACGCGTCAGGCACCGTCGTGGAGCTGCATTGCACATACGACCCCGCCACACGCGGCGGGAACGCTCCGGACGGCCGGAAGGTGCAGGGCACGATCCACTGGGTCTCGGCCAGGCACGCCCTTGACGCGGAGTTGCGGCTCTACGACAAACTGTTCACGATTCCGGACCCCGATGACGTTCCCGAGGGTGAAGACTTCACCTCGGCCCTCAACCCGAACTCGCTGGTCACCGTGAGGGGAGCAAAGATCGAACCGAGTGTCGGACAGGATCCGGTGGGGACGCGCTTCCAGTTCGAGCGAACGGGCTACTTCATCGGCGACTCGGATTCGAGACCCGGGGGCCTGGTGTTCAACCGGACCGTGACACTCAAGGACAGCTGGGAAAAGGCGAAGGTCAAGAGCTAAAAGGGTTGGGAGCAACAGCCTAGACCACCACGGACCGCCACACAGAGTTTCCCGCAGGGGCGCCTCGTGGCGAAGCTAGATCCACGCGGATCGCCCGCATGGGTCACTTGACCGATTGTGAAGCCCGCGTGGCGGTGCGAAGCTCCAGCTGCGGGCCGGAGGCGCGAAGTCGTCGGCGACGGTGAAACTGAGACCCTCTGTGTTTCGTTCATCCGACATCATGAGTATCCATATGCGAGCGATCACTGCATTGACGGCGGCCACGCTCCTGAGCGCCGCCAGCGTGCAAGCACAGAATGAATACGTGCTGCGCACAGCGTTCGAGGGAAGGCTGGTCTCCGTGAAGGTGGGGATGCCGGGCACGAGCAAGGGGATCGATGTCTTCCCTCTGGAGGCCGCGCCGGTGGATTGGCGCGAAGTCGCCGAGCGGATCAAGGACTACGGCACATCGCTCAAGGTCGGCGACCAGGTGATGATCACCAAGGTCGTGGTGAAGAGCAATTCGCACATCGAGTTCCAGTTAGGCGGCGGCGGGTGGGGCACGTTCCTCGATTCCCCAGGCACAAGCTCGGTCAGCAGCACATCCGAGGGCGAATCGAAGTACGAACGGGCACTGCGGGACTCGATCAAAGCAGCTCCGGGACCGACGCGACGGAAGCAGCTGGAGCGGGAACTGAACAACGCGCGCCAACAGCGCGAGCGCGACAATGCCAACGCGCGGGCGCAGGCGCAGCAGGCCAATGCGTTGCACGAGGCCAATCTCCGGGCCAAGCGCGAACAGAGCGGCAGCCGCTTCAACATCCGATTCCGGAACGGCATTCCTTCCGAGCACCTCACCCCCGAGGGCGTGCGTGTGGCCCTCGCCGAATACGTGGACTTCGCGGCCTCCGGAGCAAAGGTTTCGGCGGCGCAGGGAGGAGCGGCCGGCGCTCTGTCCGCGGCAACCACCGCGCCTAACGCATCCGACGGTGGATCGGCGCTGAGTCGGCTCCGCAAGGGCCTGTTGGTGAAGGAGGTCGAGGATCTGCTCGGCCCGGCCGACACCGCTGGAGAACAGAAGGAAGGAACCCTGACGCTGGTGAAGCGGAGCTACACCAAGGACGGCATGAAGGTCGCGGCGAGCTTCATCAATGGAGTGATGATCGATTTCTCGATCACCCCGAGGTAAGATCCCCCGAGCGGTGACCCTGTCTAGCCGAGCGCCAGAACAGGGTTAGCGTATCGCGGGTCCCGTCACTGCGAGCGCGCGTGCTGTCCTACGTCCACGGTACATCTTCGGTCCCACTGCTCGGCGAGACAATTGGCGCGAATCTCCGCCGAACCGTCGAAACCTTCGGAGATCGCGAGGCGCTGGTGGTGCGCGCGCAGCAGTACCGCGCGACCTGGCGGCAGCTTTGGGACGAAACCTCGCGTCTGGCCCGCGGGCTCATGGCCATGGGAATCCAGCCGGGAGATCGCGTCGGGATCTGGTCGCCAAACCGTTTCGAATGGGTCGTGACTCAATTCGCCAGCGCCCGGATGGGGGCGATCCTGGTGAACATCAATCCGGCGTACAAGACCGCTGAGCTCGAGTACGCGCTCAGACAGTCGGGCGCGCGCCTGCTCCTCCTCGCGCGCAACTTCAGGGCGTCCGACTATGTGGGGATGTTGGACGCCGTGCGCGGCAACTGTCCCGCGCTCGAACGCTCGCTCGTGTTGGACGAGGAGTGGGACGCCCTTCTCGCCCGCGCCGAGGCAGTAACGGACGAGGCGCTTATGGCGCGCGAGGCGCACTTGCAGTTCGACGAGCCCATCAACATTCAGTATACGTCGGGGACCACGGGATTCCCCAAGGGCGCGACGCTCACGCACCACAACATCCTGAACAACGGATTCTTCATCGGTGAGGCGCTGCGCTACAGCGAGCGGGATCGGGTGTGCATCCCCGTGCCGTTCTACCATTGCTTCGGCATGGTGTTAGGCAATCTGGCGTGCACCACGCACGGCGCCTGCATGGTGATACCCGGCGAGGCGTTTGATCCGGCGGCAGCCCTCGAAACCGTGCAGACGGAGCGCTGTACGGCACTCTACGGCGTTCCCAGCATGTTCATCGCCGAGCTCGCGCTGCCGGACTTTTCCCGGTTTGACCTGTCCACGCTGCGGACCGGGATCATGGCCGGATCCCCGTGCCCCGTCGAGGTCATGAAGCGCGTACAGCGTGAGATGCATATGACCGAAGTGACGATCTGCTACGGGATGACGGAAACGTCGCCCGTGTCCACACAGAGTGCCACCGACGATCCGCTTGACAAGCGAGTGAGCACGGTGGGCCGGGTCCATCCGCATGTCGAGGTCAAAATCGTGGATCCGGAGACCGGACACGTGGTCAGGCGCGGGGAGAAAGGCGAACTGTGCACGCGCGGGTATTCGGTGATGCTCGGCTACTGGGGCGACGACGCCGCCACAGCGGCAGCGATCGACGCGGCCGGGTGGATGCACACCGGAGACCTCGCCACCATCGACACCGATGGCTACGTCAATATCGTCGGACGGATCAAGGACATGATCATTCGCGGTGGTGAGAACGTCTATCCGCGCGAGATCGAAGAGTTTCTCTACACGCACCCTGCCATACAGGACGCACAGGTGATCGGTGTGCCGAGCGAGCGATATGGGGAGGAAGTGATGGCGTGGATCATCGTGCGTCCCGGACAGTCGTTGACCGCCGACGACGTCAGCGCCTTCTGCAAAGGGCGCATCTCGACGTACAAGATTCCGCGCTACGTGAAGTTCGTGGATGCGTACCCGATGACGGTTACAGGGAAGATCCAGAAATTCCGCATGCGAGAATTGTCAGTGGCAGAACTTGGCCTCGAGCGCGCGGCGAGTGTCCAAATGGCCTGAGGGACATCACAGTAGGAACCTCTGCGAAAGCAGGAGGCCAGGGTCTCTCAAGCGGATCGAACGACATTGGACTCCCGCTGTCGCGGGAGCACGGCTTTTTCACGGGAACGCGCGTTCTCCGGTTACTGCAACCGATTGTACTTCCGGAGGATCGCGCGCAGCTGATCGTGGGGTAGCGCGTACACCGTTCCATTGGCGCCGGTCATTGTCTCTGCGGCAACCAGCGCATTGACGATCGCTTCTTCGGTGGCCTCCACGGTCGCTGTGAATAGCGGATTGAGATCGCCGTTTGGAAGCCATTGCAGCGTCGTAATACCGCTCGACGCCGCCGCTCCGGGATTGGCCGTCGAGAAAGCGATGAAGATGTCACCCGAGCCGTTGGATGCAGATCCACCGAGTCGCGCGATGCCCATGGGGACACGACGAGCCAGGCGCTCGAGCTGGTGCGGAAGCAGCGGCGCATCGGTCGCCACCACGACGATGATCGACCCGTCGCGATCGGCTGGCGGCGCATCTCCGCGCCCGCGCTGGAAGTCCCGGACTTCGCGGCCGACTGGGACACCCGCGATCGTCAGCGCCTCGCGGGTCCCATAGTTCGCCTGAACCAGCACGCCTAACGTCCAGCCGCCAGCGACGCGGCGGCTGGACGTACCAATGCCGCCCTTGAAGCCGAGGGCCACCATACCGGTGCCACCACCGACGTTCCCCTCGGCGACAGCGCCAGTCCTCGCGTTGTTCAGCGCTTCAAACGCGTGGGCGCGGGTGATATGCTGACCGGCCGCATCGTTGAGGAATGCGTCCGAGGTTTCGCCCACGACCGGCTGGTGCCAGGGGATATCCTGCCGCAGGACATCGGCAAACCACGAGTTCACCGCGTCACGCACCACACCTACAGAATAGGTATTGGTAATCATCACGGGGCCGCCCAGAAGTCCGCCTTCCACGACCCAGGGCGCGCCGGTCATCTCGCCAAAACCGTTGCCGGCAAACCATCCGGCAAACACGGCCTGCCACTTTTTGCCCTGCGGAAGAATCGCCGTCACACCGGTACGAACCGGACCCTTCCCCACTTCCAGTCGGCCACTCCCCGAGATCAGCGTGACCTGTCCCACCTCGATGCCGTCGACGTCGGTGATCGCGTTGAGCGGGCCGGGGGTCCCACTGAATGGCACGCCCAGGTCGCGCGCCCGTGGCTTCGTCTGCGCACTCGCCGTCGAGGCAGCCATGCCCAGACTGATACCGATCAGGAGAACGGCGGAGCCCCTAATCATGAGAACCATCCTGTCCGGTCAGCGCCAGCGCGGCGCGGAGCGCTTTGAGCATGCGGTCGAGGGCACGCTCGATCCGCGTGACTTCTCGTGCGACGCGTGCCGCGTCTCTCAAACGAATCGCGTCGGCCAGGCCGGGGAACATCTGTCCGTCGTAGAGCGCGTAGATGTTCCAGCCGTGCAAGACGTGGCGATACCACCTCGACTCGGCGACCCCATCGTCGTCGGTGAGGAGCTGTTCGAGGCGCGACAGCTGGTCATTGAGGGCTGGAGTCGATGCGTCAGGGAGTCGGCCCGAAGCGAGCCCGCGGTTCATGCCCTCGTCCAGCTGCAGTGCCACCCGTAGGGCCGACGCCGCTTTCTCGCGCGCCGGCGCCAGGTCCAGGGACACGATCTGACGGCCCGCGCTGTCGCGCGCCCATCGCTCCGCCGCTTCCAGCCCCTCGCCAATCTTCGTCGCGTAGTGGGCAAACCGAAACGGTAACACCTCGGCTTGTGTCATGCGCAGCGCCAGCGTCCCGAGCACGCGGGCCAGCGCAGCGCCCTGCGCGAATCCAGGGTCTGCGACTCGCTCGACGTAGCGGCGGGAGTCGTAGGCGCTGTGATAGGTGCCGAAACCGTAGCCGTTCTGCCCGATGAACTCCACCGACAGCGTGGGAATGCCGAGGTGATGCTGAAACGGCACGAAGTCGGCGCCGCTGCCTAACGGCTTGAGGTCGGGAGCAAACGCCTCTCGGCGGTCCTTCCGCGACTGCGGCACACGCGCCCACTCGGACGACGCCCAGCTGTCGTACAGCGTGCCGTTCCCCTCCGGGAGATCGATCGCAACGTCCATCATGAATGTTCGCAGCGACGGCACCCCGCCGGGGTCGAAGCGACCCTTCATGTACATGTCGGTATTCACGTACATGATGAGCTGCTCCTGCAGCTGCGCGCGCAGCTGTTCGGCGTATTCCGTGGACCCGATCAGGCCGAACTCCTCGGCGTCCCAGAACGCAAACGACATCGTGCGCTTGGGGCGCCACCCGGTGCGCGCCAGCTCGCCCAGTCGCTTTGCCACTTCGAGCAGCGCTACCATGCCGGTGCCGGGGTCGACGGCACCAAAGGTCCACGCGTCATGATGTGTCCCAAGCATGATGCTGCGTTCGGGAGTGGTGATGCCGCGGAGCGACGCGACGACGTTGCGAATTGGTCGCAGCCCGTTATCGAGATCGATGGATACTCGAACCGCCGCCGGTCCGGGCCCCACGCGAGGGTCGACTGCCACGCCACCGCGGAATGATGACGGCGCGGTCACGCCTCCCAGCGCTGAAAGCAGGTGCCGCGCTTCACCCCAGCTCAGCACGACCACGGGGATCTTCGGCAGCGTGGGAGCCGTTGCCGGGTCGAGGCGACGCGCGTCGGGCGTCGCGCCAACGCCGGGCGTGAGCGGGTCGCCATGCCAATACCAGCTGAACTTTGCATTCCCGCGCTGCAGCATCTGTTCCCCGCGCCAGTAGCCATCCGGCCAGGCGGTCCCCCGAACAAATCCATCGTCGGCAGGATCACTATAGAGGATCAGCGCCTGCGCACCCGCCTGTTCCGCGGTGTGCACTTTCACCGCGCGATGGCTGCGGCCGTACCGGGCGATCGCGATCCGCCCCCGGGGAGACACGCCGAGTCGCTCGAGGTGCGCGTAGTCGTCGGGAAGTCCGTAGTTGACGTATACCACCTCGCCATCGGCGTCACCCGACGCGGAATAGGCGACGTACCCATCCGTCAGCTCGCGGTGGCTCGACGTGGGATCGCCCGGGATCGCCGGTTCGCGTACCGACAACACACGCCGTGCCGGGGCCATCATGGTGACTTCCACCTGCCGCGGGTGCGAGAGAAAGGCCTGATACTCCGTTGTCGTGACCTCGAACCCGAATCCGCGAAGCGTCGTCTCGAGATGCCTGACGAGATCGGCAGAGGCGGCGCTGCCGGCAGGGTGCGGGCGCAGCGCCAGGGGACGATGGAGCTCCGACATCGAAGCCGCACTGACCCGGGACTGAAAGCGCCGTTCCAGCTCGTACTGCTCGATGGACGATGCAGGGGTGTATCCCAGGCGCGGGGCCCGGGGCTGTCCGGCCGCTGGCGTCGCCGGCACGCCTAACGCGATGGCGAGAGCCAGGGCGTGCCACGCCGTCATCGTCACGGGGCTGAGGACCGGGGGACCACGGGGAGAATGAGCCGCGACGGTCGTCGGGCGTCGTGAAAGATCGTCTGGCGCGCGATCACCAGCTCGTCGCTCGTCGCAAACGGCGCGCCGGTGTTCGGGTTCCGGTCGAAACGCGGAAAGTTGCTGCTCGAGACCTCGAGACGAATGCAATGACCGGCGAGGAAAAGATTGCTGGTGGCGCCGACATCGATGACGAATTCCTGAGGCCGGCCCGGCGTGAGCAGCTCCGGTGTCGTTCGACTGCGACGATAGCGCGCGCGCAGAATGCCGTCGGTGAGCGCGCGCGCCGAGCCGTCTGGATGAACGTCCACGAGCTTGGCCGTAAAGTCCGTATCTTTCGCCGAGGACGATGCCCACAGCACGAGCTGAATCGGCCCGGTTACCTCGATCGGCTGGCTGAGCGGCGCAGTGGTGTAGACGAGAACGTCCGGGCGCTGCTCCACCTCGCGCTGGTCGGCGGGCACACGCGAGTAGGCGCCAGCCGAGCCCGTGAACACCGGATGCTTCGGGTCGTACGTGAACGTGTCCGCCGGTTGCTGCGCATCGACCGTCTGCGTCTCCAAGCGTCCGTTGCCGCCAAGCGTGTTGGCCGCGCCATCGCTGTGCAGATAGAACGGCGTTGCCCGCGCCCGTGAGAGCGGCCATTCCGTCTCGTCGCGCCACCGGTTCTCCCCCATAACGAAGATGCGAACCGGGGCGATCGGGTACTCGGGGAGTCGGGTGAGCGGGACATCACGTTCGGCGGGCATCCAGTGACGGAACCAGGCGATCAGCAATCCCTCCGAGTCGAATCCGGCCCCTGGACCAAAGTCCACCGCGCCGATGCTCGTGCTCTTCGCGTTAGGCCTGGCGTGCGTCCATGGTCCCACGATCAGCCGCTGATTGCGGCGCGCACGGCCGTTGCCTGCGTTGGCGCGGAGTCCGGTAAAGTTCCGGAGCGTGCCATTCAACAACGCGTCATACCATCCGGTGAGATGGTACGCCGGAACCTCGAACGAGGGATGTCGGGCAGCGACGTCGAAGGTGCTCCAGAAGGCGTCGAACGACGGATGCGCGAGCATCTCGAAGTATCCCGGCGAGTACCTGCGCACATCCAGCGCGGCCAACGTGTTCAGCGGCAGGCTCCACATCCAATCCGTCTGGAGCTGCCGGCGTTGGGCCGGGGTGAGGCCGACTTCGCGGTCACGGTCCGCGTGAGGATCGAGCGCACGGCGCCGCGCATCCATGGCCTGGCCGAGATTCCACCCCAGGCCGTCAGCGAGGTAAAAGGCGCCTCCCTGGAAGACCATGTCGTACCGGCTGGCATACGAGGCCGATGGAAAAAGGGCGACGAGGTGGGGTGGCTTGAGCGGAGCCGCGAGGAGTTGCGTTGTCGCGCTGTAGCTGCCGCCGAACATTCCGACGCGTCCATCGACATAGGGAAGCGACGCGACCCACTCTACAGTGTCGTGACCATCACGTCCTTCGTCATGTGGGACGGCCACACCATCGGACATGTATCGGCCTCGGGTATCCTGTACGACGACGACGAACCCGGCCCCCGCAAGACGGTGGTAGAGGCTGTTCTCTTCGTCGGGATTCTTGGAGTACGGCGTGCGCTGCAACAGCGCGGGCCGCCGCCGTTCGGGCTGTGGGCGGTAGACGTCAGCTCGCAGGATGACGCCGTCGCGCATGCGCGCTTCGACGTTCTTCTCGACCCTGATAGAAGCCGGCGGCTGTGCCGGTACCGGCGACGCGCGCCCGTTCGCCACCCCCACCGTCACCAGGACGGCAACGGCGATGTGCGCGCGTGGCGAGCGAACAATCCTCATGGTCGAGCTGTGGAGTTGGGCGTCGAGCGATGCTACGTCCCGTGGGCAGGGAGTTCAAGCACTCGCGGTGCCGCGCTGGGTGCGCATCGCGCCGCGGTGTACAGGTCGGTCCGCGTCGATCGGCTGCTCGAAGCCCTGTCGTGACCGTGACCAGCATCTCAGCGGGCCGAAATCGAGCTTGCCAGGACGGCCCCGTGAAAGGGATCCAGCGTCCTTGAGAATCGAGACTGGGTTCCTATACGATGTTACGAGTTTCCGGCCAAACGAAGCGCAACGAGCGCGAGCCGGGGCCCGGGTCGTTCGTGCCGCGCTACCACGACACCAGGCACACGCTGACGCAGGTGATTCAGGGAGCACATCAACACCGCTCTGTGATCACGGGAAAACACGGCAGTCAAAGCGCTGCTATCCGAAGCTGGAATTCGGACCAGTAAGTATCCCCCGGCAGAGCCGGGGGCTTTAGTGTGAGAGCCGCTCAAAGCGGCTGAACGGTGGCGCTAACGCGCCACTGAAGTCTGGGACCACCTAACGGTGGTCCGGTTAACACCGCCACAAGTTCATCTGGTCCAGCCGAGTGTCGGCTTCCTCCTGCTGGCGAATGTACTCCCGGATCACGCCTTCATCCCGACCCACCGTTGAGACGAAGTAGCCCCGAGCCCAGAAATGCTGCCCC
>JBQTIW010000076.1:0-2115 GCA_052387735.1 Gemmatimonadaceae bacterium
CGAGAGGGGCACAGGGTGCCGAAGGTCCGCCTAACTCGACCTTATGAGCGCCACGTGTCGCGAGGCGACACGTAAGAGCACAAGCTTCCCCGGTCACGTTCGGGAGGCACTCATGATCTACGTCGGGCTCGACCTACATAAGCGCTACATCACCGCGTGTGCCCTGGATGCCGAGGGCGTCGTCCTCGCAGCCGCGCGCCGGTTGCCCGCCGACTGGCCCGCCCTGGCGGCGTGGCTCGCGGCCCTGCCCACGCCCCGCACCGTGGTGCTGGAGTCGTGTCTCTACTGTTGGTGGCTCGAACGGCAGCTCACGGCCGCCGGCGACACCGTGCTCGTCGTCGATCCGCACCAGGTGAAGCTCATCTCGCAGGCGCGCGCGAAGACGGATCCGATCGATGCGTTCAAGCTCGCGGACCGCGTGCTGCCCGCGCTGTGGGTCCCCGATCCGCCCACGCGCGCCCGGCGGCAGGCGTTGCGCGGTCGGAGCTTCCTCGTGCGACAGCGCACCGTGTTCAAGAATCGCGTCCACGCGTATCTCACCGCCGAGAACCTCCACTGTCCCACCGTGGATCTCTATGGCAAGGGCGGACGCGCGTGGCTTGAGACGCTTGACCTCCCGCGCGTGGTGCGACAACACATCGCGCTCCTCCTCGCGAACATTGACCAACTCACCACCCAGATCCGCGCGCTCGACCGGGACCTGACGCGCCGCGTCGCGCCCGATGCGGTCACGCGTCGGCTCCAGACCATTCCCGGGGTAGGCCCGTTAGGCGCCCTCATCCTGCAGGCCGAGATCGGCCCGCTCACGCGCTTTCGCGATGCGGCGCACCTGGCGGCCTATGCCGGGCTCACGCCGAGCACGCGGAGCTCCGGCGGCAAGACGCGGCACGGCGCGGTCGGTCGGGGGAACCCCTGGCTCAAGTGGATCCTGATCGAGATCCTCCAACACCTGAAGCTGGCGCCCGGCCCCGTGGGCGCGCACTATCAAGCGTTGCTGCGACCGAAGGGCAAGCAGAAGGCCACCGTGGCCGCGGCGCGGAAGTTCGGCACGTATCTGTACTGGATGCTCAAGGAAGACCTCACCTATCCCGAATGGCTTCGTCAGCATGACCGTCCGGGGGTGCGCCCGATGCAACCGCTGGGCTCTGCGGCGTAGGCGTCAGCCGATCCCGCACGCCCGTTAACTCGAATGGGCCACCCCCTTCGTACCAAGCTCCTGTCCTGTCACGGACGCAGAGGCGCCTGAAGCCGCCCCCCGGGGCGCGCGCGTGCCAGCGAAGGAGTGCACGTTTGGAGGTAACGGTCGGTCTCGTTTCACCTCACGGCTGGAACCGCTCCAGTCGCGGGGCGGCTTGTGCTCTTGACAGTTTGGCGTTCAGAGGGGCGTTGCAGCAGACGCCGCGTAGCTTCGGAAGATCGGCCTCCGCTGCGTTGCGGCCGACTCTCATTAGATGCGGCGCAGCTTCTATGAGGCTGGTTTTGTCAAGAGTCGGCCGTTAGGGCTGACGTGGACGACACGGCCGCGCCGAGCGGCCGTTGGAGTACGTGGCACCACGCGCGCCGGCGGTGCACGGATGTCCCGTTCCGGGCTGAGCCGGAGCACCTGCGTCCATCCGTGTCGACGCCCGTGACGTCGAGCACCTGAGACCATGCGTCTGCTGGCTTCCGTGCGTTGGCACGACCCCTGCTGAACGGTTCGTCGGGGACGAACCCGCTGCGCCGTCGGGTACAATGCCGCCGCCGTGGTCGTGGCGTGTCCGCGCTCGTTAGGCCTTGAGCGTCGCCCCGCTGGGTACCTGGCCCGTCTCCCCGTAGCGCCACAGGGCGATCATGAGCCGGCGCGCCAGCGCGACGATCCCGATCCGCCGCTGGCGGGATCCTCCGGTGGCGAACCGCGCCCGATACCACTGACTCAGGCCGCTCGTCGGCTGGTACCGCAGCCAACACCAGGAGAGCTCCAGCGCCAGGCCGCGCACCAGCGCGGAGCCCCCCTTGCCAATCCCGAGCTCGCGCCCTCGGTCGCCGCTCGCCTGGGGCGTGGCTGCGAGGCCCAGCATGCCGGCCACCTCGCGGCGAGTCCGAGACCGTCGCCAGCTAAACACCTCCAGGGTGAGC
>JBQTIW010000077.1:0-6341 GCA_052387735.1 Gemmatimonadaceae bacterium
GCATCGCAGTGAGACTCGCGCGTGCCGGCAATGTCACTGTAGTGCGCGAGTGCAGGAGTGGACGCGAGGCGGTGAAGGCGATTCGCCAGCTGTCGCCGGACCTCGTGTTCCTGGACGTGCAGATGCCTGGCCTGGACGGCTTTGGTGTGATCGAGGAGATCGGCGTGGAAAATATGCCGCCCGTCGTTTTCGTGACCGCTTATGACGCACACGCGGTGCGCGCCTTCGAGGCCGAAGCCATCGACTATCTGCTCAAACCGATCGACGACGAACGGTTCACACGAATGCTCGAGCGGGCGAAGCGACGAGTGAATGAGCGAAACCAGAGTGCCGTCGGTCAGCGTTTCACGGCGTTGATCGCGCAGCTTCGCGCTGGTGGCCACACGACACCCGCGCCCGTGCGCGAAGGTGCGCGCATCCTGATCAGGGAAGGCGGCCGGGTTGTATTCGTCGAACCTGCTGATATCGATTGGATTGCTGCGGAGGGGGACTACGTCCGTGTGCACACCGCCCGCCGCAGTCATCTACTACGTGAAACGATGTCCGCGATGGAACAGCGCTTCGATCCAGCCCGTTTCGTGCGGATCCATCGGTCGACGCTGGTGAACCTCGCGCGCGTGGCCGAGCTGCGGCCGATCACCGGTCGTGAGTGGGAGGTGGCACTTCATGACGGCACGCGGCTGAGACTCAGTCGGCGCTATCGTGATCGGCTGGGGGCGCAGATCGGTGGACGGCTCTAACCGTGGATGGCAGACGGCAGACGATAGATGGCAGAGGTCAGACGGCAAACGCACGCAGCCGCGCGCCCGCTCGGCGTGTGCGCGCGCCCGCTTGTCGCACCGGAGCACGTCGGGCAACCGACGGGGCGCTGAGGGGCTCACTGAGCCCGTACCCTTATCATCGCCCTGAATCCTGGAGCGCACCGAATGCATGTGACCCTCAAGCCTGCAGTCCTTCTCCTGGTGTCGGCAGGATCGCTCGCCGCGCAGTCCACAACTTCGGCGGCGGCTGAACGCGAAGCTGTTCGACGCGCTGCGCTCGACTACGTCGAAGGCTTTTACGAAGGAGACTCGACCAAGCTGATGCGGAGCATCAGGCCAGAGGTGTACAAGTACGGTTTCTTCATCCCGCGTGGGTCGGCTCAGTACAAGGGTGAGCAGATGCCGTGGCCCGAGTTCCTCAGCTATGCGAGGAACATCAAGACCAGCGGTCGTACCGCGTCGGCCACGGCACCGAAGGACATTCAGCTCCTCGACGTCGTCGATCAGACGGCCAGCGTCAAGCTCACGGCGTTCTGGGGGATCGACTACCTGCTGATGGGAAAGTTCGACGGCACGTGGATGATCACGCACGTGCTCTGGCAGTCGCGGCCGCGTCCGCCGAGTCCATAGCCGCCGCGCACGCGTCGCAGGCGACGTGTATTTTCCGGTCGGGACGGACGCTCACTCTCGCCCGGAGGCTCCATGATTCGCTTACGCCGCGTCATCCTTTCGCTCGGCTGCGTGCTCGCGGCGGGCGTGCTGCCTGACGAAGCCGTTGGCCAGGACGTTCCCACGCCCACCGGACCGTGCCGCGATGCGCCATGTCGACTCATGATCGACTGGGGAGCCGGGACGTCGGCGGCGAGCTATGGTGCCGACCGCCGCTACGGACCGGCTGCAGACATCGAGCCGCTTCTCAAGCAGTACCTCACCGAGCACCGGTTGCGAATGGTGGAGTCAGGGGCTGACGCGATGCTCGTTACGGTCCGTCCGACGGTCAAGAACGCCATGTGTGACCAGATGGCGGGGACCAGCACCGACATGAGTTGCCGCACGATCGACGAGCTCACGATCCAGTTCACCTCGTCCGATCCGGCGGTGAAGGCCCCGGGCTCGATGCGCGTAGCCAACCGATGCGGTGCGGGCGACACCAAGATGACAGTGGCGCAGATGGCCAGATATGCGGCCGACTTCATGGCCTACAACCTGGCCGTGGACAAGAAGGGACTGAAACGAGCGGTCGCCAGGTGCTGATGTGCTGGAGCGGTGGAGCGACGACCGGGCGGCGCCTAACGGGGTTTCGGGGCGCTCGATAGATCAGTCGGAGGCGTCTCCGGGACGGACAGTGATCGGGCACGGATGACCTGCGACACCAACGAAATCGTGGTGGAGTAGGGAACGGTCAGCTCCCGCGCCTGAGCGGCAGGCGGCCGCAGGGGAACGGTAGTGCCCTAGCGTGGCGCGTCGGCCTTCTGTTGTGCCGCTGCCTTGGCGGTGGACAGATACCCCGGCTCCAACTCGAGGAGGTTCGCGATCTTGCGTGTGAGGTAGTGCTCGTGTTCGGCGATCTGACCATCTGCTAGCACGAGTCCCCACTTGATTTCGGCGAGCACCATCTTTTGTCCCACATCGTAGTTCTCGCGCAGCACGCGCGTGAACTGAAAGTGATCCACGGCCCTGGCGCGTTCCTGCTCGCAGAGCTCGATGAGGGCGCGACCGGCATCAGGTGGGAGCGCGAAATGCCGCTCGAGGACGTCCTCGAGGTGCCTGCGTTCCGGAGCGGAGAACTCACCGTCGGACCAGGCGATGTCCAGCAGAAGGGCGCAGGCCGCAACGTGGACGGGATCAGCCGCAGGCGCACCGTGCGCGGAGGGTTCCGCCTGGTTTTTCTGCGCTTGTTCAAGGAAGGTGCGAATCGCGTCGAGGATCATGGCTCTATTTGATTCAAGGCACGGGGCTCCCGCCACGGGAGGAGCGCTGCCCGCTCCGTTGCGCGGTGATCCACCAGTCGACCTTTGCGCCGAGGACACCCAGGGGCAGCATCCCGCTCGAAAGCACCACGTCGTGGAACTGACGAATGTCGAACCTGCTTCCGAGCGCGCGTTGGGCGTGCGCCCGGAGTCGCACGAACTCGCGGCTGCCCATCTTGTACGCGAGGGCCTGGCCGGGAAGGTCGACCGAGTACCGCAGGCTCTCGCTCCGGATCTGCGTGTCAGACTCTAGCAGATTGTCTCGCATGAACGCCATCGCGCGCTCGCGGCTCCACCCAAGGAAGTTCATGCCCGTGTCGACCACCAGTCGGCACGAGATGAACATGTCCATCGCGAGACGGCCATACCGATCATAGGCGTCGGCGTACATCCCCATCTCTCCGGCCACAATCGACGCATACTCACCCCAGCCTTCTCCGTAGGCAGTGTAGTATGCTTCCCGCCGGTAGGGGGAGAGCGACGTGTTCTCGCGAGCGAGTGCGCTCTGAAAATGATGGCCGGGCCACAACTCGTGCGCGATCAGCGGTCCTGCGGTCAGAAGGGAGCGCTCGGCGAGCGACGACCCGTTGTAGTAATAGTGGCCCATCGAATCGGTCGCCGTCGGCACCTGATAGTAGCCGAACGTCATGGCCGGCTCGAGGTTGGGCGCGAGCCGCCGCGCGTCCCCTTTCGCTCGCGGAATGCGCGCGAAGAATTCGGGGAGGCGCGGCTCGATCCGCCGCGCATAGGACATGAGGCGCTCACCAATCTCCTCGGGTGTTCTGGCGAAGAACCGGGGATCCGAGGCGAGGGCAGCGCGGAATGCCGCCTTGGTACCAGTGAAACCGAGCTCGCGGCGGATAGCGGCCATCTCTCGATTGATACGATCAACCTCGGCGAGACCGATGCGGTGCACGGCGTCGGGAGAGACTTCCATCGTGCTGTGCCACCGCACGAGCCACCGATGATAGTCCTTGCCACCTGGATATTGCCCCAGGCCCACGCGGTTGGGCGCGCGTTCTCGATAGGCACCTGTCAGGTAGGAGGTCAGCCGCTCGAAGGCGGGATTGATGCGCTGGGTGATCTCGGTGCTGAGCTCTCGCGTGAAGGTCTCGTTGACCCTTCCGGTGAGTGCGGGCGCCAGGCGCGAGGCGTCAACACCGAACGGGCTGTTGACAGGATCGGCGATGAAGGTGCGAAGCAGTTGCTCGCTCTGCGGAATCTCGTCGCGCGCGAGATACAGGCCGCGCGCGGCGCGCGCTTCCAGGCCAGCACGCATGCTGTCGACGAACGCCGGGACATTTCGCAGTAATCGCAGAAAGCGGTCCAGGTCCTCGGTTGACTGGAGCGGATGCGAACGAAACACTCGCTCAACGTCCTGCAGCGGTGTCGCATACGGGGTGATCAGCCCGAAGTCCAGCCAGTAGAACGGCGCTCGCTCGACGCTCAGTTTCGCTTCCCACTTGATACTGCGGAGGCTGAGGCGCTCCTCCATATTGAGCTGCGACTCGCCGAGGGGCGCCAGCCGAGTGCTGACACCCCGCCAGAACGCCACGTCACCGTGCCATTGCGCCACCGACAGGTCCGGCAGCCGTTCTATCGGGAGGCCATGTTGCATCCGGAGCGAGATGCTCTGCTCGAGGCGATGTCGATTGATGTCATCGAGCACGCGGCTCAACGCCCGCGACGCCACGGTCGAATCCTGGGCGTGAAGAAGTGGAGTGGCAACCGCAAGCATCGTGAGGCGCGCGAAGCCGGCAAGCGCGGACATCGAGCTCACGCCTTGCGCGCAGAAGGAAGGCTCGTGGCGTTGCGGAGACGAGCATAGGCGAACTTGGGAATCACCGGAGAGCGCCCCTGCACCACAGCGGCCGCGTGCTCGCCTAACGCAGGCCCCATCTTGAAACCATGGCCGGACCCGCCGCCGAGCAACCAGACGTTCTCCAGCTCCGGATGCCGATCGATCAGGAAATGGCCGTCGGCGGAGTATTCGTACTGACAGACGCGGGTTTCCACGATCGGGGCGTTGGTCAGTCCCGGAAAGCGCCTTCTCACGAGGGCGCGCAGGTTCGTAATCGACGCCGGCGTCACGATTCGCTCCATCGTGTCAGGGTCGATCGGAGCGCCCAGCGTATCATCGGCGATCTTGAAGCCGCGCCGCTCGTTCCCCGGCATGCCGTACATCAATCGCTCCCCGAAGTTGACCCACACCGGGAATGCCGGGTCGTCCCATTGCGTGCTGCCGGCGGGCGTGCCCAAGAAGAACACCTCTTGCCGTGTCGCGACAATCCGCGGACCCACAACGTCGGGGAAGACCTTCCCCATCCACGGACCGCACGCAAAGACGAATCGGTCCGCCGAAAGCGTGCCCCCACGCGAGACCGCGATATTCGTCAGGCGCTTGCCGGCTTTGGTCCCGGGCTTCACGTGTGCGACGCGATACTCCCCGCCTTCGCGAACCACTGCCTCGCGAACGAGTTCGCACGACACACGGGCGAGCAGGTATCCGGCTTCCTTCTCGACAAACGCCTTCCTCACACCGTCGAAGCGGATCTGGGGCCAGGTCTTTGCCGCTGCGGCGATGCCGATATCGCGCAGCTCGAGTCCCTTCGCACGCATGGGAGCGGCCGACGTGCGGGCGAAGGCATCGTCCCCCTCGAACATCCACAAGGCGCCCGTGCGATGGTACAACCGTCGCTGCCATCGTTGTTCGGCTTCCCGCCACAGCGTGAATGCGCGTGCAACCATGGTGATGTAGTCGACATCGCCATTGTAGACGGCGCGTATCACCCTGGTTTCGCCGCCCGATGTGGCGCGGGCGCTACCGGCGCCGTATGCGTCGAGGAGCGTTACGCGTGCGCCCGCGCGCAACAACGACAATGCCGTCCAGCCCCCGAACGCTCCTGCCCCAATCACCACCACATGCTCCCTCGGCTGCCGCTGAGTGGCCGGCGCCTGCTGATCCGGTACGGACTGAGTGAACGGCAGTCGTCCCGTCAGCGGAAGCGTTGCGAGCGAAGCGACGAAGCGGCGGCGAGTGGTAGACATGACGTGCACGGGATCGAGGTCGTCAGCACGCGGCGCGTTTCCGCATCGTCCTGGTCGTGGCGTCATCCGCCTTCTCAAGCTAATGCCGGTCTGGAGAACACGTCAGCGGTCGACGGCGGGGCGTGCCTGCGCCTGCGAGCCTGGCATGAGGGCCATGTGATCGCCCGGTGTCAGGGCCGGAGTGCGATAGGAGCCGATGTCCCTGCACGCGGCACAGACCACGGAAGCAACGCGATTCAACCGCGCGTCGACGTGACTGCCCCGGGCGAAGCGTGATTCCTTGCCGCTTGACAAACTCGCGAAAGCTCGAGCGCCACACGGTCGGCTGGAGTGTGGTCAGGCCACTCGCGCTCGAGCTGCAGCCGCCCGCCAGCACGCGCAGCTCGGAGTAGACGGATCGGCTGGAGCTCGCACGAGCCAAGCGCTGAGACCGGTAAGCAGTGGGGTAGCGGCGCCGCGGTCGTCGAGGTCATCCCGCCTTGACGTGCCTCCGTTCACAAGCAACGGCCGAAGCAGAATGGCGCTGGATCATCCGCTACGCGGGACGACGTGACAACCCGCC
>JBQTIW010000078.1:0-8572 GCA_052387735.1 Gemmatimonadaceae bacterium
GAGGTCTTGCAACATGCGGTGGCGGAGCGGTTTCATGGGATCCTCTCCAATTCTGACGTGTGACCCGGACGGCGATATGCGGCGAGTCCTGTGTTCCATCCTGATGCTCCTGCCCGCCCTGGCAGCCAGCCAGAATCAACCTAAGCGCCCGTTGCAGGTAGACGATCTGTTCCGGCTGAAGACCGTGCGCGACGCCCAGGTATCACCCGACGGCCAGTGGGTCGCGTACGTCGTTTCACAGCTCGATTCCGCGCGCGATCGCGCCAACTCCGACATCTACATGGTGTCGTGGGATGGTGCGCGGACGGTACAGCTCACGCACACGCCTGAAGGGGAGAGCTCACCCCGATGGAGTCCCGACGGGAAGTATCTGTCGTTCACGGCCACGCGTGGCGACAGCCGGAACGGAGGTCAGGTCTGGCTGCTCGATCGCGCGGGCGGAGAAGCGCGCAAGCTTACCGATCACAAGGGCGGTATCAGCGCCTATGCGTGGTCACCGGACGCGTCGAAGATCGCGTTCGTGTCGCAGGATCCCGACTCCGCGGCGCTCGGTCCCGACAGTGCACGAAAGACGCCGAAGCCGATCGTCGTCGATCGCCACGCGTTCAAGCGCGACGGGGACGGGTACCTCGGCAATCGACGCAATCACATCTACGTGTTCGACGTCGCGACGCAGAGGGTCGAGCAGATCACCAGCGGTCCGTATGACGACGCCAACCCCTCCTGGTCTCCCGACGGCAAGTCGATCGCGTTCGTGAGTGAGCGTGGAGCGAACCCTGATCGCGAGAACAACTCCGACGTGTTCATCGTCGCCGCGACGGTGGGCTCGACCCCACGCCGCCTCACGACATTCGAAGGCAACGATGGCGGTCGACCGGGCTTCAGCCCCGACGGAAGTCAGCTTGCCTACCTGCAGGGCAGCGAGCCCCTCCTGTCGGCGTACTCCCTCAACAAGCTGACGATCATTCCCGTCGCCGGCGGCGCACCGCGCGTGTTGACCCTGGCGCTGGACCGCGCCGTGAGTGATCCCACGTGGAGCCAGGATGGCAAGTCGATCCTGTTCCTGCTGCAGGACGATCGCGCGGTGCATCTCGCGACAGTGGACGTGGGATCGGGGCAGATCCAGCGACTGCTCGAGGGGCGTCGAGCCATCGGCGAAATCGCCGACGGGCCGGGTGGCAAGCTGGCCCTGGTGGCGGGAACGGCGGCGCGGCCTAACGAAGTCTTCGCCTTCGAGAACGGCGTGCTGCGGCCCCTGTCACACCAGAATGACGCCTGGGTGCGCGAGGTGCAGCTCGGGAACACCGAAGACTTCGCGGCGAAGGGAAGGGACAGCACGATCGTCCACGGTCTGCTGGTGCGACCCGCGATGAACATGCCTGGTCGCGCGCTCCCCATGCTGCTGCGCATTCATGGCGGCCCGAACGGACAGGACCAGCACTCCTTCTCCTTTGAACGGGAGTACTTCGCGGCCAACGGGTATGCCGTGATCGCCGTGAACTACCGCGGCAGTGCCGGCCGTGGCGCCGAGTTTCAGAAGGCGATCTATGCCGACTGGGGCAACAAGGAGGTGAAGGATCTCCTCACCGCGGTCGACCACATGGTTGGCACGGGTGTCGCGGATCCCAACCGGCTCGGCATTGGGGGATGGAGCTATGGCGGGATTCTCACCAACTACACCATCGCCACGGACACCCGCTTCAAGGCCGCCACCAGCGGTGCGGGGAGCTCGCTGGCGATGACGATGTACGGCACCGATCAGTACATCTATCAGTACGAAACGGAGCTCGGTGCCCCGTGGAAGAATCCGAAGTTGTGGGAGAAGGTGTCGTACCCGTTCTATCACGCCGATCGCATCACGACGCCGACCCTGTTCCTCGGCGGCAAGAACGACGACAACGTACCGATCACGGGCGGCGAGCAGATGTACCAGGCGCTCAAGTCGTTAGGTGTGGATACGCAGCTGATCGTGTATCCCAACCAGAACCACGGGATCACCCTTCCGAGCTACCAGAAGGACCGGTTGCAGCGGTACCTGGCGTGGTATGACCGGTACTTGCGGCCCGCGGCACAGTAAGAAGTCGCTCACGTGCTCCTGCAAAAGCAGGAGCCCGGTGTCGTGGCCCCCCGGCGGCCCCGGGACGTTGCACTTGCAGGTTTGTTCTCAGGCACTGCGGGAGAGCGCAAATCGCGCCGCTCTCCCACAGCGTTCCCCGAGCGCACTACATACAGGCAGCGGTCGTGCTCCCTACGCCGCCTGCGTCGAAGGTCCAGTGGCCACCTCCTGAGCCACACCGCCAATGGTTTTTGACGTGTTCGGCGCCACCGGCACGACCGGCAGCACCGGCACGGCAACCGGCGACGGGGAGCGGGCCAGGCGGATGGCCTTCCCCCACTCCGCGGCGCGGGCCGGATCCCCGCGCAGCGTGGGCTTGACCAGCGCGTTCAGCAGGCGGACGACGGCGAGGCCGCGCTGCGCCTCGGTCCCCACTCCCTGCGTGGACGCCACGCGGCGCTGCTCCTCCTGCGACCGCGCGTCGACCGCCGCCACGAGGGCATCGGCCCCCGCGCGGAGTCGGCCAACAAAATCCGGCGGCAGACCGACGGCGATGAACCGTGCCGCATGTTCTTCCACGGCCGCCGCCATGCCGCGAGCGGTGACGATCAACTGCTCGTAGTCCGCCCGATGGACCGGCATGCGCACGGACTGGCGGAGCGTGGCGCCGTCGCCGCTCTCCTTGGGAAACACGGTGCGTGCGGCCAGAGCCACCGGACGCATCAGGTCATGCCGGAGCATGCGTGACTGCTCCTGCAACGCCGCGGTGAGCGCCCGCCGGCGCCGCTGATGTTCATCCTGACGGGCGCCAAACTCACTCAAGCGCGTGATGACCCCGTCAAGCTCGGCCACGGGGATGGCGATCGCCGCCGTGGCGGGCTCGCTGGCGAGGAGCTCACGAACGCGGCGGAACATCGAAAGTCGAAACTTCTGGTTGGTATGCATGGGTCGTTGGGTGTGTCGAATGGTGATGGCAGGATAAAAAAACGCCGACCTCTGAGTGCGGAGTTCGGCGCTGCGGGTGGTGCGACGGTCGGTTTTTTTGACGCGAGGGTCAGGACGGTGGTGCGCGTGGCATAGCCAATCTCCCAGGTGGAAGGTGAAACGCCGCGAGGCGAGAACCACCTCGCGATTCAGCGGACCGGAACATCAATTGTTCAACCAGGAATGCCATCTATCCGAACCGGAACGCCGATGGTCCGGATCGGAAACCCGAGTGTTCGAACCGGAACGTCGATGGATCAACCAGGAAAGCGATCGATCCGGACCGGAACCCTGCGGTCCGAACCGGAAACCCGAGTGCCTGAACGCGAACGTCGATTCACCAACCGGGAAAGCCATCTCTCGAGACCGGAACAGTGATTGTCCGAACCGGAAAGCTCCTTGTCCGAACCGGAAAGCTCATTGTCCGAACCGGAAACGTCGATTGACCAACCGGCAGGCCATCGTTCCGGACCGGAAACCCGAGTGTCAGAACGGGAACGTTTATTGATCGACCGGGAAGGCCGTCGTCTCGATCCGACACGGTGATTGTGCGAACCAGAACCTCGATCGATCAACCCGGCAAGCGATCGTCTCCGAGCTACACCGCGGCTGTCCGGACCGGAACATCGATGGATCGACCCGGAAGGCCCTCGTTCGGGACCGACACGTCGACTGTACCAACCGGAACGTCGATCGATGAAACGGAAAGCCATCGTCTCGGAACTGACGCGGCATCGGTCCGCGTGGACTCGCCGTCCATGTGAGCCCCCCCGCTGTTGTCGCTGCGCTTGGGTGGTTGGGTCTGCCGCGCCAGATCGTCGCGGTGCAAAGCGCCGGCAGCTCGCTCAAACATCCTCTTGATTCGGGTCCCTACTATCTAAGCTTTGTGGGACTGTCCCTTTGTACAACCTGGCCTGAAATCGTTACAATCAGGCGAGCCGTGCTCACTTTGTTGACAGGTCGCGGACGTTCCTGACCCGGGAGGTCGCCTGAAGTCCTATCACGTGAAACCCCTGCGGGCCTCTCGCAGCTACTGGAGCGATGCGGAGTTGCAATCACTCGTGCGACTGGCGAGATCGCAGGCGTCCACTCGGCAAATCGCATATGAGCTCAAGCGAACCCCGAAGGCCATTCGGAACAAGGCGTCGAGCATGGGGCTCGCACTGACGGCGAACGACGCCCGTCGTGCCGCGCGGCGCCATGCGAAAGCGGCTGGTGAGGTGGACGCCGCCACGACCCCGCGTCGGCGCCGCACGCTCAAGATCACGGTGGACTTCGATATCTCATCCCTCACGCTGGACGAGCGGCGGGCACTCGCGGCGCGACTGCTGGAGCAGTCACCCGCCGAGCGGGAGCTGGTGATCCCCAAGGCGTACGACGCAAGCGCGGCGGCTCTGGAGCGCCACGAGCGGCGCCGCGAGCAGCTCGCGGCCAATGGAAAAACGAAGTGGGATGATGATCCGCCGGAGCCCACGCGGCGGCAGCGACGAAAGCTCAAGAAGCTGAAGAAGCTGGAGAAGTTGACGGACTGGCGGCAGCGCATGCTGCATCCGCCTCAGCCCCCGGTCCGGGACCACCTGCCCGACTGGGAGATGGACAGCGCAACGCGGGACGAGCTGGTGCTTGGCCCGTTCGAAGACGAGGACGAAGCCCTGTAGAGTCTTCGCGACCACTACCGCCCGTCGACGACTGCCTATCGCCTAGAACTCCGCCAACGCCCCAGCAAATACCTGACATAGCACTGCGCCCACCACTGCCATCGACAACCCCCAGATCATTAGTCGATTGAACAGCTTGCGCTGGCCGGTCTGACTGGCGACCGCCGATACACAGAGCGCACCTAACGTGGAGAGTGGCGAGACGTCGACCAGCGCCGAACCCACGTTGATCGACAGCGCCACCGCCAGCGGGTCGCCGCCGCCCACCTTCTCCACCAGGCCAGGGACCGTCGGCAGGAAGGAGGGCAGGACCACGCCCGAGGTGCTGCTCCACGTCGAGATGAGGCCGGTCACGAAGGCGATCACGCCGTTGACCGTCTCCGGCGAAGCAAGACGCGCCAGCAGCGACGTGAAAAGATCCATCCCCCCGGTTTTCTCCAGTATGGAGATCAGCACGGTCACCCCGCTCACCATCATGATCACACCCCATGGCACCCGCTTCACCGCCGCGGACTCCTCCGCCGCGCTGAACGCCAGCAGGATCGTGGCCCCGGCGAACGCGGACAGGCCGAGGCTGAGTTTGAACAGCACGACACCAGCGATCCACAACATCGCGACCGCAACCGTGAGGCGCTGACGGCCGGTGAGGCTCGCTTCATGCACCACCTCCGACGTCTCGCCGACGGTGGTGAGCTTCCGGTGACCGAACAGCAGGTAGGCAACGATCGACACCAACGCATGCGCGGCGAAGCTGGCAAACCACACCTTGAGCTCGTGCCCGGGCAGTCCCGCCTCCGCCATCCTGGAGTTGGCGATGACGCCGACGCTGGAAACAGGCGAGAGGTTGCCGGCGTTCGCACCGTTGGTCACCATCAGCGAGGTGAGGAGCGGTGAGAGCCCCGCGCGATCACCGACCACGATGGCGAGCGGGATGAGCAAGGCGACGGCGGAAATCGCACCAGGGCCAACAGACGACAGCGTGCAGGCGATCACGAAGAGGAGGAGGGGCACCAACCGCGCGCGCCCGCGAACCAGGGCGAGCGACCGGTGGGCGAGGATCTCCAGGGTCCCATTGGTTTCGGCGATGGCGAACAGCAGGGTCACGCCGGCGAGGGTGAGAAAGAGCGAGACCGGGAATCCGCTCATCACGGCGTCAGGCCGCATTCCGGCTACGTACACGCCGATGATCCACGCCGCCGCCATCGCGACCCAGCCCACGTTGATGCGCGACGTCATCGACAGCACCAGCGCGCCGCCGAGTGCTGCGAGCGAAACGATGGCGGGACTCATCTCGGAGGTGTCCAGGGCGGCAGCAGGTGCTTCTGGATCTTGCCTAACGCGGTTCGCGGGAGCGCGTCCACGCGCACGAAGCCGCGCGGCACCTTGAACGACGCCAGCTGGCCGCGGCAATGTCGCTCGAGGACCTGGTCGTCGAGCGGCGTGTCGCTCACCAGGTAGGCCACCGGCACCTCGCCCCGTTTCTCATCGGGCATCCCCACCACCGCCGCCTCCCGAATCCCCGGACACTCGGCGAGCACTTCCTCGATCTCCCTGGGGTAGATGTTGAATCCGCCGGAGATGATGAGGTCCGACATCCGCCCGCGGAGCGTGTAGTAACCGTCAGCGCTCCGCTCGGCCAGATCACCGGTGCGGAACCATCCGTCCACGAAGGCGGCGGCATCGGCGTCGGGGCGGCGCCAATAGCCGGCACACACGTTAGGCCCTCGCACGAGCAGTTCGCCCACGACGTCGGTACCGGCCTCCGTGCCGTCGGGTCCGGCGATGCGCACCGAGATGCCGGGCAGCGGATGTCCCACCGAACCCGGGCGCCGTTCGCCCTCGTAGGGATTGCTCAGATTCATGAGCGTCTCGCTCATGCCGTAGCGCTCGAGGATCGTGTGGCCGAACCGCTCACGAAATGCTTCGAGCACCTGGGCCGGCAACGGCGCCGATCCGCACACAAAGAGGCGCATGCGCTGACCGATCGTGCGCGCCACGTCCGCCGGAAGCTCCAGCAGCCGGACGTACATCGTCGGCACACCAAAGAACAGCGTTGGCCCGAACGTTGTGAACAGCTCGGCGGCACGCTGTGCCTCGAACCGTTCGACCAGCCGCATGCGACAGCTGCTCATGAGCCACGACACCACCCCGTTGCCGAGTCCATGGACGTGAAAGAGGGGCAGGACAGCGAGGTATCGGTCAGCCGCGTCGATCCGCCAGCAGGCGATGAGGTTGGCCGCGTTGACGACGAAGTTCATGTGCGTGAGGATCGCTCCCTTGCTTCGACCGGTTGTTCCCGAGGTGTAGACCAACGCGGCCGGTGTCTCGACGTGCAGCGCGACACGCACGCGCTCCGGGGACTCTTCCGCTGCGCGCGCGGAGAGCTCGTCCACATCCCACAGCGTCACGCCGTCGCGAAAGTGGACGAACGCCTCACGCGTCGTGACCACCGCCAGCGGTTCGGCGTCGCCGACGATGTGTGCGATCTCGCGGTCGCGATACAGAACATTGATCGGCACCAGGATCGCGCCGAGTCTGATACAGGCGATGAAGAGATCGATGAACTCGAGGCGGTTGGAGAGGTAGACGCCGATCCGGTCCCCACGCGTGACGCCGCGCGCGCGCAGGTGACGGGCAAGCCGATTGCTGCGATCATCCAGTTCGCCGAATGACAACGCACGAACGCCGGACGCATCCTCGATCTCGAGGGCGAGCTCGTTGCGGTTCGTGATGAATGAGTAGTCGAAGGCGTCTGCCAGTTGCATGTGGAGCCAGTCGTACTCCCGCGCGTGCGCCCGCAATTGAATGCGATCGCACACGACGCGCCAGCCACGCGCTCGCGTGTGTGGCATGGCGCCCTCATATTGGCCGGGCCATGAACAGGCTCGTTGTGCTGATACTCGCCGCCACGACCCTCGAGGCGCAGAGCCCAACCGCGCTCACGATCGTGGCACCAGCGGCTCCCGGCGGTGGATGGGATCAACTCGCGCGCACGATGCAGCGGGTGCTGGAGGCGGAAGGCATCGTCCCTCGGGTGCAGGTGGAGAACATCCCGGGCGCCGCGGGCACCGTGGGCCTGGCGCGCTTCGTGTCGGGTCGCCGGCGCGATCCGGCGGCGCTGCTCGTGACCGGACTCGTTATGGTCGGCGGCGTCGTGCAGAACGCCTCCCCGGTGACGCTCAACGATGCGACCCCGATCGCCCGCCTCGTCGGTGAGTACGAGGCCGTGGCCGTCCCGCGCGGATCGCCATACCGTACGTTAGGTGATCTGCTCTCGGCGTTCCGCGGGAATCCCGGCGCCATTTCGTGGGGCGGCGGGTCGGCGGGCGGGACTGATCAGATCCTCGTCGACCTCATCGCGCGGGCGAGCGGGGTCGACCCACGACGCGTGAACTACGTCGCTTTCTCCGGTGGCGGCGAGGCCAAGACCGCACTCCTCGGCGCACAGGTGTCGGCGGGCGTCTCCGGACTTGGCGAGTTCGCCGATCTCGCGCGAGCGGGGCAGGTGCGCGTCCTCGCCGTGTCGGCGCCGGAGCGAGTCGACGGATGGGCTGCGCCCACGCTGCGGGAGGCGGGGGTCGACGTCGTATTGAGCAATTGGCGCGGCGTTCTGGCACCGCCCGGTTTGCGGCCGCTCCAGCGCGCGAGTCTGGAACGCGTCGTCTCCGACATGGTCCGCAGTCCCAGCTGGCGCGAGGAGATTCGGCGGCGTGGGTGGGAGGATGCGTGGCTGGGTGGCGAGGCGTTCGGACGGTTTGCCGACGCCGAGTCCCACCGCGTCGAGGGACTGGTCGCGTTGCGCCTGGGCACGGCGTCCGCGGCGCGCGATTCGCCGTTGCGAGTGCCGCTGTGGCTGACGCTCGCGCTCGTCGTG